>NZ_PVLV01000224.1 GCF_002982015.1 Streptomyces solincola
GCCGCACAGGAAGCGAACGGATCCGCTGACGCGGATCCGGGCGGTGCTGACGCACCGCCAATTGCCCGCGCGAGCGCGGGCAATACGCCTCCCGCGAGCGGGAGGCGTCACCCGGGCCGCAAGCAGCCCGGGTACGGGACTCCGCTGCGCTCCGCCCCGAGCCGATCCCGCTTGCGGGATCGGCTGGCCGCTGCGCTCCCCAATGACTCTTCTGCCTGCGTCTCCAGGCCCTACGGCCCGCTGGCACGAGACGGGCTACGGAAAGGGGGCGGATACGCCTACTGTGCCGGCCCCGCTCGGGCCTTCGGCTGAAGGCCCGAGCGGGGCCGGTGGGTAGGGCTCGCAGGGGGCAAGCACCCCGCCCTTGGCAAAGGATCAGCTGTCGCCTCGCATTAGCTCCACGATCACTGTCCACAGAGCACGCGCGCTCAGTGCCACGACGACTCGCTTCGCAAACTCGGCAGCCGGCCGTTCCCGACGAGGCGACCTACGGTCATCACTCATGTTCATACCCCTTCTGGACCAGGTCCCCGCCTGCCTGACTGCAGAAAGGGGTGCCCTAGCCCCCTGCTCGGGGGTACGAACAACTGCCAACCTAACGGCAGACCTGACGCAGCGGAACCTCCCGCCGGGTCAGCGCCCAAGACGCGAAGCCCTGCGCGGCAAGCCGCGCAGGGAGCGAACGGATCCGCTGACGCGGATCCGGGTAGCGCCTCCCGGTTACGGGACTCCGCTGCGCTCCCGACCTCAACCACCCGGCTCCGCCGGGGCAGCAACGAGTGGTGTTGCATCAGGTTGGGTTGCTGTGCACAGATTGGGGGTTCTTCCCTCTGGGGTGACGGGGCGGCATACCTCCAGTCCCTCGTAGCGTCAAAATCGCCCAATAAAGGGTTGCACCATAAATACAAGCCATCGGCGGTTAAATATTCTCCTTATTGACAAAAGATCATCGCTTCTGTCTCATGAGCTAGCCGTATATCCCCTACGTTGAAGGAATATCGTGAAACGACAAGCCGTTCTCGCGCTCGCCGCAGCTGCGAGTATCACCATGCTGGCCGTCACCCCTGCCCAGGCCAGCTACCACACCAGCAAGCCCAAGGGTTGGGGCTGCGACTTCGACGGCCCGTGCTCGCGAGGCACCAAGAGCGGACCGAAGGAACAGAAGATCCTCTACTGGTTCCTCGGCGACTCCAAGGACACCGTCATTCGGGCTGGCAGCAGCAAGTACGGCATGAAGCACATCAAGGCCGGCGGAACACACGCCCGGAAGTTCAACCACCCCACGGACAAGGCGGCCATGGCTCTGTGGGACAAGGCGCTCAGCAACCAGACCAAGGGCAGCTGGGGTCACCGCTTCCCAAACACTACGACCCACACCGCGCAGTATGGCGGAGGTGCTAGCAAGCGCACCATGTGTGTGATCACTTCCGAGCTGACCATCGGAAAGGGCGCGACCTATGTCGGGCTCAAGGGGATCATCACCGCGTACTGGGTCAACGGCCATGTAGGCTGGCGGGGTTGCAACAACGGGCGCTTCGACTAAAGGACAGCACGCAGACAGGAAAGGGGCAGTTATGGGACAGGGAAGGGACTGGAAACCGCGCTGGCACCCAGGCGACATCGTCACACCAGTCGGGGACAGCAACCATCCCGACGACACCGTCGGGATCGTCCTGGAGGAAACCTATAACTCCGGAGTCCTGGTTCTGTTCCCCGAGGCTGGGCACGAATTCCACCATCCTGACGAGCTCGTTCCCGCGCCCCTGGAACGTTATCGAGCAGAAAGAAGAGCCGAAACCGGGGACGATGCCCCCTCCCTGCCGGAAACGACGCTGGAAATCGGTAATTCATGCGCATCGAGGGCGGGCGAGGCATGGCAGGTGCGCAACGCCCGAGGCCATGCACGCCGACGCGCGGCGCGGCACCACCGGAACTAGCCAAGCACAGGCCAGGGGCTGCTGCCGGGGCTCTGGGAGGGTTCGTCACCGAATCCCGAGGAGGCTGCCATCAGGGATGAACAAGCCGGCCGCAAGTTGGCATTCCGATGAGGCGGAGCCACACCACCAAGAGCACGGTGAGCAACGAGCCCACCGGGAGAGCCGCGCCCTGGATCTCACCAGGATGGCAAGCGGGGTGAGAGGGCCCCGGCCGGCCATGGGGCCTCCAGCTCGGCCAGTGGCAGGAGGCAACCGACCGCAGCTCCTCAGCCTTGGTGTCGGTGTCGGCCGGCTTGTCCGGACGGTGGCCTGGGCCGTGTCCGGGCCGGTCGGTTGAGCTGGTGGTGGGATCGGTCGGCTCCATCTGGCAAGACCTCTCGGTCTTGCCAGATGGAGCGTCGTGCGTGCCGGTCGGGTGCCAGCTTCAAGAGGTGGGCGGTGCTTCGTCGTGGGCGGGTGCGGCGGTGCCGCTGCGGGCAGATTCCGGGTCCGCTGTCAGGACTGGATTGCGCCCACGATGGTGAGAATGACGATGAGCAGCGCGGTCCCCCATATGAACTAGGGACGGTCGCCGATGCCTGTCCAGCCCGCCGCGAGTACGAGCCTGACCACCCCTGCTGCGGGCAGGAGCAGCCACCGGGTGTCGAGCGGATGATCGATGAGGTTGCTGACCGAGAAGTAGCCGAACATGTAGAGGACACCTGCTTTCGCGGCGTCCCGGGCCTAGAGGGCTGGTCCACTCAGTGGGTCATTGCTCTGGCGACTCACTGTTTCCTTTTCTTTCTTGAGCGCTGCGGCTACTTCAGGTTGTCGAAGCATGCCTTTTTGATGGATTGGACTTTGAACAGGTCGTGAAGCCGGAGCCCAGGACAGCGGCAGCGCCGCGTTTGCTGTTGACGCCGGACAGACCAGCGAGGAGCTTCTTCACTCCGCCTGCGGCCCTGATGGCCTTGTAGCTGGCCGTGCCGGGGTGGAAGGCTGCGGCGAGGGCGCCGCCGCACTTCATGGAATTCCAGGTGTCTGAGATCATGCCGCCGACGAGTTCCTTGGTCTTGTCCCACCACCTGGGGTCGGCGACGACCGGGTAGGCGGTGTCGGCGTTGGTTCGCACCGCCTGGACCAGGACGTTGCCTTCAAGGCGGTAGCTCGTGGGTACGGCTTTGCCGTGTGCGTCCTTGGCCCAGGGGCTGGAGAAGGTACCGAGCAATTCGCCTTCGTGGTTGCTTACGACCACGCCTCCGTCTTGGGTGACGGTCGCGTGGGCTCCGTCGGGCAGGTCGAGGGGGAAGCGCTGCTCGGTGGGCACTGTCGCGTCCTTGAGGGTGATCAGTGCACTGACAGTGCCGTCCTGGCCGACCTGGGCGGACACGTCCAGCGGGGCAGTGGGTTGGGTGTAGACGACGGTGCCGTGAGTTGAAGTGTTCGCGCTTGCTCGGGCTGACCCCGGCAAACCGATGCCGATCTGGACGCCGTCGTTGCCGGTCACTCTGGGAACTCGACACGGGCTCCGCCGGCGTCGTCCACCAGCTCACCGGCGTTGGCCCGAGGGACGGTCAGATGAGCGGTTCCGGTGGCTTGTCGACTACAGCCGCAGCGCGAGCGGACGACATCTGGTGATCAGCGGTGGATGCCCAGGCGGCCGCCCCGAGAGTCATGGCCGCGACGACGATCGCCACGGCGGAGCGCAGGGCGGCACTCGATATTGACATACAGGTTCCCGATTTTATTGTAATGTGAACTAATGGCGCGCCTGCACTGCGTAGGCGTCTTCGCTGGTCAGGCGAGTACGCGAGCGGCGAAGCCATATGGTCATGCCTGTACGAAGGTGAATATGCAATGACTGTGCGAGCCTGACAGGGCATCGAGTGAGGTGTCATCAGGCGGACAGCACGTCAACGACGAGCCGACAGTGAAGCCGAGCCCCTCGCACAGCATCTCGGTCCGCCTCCCATCCACCCAGGCGTCGAGCCGACCGGAACGGACGGTGCAGGTGCGGAACTGCGCGTCTGGGGCACGCGCAGTCTTCCTCCACCAGTTAGGTCTGGCCGGCCGGGGCGGGTGCCTATCGTCACCAGTGCGCCCGCAGCCCAACTTGCGCTCGCTCTGGTCGGTCGAGACATCTGGTCCACGTGCGTCTTCGCGCCGACGGTGATGGAGATCATCTGGAAGGAGTCGGGAATCACCCCGGCGCGACAGCGGCAAGCAGGAGCCGCCCCTTCTTTGCCAAGGAGACAGGAATGCCGCTGAAACTGCGTGACCACCAGATCGAAGCCGTGGAAGCGATTGTGCGCGGCTTCGATATTCCGGCGGGGGGAATTCCCCAGGGTGGGTTGCGGGGTCAGGTGCACGCGGCGTGCGGGACCGGTAAGACGGTCATGGCGGCGGCGGCCGCCCGGCGGATCGCCCCGCGGGGGCGGGTGCTGGTCTTGGTGCCAACGCTGGACCTGCTGACGCAGACGGTTACGGCGTGGCGGGAGGCCGGGCACCAGGGGCCGGCGATGGTGGTGTGCTCCCTGGATGATGACCCCGAGTTGAACTTGCGGGTGCGCGCGACGACGAACTCCGTGCGGCTGGCGATGTGGCATGGGTCCGGGCCGGTGCTGATGTTCGGGACGTATGCGTCGTTGGGGGTGCTGGAGGAGGCTTTCGCCGGTGCCTACGGGCAGCGGCTCGCGCCGCTGGACCTGGTGGTCGTGGACGAGGCGCACCGGACGTCGGGGTCGATGGGTAAGGCGTGGGCTGCGGTGCACGACCAGGCGGTGATTCCGGCGGGGCGGCGGCTGTATATGACGGCGACGCCGCGGATTTGGCAGGGGCGGGCGGTCTACGTGGTGGCTGAGGGGGTGCGGGAGGCGCTGCCGGCGGAGTTGGCGGCGAGCATGGACGACGAAGCGGTCTTCGGGCCCGGTGCTCTACAAGCTCAGCTTGGCGTCGGCCGTCTCCCGGGGGGGTGCTGGCGCGGTATCAGGTGATCGTGTTGGAGCTGGCGGATCCGGTGGTGACGCCGGAGCGGCTGCGGGGTGAGGAGCGGCATAGCGAGCAGGTGCGCGGGGAGCGGCTGGGGGCGCTTCAGGTGGCGCTCCTGCACGCCATGGCGACCCATGGGCTTCAGACGTGCATCACCTTCCATCATCGGACGATGGAGGCGCAGGCGTTCGCGGCCGGCCTGGAGGCGGTGGCCGCGAAGCAGCATGCCGACCGGTCCGGGACCTACCCGGGGCGGGTGTGGGCGGTTTGGTTGTGCGGAGAGCATCCGGCCGAGCAGCGGCGCGAGGTGCTGCGGCAGTTCGGTGCGACGGCGCGGCGGGCGGTGCTGTCGAACTGCCGGGTCTTGGGCGAAGGGGTGGACATTCGGGCGGTGGATTCGGTTGCGCTCCTTGATCCCAAGGGTGTGTCTCATGACATTGTGCAGGCGATCGGGCGGGCGTTGCGGCAGAAGCCGGGTGAGGGAAAATTGGCATCGCTGATCGTACCGGTATTCCTTCAGCCCGGAGACGGGCCGGAGGACATGTTTACTTCCGGTTCTTATCGGCCGTTGGTGAAGGTGCTTCAGGGTTTGCGTGCGCACGATGAGGAAGCGGTGGAGCTGCTGGCGATTCCGCAGGAGCCCCAGAGAAGGGCCCTGAACCCCTCTACGGGCATCGGTGCGGCACCGGGTGAAGGTGAGGAGGAATCCCGGCTACTGCTGCGGTTTGCGGCTCCTCGGGACCCGCGGCTGGTCGCGGAGTGGGTCAGCTTCAACGTGATCGACGTCGAGCGGCAGGACTGGGCCCGCGGCTGGAGCCGGTTGAAGGAGTACGCGACACGGGAGGGGCACGCGCGGGTGCCCTACGGGCACAAGGAGGGCGCGTTCCCGCTCGGAGCGTGGATCGCAGAGCAGCGCCGCGCGTTCGCCGGCATGCGCTGCAATGCGCGGGTGCGTTCGGGTGCGGCCTTCCACGGCCCCGCGGCGCCGGCCCTCGTCCATCGCGGCGGCGCCGCGAAGCTCGTGCTGGTGCGGCGGTGGCCGGGCCCCTGTACAACGGCTCTACATGGAGGAAGTCGAAAGCGAGAGGGAGCCTTGATGCGTGCCCCTGTCCGATGGCGGGCTCTGGCCCTCACCCTGGTGCTGGGTGTGACCGTCGGCGCCTGCGGGCGCCTCGACCACGACCGTGCGGCGGCTCCGCACCCGCATGCCGCTCCACGCGATTCCACCTCGGCGCCTTCGGCACCGCCCCTGGACGGGCCGGGCGACTTCGCGAAACCGGTGGGGGTCGACGGACGTGCGGTGTTCCTGCAGTGCCGAGGTGTCGCACCGCCCGGATCACCCACGGTCGTCCTGCTCTCCGGTTACGGCAACGGCGCGGACATCTGGGACCTCGCCGTGGGCGGGCGGCAGGCTGTCGCACCCGCTCTCGCCGAGAGCACCCGGGTATGCGCCTACGACCGTCCCGGGAGCTATCTGCAAGGCGACCCACCGGCTCCCGGCCGCAGCACTGCCGTGGCCATGCCGCGTACCTCACGCGACGTCGTCGTCGAACTTCGATCGCTGCTGTCGTCGGCGGGGATAGAGGGCCCGTACGTCCTCGTCGGCCACTCGCTCGGCGGCTTCCTCTCCTATCACTACGCGCGCGCCTACCCCCAGCAGGTCCTGGGGCTGGTCTCCGTGGACGGGTTGCCCGCCGATCTTAAGGGACGATTGCCCGCAGAGGTGTGGGACTCGTCTTTCCAGCAGCCCATCCTCCGCCCTACGCCAGTCCCGGGTGTGGGGGCCGTGGAGGCTTACGACCTGGACGCCAGCCTCGCCCAAGCCGAGGCCGCCGGCCCTCTTCCGCCGGTGCCCTTGACCACCCTCCTGGCGGAACGGGAGGCGGCGGAGGTCCCGCAGGCGGTCGCGGACGCATGGGAACCCGCCCAGGAGGCCTTCGCTCGGCGTTTCCCCCAGGCGGCCGTCCGCACCGTGGCGGGGACGACGCACTACCTGCAGACCGAGCGGCCCGACGCAGTGGTCGAGGCGGTCCTGCGGATGATCGCCGCCACCGCTCCGGTCGGTCCGGGGAAGTGAGCGCCGGCCCTGCGCTCGGTGGCGGGCCGGGGTTTCGGGAGGCGAGGACGCGGACCTGTTCACGGGAGCAGTTCAGGGCGGTGGCGACGCGGCGCTCGACGGCGCGGTGCCGGGGGCCGGGCGCAAATCAGCCCCGGACGAGCCGGGTGCCGCGACGCGGAGCAGCGGCATGAGGCTGGCGCAGCGGCGAGTGGGCAATGCGGCACGAACGGGATAGGACACGGCGGTCCGGGGGCCGGGCGTGGGCAGCGACAGCGCCGGTCAGGGGCTGCGGAGCATCGGCGGGGACGGCACTGGCAAGCGCTGCGGCCGGGCGGCGCGGGCCGACCACCAGCGGAGGCGCGGCGGGGTAACTGATCGTTTTCTGCATGCGGTTCGGAGGCGGAACGGAGGTGTTGCGGCTGCAGGTCAGTTCGAGCAGACCCTGGTGGAGGTCGATGCGTCGCTCGTAGCCGGGGCCGCGAACATCAAGGAGGGGCACGGTGAGCCGTAAATGCCGCTCCGTACTGGTCATATGCGTATCTCCTATGCCGTATGCGGGGACCCCATGCGAGCCGATGGGCCCCCCAATCGCTGGACAACCCGGCGGCTGTTGGTGTGCCGAAGCGCGATTGGCTTCAAGTGGGCTGGTGCGCCGCGACGGCAGGCTGTCCGTGGACCTCCGGTAGGTTGCGGCGCGCAGCTGGTTGCCTGCGATGGAGGTCTGATGTGAGCAGGTTGGAAGGTGACGAGGTCCCGCATTACCTGGCGGCGTCGTATGCCGCGGGCTTCGGCGAGGAGGGGAGAGCCTGGATCGCAGGACTGCCGACTCTCGCGGCGAACATGCTGGAACGCTGGGATCTGGAACGGGATGGCACTGCAAGAGCCGGAGAAGCCTCACTGGTACTGCCGGTGCTGCGCCCCGACGGTACGCCCGCGGTCTTGAGACTCCAGATGCCCCGTCAGGAGACCACTGCCGCACTGATCGGCCTTCGTACCTGGAACGGCCAGGGGATGGTGCGACTGCTCGATCACGACCCCGTGAGCAGCAGCATGCTCTTGGAGCGCCTGGACGGAGCTCGCACGGTGGCCTCGATCGACGATGACGACGTGGCGATGGGCACCCTTGCCGAGCTCCACGCGCGGCTGGTCGCGGTCCCTGCGCCGCAGGGGCTGCGCAGTCTTGGCGACATCGCCTCCGAGATGCTGGATCAGGTCTCGAGGGCGATCATGAGGTTGGTCGACCCGGCCGACCGTAAGCTCCTGCGCAGCTGGGCATCGGCAGTGGCCGAGTTGGCCGGTGAGCCCGGGGACCGGATGCTGCACTGGGATCTGCACTACGACAACGTTCTCGCCGCGCAGCGCGAGCCGTGGATCGCCATCGATCCCGAGCCACTGGCCGGCGACCCAGGATTCGATCTGTGGCCCGCCCTGGACAGCAGGTGGGACGACGTCGTGGCGAAGGGCGACACCCTGCGCATCGTGCGGCGCCGCTTCGACCTGCTCACCGATGTCCTCGGCCTGGACCGCGCACGCGCGACCGGCTGGACCCTGGGACGGCTGCTGCAGAACTCGCTCTGGGACATCGACGACGGTGGGACCATGCTCGCTCCGCACTCCGTCGCGATCGCGGACTCGCTGCTCAACCGGAGAACTCCGGCCAACGGAAGGCCGGTGACAACAGACCCGCCCATGTGACAACCACCGTGCTTCGGCTCAATGGCCCCGGCGGCCCGCCGGGGGCTGCCCGGCCCTGATCAGTAGTCGAGATCCAGGTAGTCAATGTCCTGGAGCTGCACGTCCGTCAGGCCCAGTGCGCGGGTGCCGCCACCCTGGAATGACACGTCCTTGAACCTCTCGGCGACGATGCCGCACATCCGCTGGTCGCCGGCTCCGGCGTCTCGGGCGCCGAACAGCTGGCGGGCGTACTCGGGGGCAGGTGGACGGTCAGGCGGCGCATCCGTCCGTCGTCGGTGGTGCCGATCGGAGCGGTGCAGCCGAACCGGGCCCGGGTCTCGATCGTGATCCCGGCGGTGATGGCGGCCCGGCGGCGCCGGCGGACGCGGGGCTGCCAGCGCTCGCGCACCGCCTGCTCGATCCTGGCGGCGACGTCGGGGCGGGCGGTGCGCGCGCCGCGCCGGTAACGGTTCACAGGGCCGGCCGTCACACCGATCACGGCGCTACCGCCTTCGCACTGCCCAACGTGCGGATGAGGTAGCCGGTTTGACCTTTGAGGGACCTTGAGGCGCCCCCCCTCGTCACTGCGAGCCCCGCTGTGTGATATCGGGGAATGACCGTGTGCGACCCGGACCGGCGGAGGGACTGACCGGTCGTTCCGGCTCCGCATCGCTACCCCGGGGGGCGATCGGGGCGGGTTCCTTCGCGGGCCGTGGTCAGACGCCGAGGGCCTCCGCTGCCAGGGCTGTGCCCTCGACACGGGCGGAGATCTTGGCGAAGGCCAGGTCGCGGGAGGTCGAGGTGTCGTCGGCGAACGGCGAGAAGCCGCAGTCGTCGCAGGTGCCCAGGTGCTCGACCGGGATGTGGCGGGCGGCGAGCAGTACCCGGTCGCGTACCTCCTCGGCAGTTTCGACGGCCCGGGAAATCGGGTCAATGACGCCTACGAACACCCGGGCGGCCGGCGGGCGGGTGGCCGCGACGACGGCGAGGACGCGCTCCGGGTCGGTCTCGCCAGCCATCTGGAGGTAGAACGCGCCCGCGTTGAGCCGGAAGAGCCTGGGCAGCAGCTCCGCGTAGTCGATGTCGAGGCTGTGGGTGGAGTCCTGGTCGCCGCCGGGGCAGGTGTGGATGCCGATCCGTGCGCGTTCGGCATCGCTGAACCGGCCGAGGACCTCGTTGTTGAGGGCGACGAAGTCGTCCAGCACGCCGCCGCTGGGGTCGAGCTTCAGCGACAGCCGCCCCTCGGTGAAGTCGAGCTGGACGGCGTGGGCGCCGGCGTCCAGGCAGCCGCGGATGTCGGCCTCGGCCTCGTCGGCGAGGTCGCGCAGGAAGTCCTCACGGGAGTACCCGTCCAGCGGCGTCTCTGGGTAGAGGAGGCTGAGGGCGGAGGGGGCGATCACGGCCTGCTTGACCGGCTTGTCGGTGTGCCGTCGCGCCGTGGCCTGGAAGGACTGGGCCTGTACGCGGTACCGGAAGGGCCCGGCAGTGAGGCGGGGCAGCCGGCGGGTGTGTCCGTCCGCGAAGGGGATGACCGCACCGTCGGGTGAGAGGTTGTCCAGACCCGCGACCGGGTAGGTGGCGAAGCTCGGCTTGGCCTGTTCCCCGTCGACAAGGACGGGGCTGCCCGTCTGCTCCAGGCGGGCCAGCGTCTCGTGGGCGGCCGCTTCCTGGTGCTTGGCCAGCTCGGCGTCGGTCAGCAGGCCCTTGGCGCGCGCGGTGAACGCTTCCAGGAGCTCAGGGGAGCGCGGGATGCTGCCGATCGGCTCGGTAGGGATCGTCATGGCCGCGACGGTAGGGCGTCGGGGTGGTCGCCCGGGGGGTGATCGTGGACATTGGCCGATGCGCGAGGTGTGCGGCCGGATCTGGCCGCGGACACGTGTGCCGGTGTCTTGCCTTCGATGTCGGGGCGCGCCCACCGGTGCGCCGGGACGTCGCGCTGCTGAACCCCGACGCGGATCGTCGAGCGCCGTGGCCGGGGCGGCGACACCGGCCGGCTCAAAACACGTCGTCCCCTCACCATGGCGGACGGGGCGACCGCCTCGGCTCCTTCGAAGCCACCCGGTGGGCTGACCTCCGGTCCATCGGGAGCTCCCGGCCAGGGGGAGGTGTCCGGCGGACGCAGAGGCCACCCGGCCGGGTCAACCGATCCGCCACTGGAGGCGTTTCACCGGGTCACCGTCGACCACGACGAGCGCCCCGCCCCGGACCGCGACAGTGCTGGATCGGCCGGTGGGTCAGTGGTTGGCGACCTGCGCAGGCCGGGCGCCCTGGACGGCCACCCCGACCGGGCGGCCGCGCTCGCGGCGGTGGATGAGCACTGGAACCCGGCCTGGCCGCCCGGGTGGCGGCGGCACTATGCGGCGGTGCGGGAGCCGCTGCGCGAGGAGGAAGGCCAGGCCGTCGTGCTGCCCGGCGTGACGATGCAGGGGAGAGGGCGTGGGGTGCATGTCCGTTGGCGGCCGGTGTTGATCACAGGCCCGGCTTCGGGCCCCTGCTGGAAGTGATGAGGACGGTGGGAGACTGGGGGGATGGATATCCGCCGCAGGAACAATGTCACCGTCACGGGCCGTGCGGACGGGCCGGTGCTCCTGTTGGCCCACGGGTTCGGCTGCGATCAGAACATGTGGCGCCTGGTGGTTCCCACGCTGGCTGCGAGTTACCGGGTGGTGCTCTTCGACTACGTGGGTTCGGGCCGAGCGGATGCGTCGGCCTGGGACGAGCGGCGCTACAGCTCTCTGGGCGGCTACGCCGCGGATGCGCTGGAGGTCTGCGAAGAGCTGGACCTGCGGGACGTCACGTTCGTGGGGCACTCGGTCAGCGCGATGGTCGGGGTACTGGCGGCGGCGAAGGCCCCGCAGCGTCTGTCCCGGTTGGTGATGATCGCTCCGTCCCCCTGCTACATCGACGGCGACGGTTACCGGGGCGGGTTCAGCGCCGAGGACATCGACGAACTGCTGGAGTCGCTGGAGTCGAACTATCTGGGCTGGTCGGCGGCCATGGCCCCGGTCATCATGGGCAACGCTGACCGGCCGGAACTCGGCCGGGAGCTGACGACCTCGTTCTGCGCCACCGACCCGGACATGGCCCGCGTCTTCGCCCGCACGACGTTCCTGTCCGACAGCCGCGAGGACCTGGAGACGGTCATGGTGCCGACACTGATCCTGGAGTGCCGGCAGGATGTGATCGCCCCCCGGGAGGTCGGCGCCTACGTCCGCGACGCAATCCCCGGCAGTCGGCTGGTCACCCTGGAGGCGACGGGTCACTGCCCGCAGTTGAGCGCCCCCCAGGCCACCGCGGGAGCGATCACCGCGTTCATCGGAGCGGCCTGATGATGTGCCGCACCGATGAGTCGGTGCCCGAGCCGGGTGGGGAGCATGACGTGGGCGCCACGGACGCGGTCTTCACCTCGCTGCTGGAGGACAGTGCGGAGGAGCTGTACGAGCAGGCCCCGTGCGGGTATCTGTCGACGCTGATGGACGGCACCATCGCGAAGATCAACAAAACGCTGCTGGACTGGGTGGGTCTGGAGCGGTCCCGGGTGGTGGGCAAGATGCGGTTCGCCGATCTGCTCACCGTGGGCGGCAAGCTGTACCACGAGACGCACTTCGCGCCGCTGCTGCAGATGAAGGGCGAGGTCAGCGGTATAGCCCTGGACATCAAGGCGGCCGGCAGGCAGCGGATGCCGGTGCTGGTCACCTCGAAGGTGAAGACCAGCGAGGACGGCGAGCCGATGCTGATCCGCACCACCGTCTTCGACGCCCGCGACCGCCGCGCCTACGAGGCCGAACTCCTGCGCGGTCGCAAGGCGGCCGAAGAAGCACACCGGCAGTCCGAAGCCGACCGTGCCCGGCTCCAGGAGGCGCTCGCCGTTCTCCAGCAGAGCCTGCTGCCCGCCGCCCTGCCCGTGGTGCCGGGCCTGGAGGCCGGCTCCTACTACCACACGGCCTCAGCGGATCTGCTGGGTGGAGACTTCTACGACCTGTTCCCCGTGGACGGCGGCCGGTGGGCCTTCTTCCTCGGTGACGTGTGCGGCAAGGGCCCCCAGGCCGCTGCGGTCACGTCGCTGGCCCGCTACACCCTGCGCGCCGCAGCCTTGCACGACGCCGACCCCGTCACCGCGCTCAGCACGCTGAACACGGTGCTGCACGAGCGGTACGCCAGCGGCGAGGGCCGCTACTGCACCGCCATCTTCGGCGTCCTCGAACCCGCCGATGGCCATGTGGGCGTGCACCTGGCCTCCGGCGGCCACCCCTCCGCGCTGATCCACCGCGCCGACGGCAGCGCCGACTACCTGCCCACCCCCGGCGGGCTGCTTGTCGGCGTCCTACCCCAGGCCCCGTTCACCGCCGCCCACACCGACCTGCGGCCCGGCGACACCCTGCTCCTCTACACCGACGGTCTCACCGAAGCCCGCATCGGGCCCGCGCGCGAGCTGTACGGCGAGGACGCCCTGCGCGCCTTCACCGCCGGCCAGTCGCCGGCGGGCCCACAGGCCCTGATCACCGCCCTGTCCGGGCTGCTCGACTCCTTCGGCGACGGACTCGACGACGACACTGCGCTACTCGCCCTCGGCGTGCCCGCCACTCCTGCCTCCTTGGCCGCCCCCGCAAGCGAAGACCCGACATGAGTCCACTCACGATCACCCTCCGAGACGCCGCCACCGGCCCGATACTGGAGATCACCGGTGACCTCGGTCACCACACGGCGCTCGACCTGCGCAAGATCGTGGAGAGTCTCGCCCTTGCCCCAGGTCAACTGCTGGTTTTGGATCTGGCCCGTCTGGCTTCTGCGACTCCAGCGGGTTCAGCGTGCTGATCTCCGCCCGCGGCCGGGCCGCCGAGCACGGCGCCGGCATAGCCCTTCCCGCCGATACCGCCCGCATCATGGGCATCGTCGGCCTGGACCGGGTCTTCCCCATCCATGACGACGTCGCGGCAGCCACCACCGCTCATTCCTCCGATCCGAGCTGTCGTCAAACGATCATCTGACCGCAGGCGAGCGGCGCGTTGCAGTGCCGCATCAGGCAGCGTTCGCCTCGGGCGGTCTGCGACCAGCCGGCGGCGCGGTGCTTGCACTGGATGACCCACCGCCGGCCGTGCGGGTCGGTGGCCTTCACGTCCGCGCCGTCGTCGCCGGCGCCGCCGACCTGGACGGCGTCCGCGCAGCCGTCACTGCGCATCAGGTCGCGCACCGCGTACTCGAAGTCGCGGTGGTGCAGAGCGTCGAGCTGCGGCAGCGCGTACCGCAGCCCGGCGGTCTGGACGCGCTGCCACCGCTCCCGTTCTCGCCGTCGCCATCCCCACACCGCGCCCGCTCCCAGCGCGACGGCCGCCAGGAGCGCGGGCACCGCAGGGTTAGCGGCCAGCCAGCGCGCCGTGGTGGCCAGCACGCTCCACACCACAGCGACCGCCATCACGACCACGAGCACCCGCTCCCAGCCCCAGCGGCCGCGGGTTAAGCGCCGCAGCGGCTCGCGCCTGCGGCGCGCCGGAGCAGGTCCTCGGCCGGGGCGGCGCGTGCGTGAACGGGCCGGGCGGCGGCGGGCGGTGCGCTTGGGCGGCGGGCCGGCAGGCGGATCACCACCGGTGCCCCGCAGGCCGCAGGCAAGGCGTGGCGGAGTCGAACCGACGGAGCCGGCCGGAGCCGGCGGCGCTGTGAAGCACGGGCTAGTCCTTCGAGCTCTGCGTGATGCCGTGGGCGACCTCGCCGAGCGCGTCGGCCAGCCACTGCCCGAACGCCGTCGGAGCCAGCAGCACGCCCAGCGCCAGGACCAGGACGCCCGTCAGCTTCTCGTCCAGCCGGCTGCGGGCCTCGGTACGGCGACGCAGGCGCAGCACCACGATCACCGCGAGCAGCACCGCCACGTTGATGGTCAACACCGAACCGGCCCCCTCCCCTCCACCACGCCCCAATGCGGGGCCAGGGCACCGTTGTGGCGAGGAGCAGCGGCTCTGGTGCCGCAACAGCGGACGATGGCCGGATACCGGGGCGGAAATGGCTTACCGACCGGCCGGGCTGCCGCCTGGCCTGGGGCCGGCGATACGGGTGGGATCTACCCGCCGACCGAGGGAAACATCCGGCGCCCACCCCCGCACAACGTAGGTGTAAGCCCTGCGTAACGGTCGCTCATCCGTGGACGGCTGTCCCTCCGTGCTGCACGACTTCCCCGCTCCGGGCAAGAGTTGCATCCCTTAACCGCCGGCCCTGCGCGATGCTACCCCCGGTGATCGACGTCGGAGGGGGACACCTTTTTCCGTCAGATCCTTGGAGGAACACACATGATGATCGACCTTCTGACCGTGCTGCCGATCGCCGTCCTCACCGCCCTGGTGCTGGCCTGCGTGGTCTGCATCGTCGCCCTGTTCCGGGCCGACCGCGCCGACACCGTGGCTGTGTTGAAGGCGCTGCCCGAGGTGGTGGCCGCCCTGCTGCGCTTCCGGCGCCGCTGGTGAAGGCCCACCGCGTACGGAGCGCTGGGACGTTCCTGGGCGGCCGGCGAGTGGTGCAGGGCCGCCCAGGACGGTGTCGGCGGGAGCGGGCCCGCTTCAGCGCCCGGGCGGGGCCGAACAGGGCAGGGAGGTGTTCCGACGCCGAGGGGGACGGCCGCGGGGCGATGGTCTGCCCGGTCGTCCCGTCGGGGTCGATCGGGGTGAACAGGATGACGACCATGCCCACCGCTGCCGCGGCGGACTCGATGCTGCGGGTCCGCCCGTAGACCACCCGCGCAAGGGACAACGCCAGTCCGAACACGAGAGCGTTCAACGCCTCGATCTTGAAGATCACCACGTGCTCACTAGGGCCGGGGAGCAAGCCGCTCCGCCTACGAGGAAGAAGGCCCAGCCCGGGTGTCTCGGCGTTGAGAGCACTACGTCAGTTCGCAGTGGGAAAGGTCACAGCCGGGGGCCTTTTTTTAAGCTCCTCGGCTTCATCAGCGGTTTCCGCTCTGGTGCCGCGGTACGCAGGGTCAGTCTACCGCTCGGGTTATGTGTCAAGTCCCGCCGGACCTGGGCTCTTTCAGGCGACGGCCAGGGCGAGGGCCTGCGCCACGGTGTCGGCCAGGGTGGTGCGCACCGGGACGTCGAAGCGGCCCGCCACGTAGATCAGGTACCGGTTTCTCTCCGGGCTGAGGCAGCCGGCCGGCGCGCCGAGGACGGCGCGGCCGCCCGGAGCGTCGAGACCGAATTCGATGTTGGTCGTCATGCCCGGGATCGTGCGCATGTCGCGGTGGATCCAGAACAGGATCGCGTCGGCAGCCGCCCTGGCGTTCGTCTCCCGGTCGACCTGGTGCTCGTAGCGCTCAGCGCGGATCCCGTCGCGGGACTCAGGGCCCGCAGCCAGTCCCGTGTTCGCCGCTGCCCGGCACTGCCATACAACCCGCACTTTCCGTCGTCGGCCGAGGTCGTTTCTTCAGCTCACGGTCAGAACCACGGTTGCTGGGTTGTCGTTGTTGATCGCGCAGGTGTGTACCGGCGTTTGCTGCCCGCTTGTCACTGTGCACGTTGTCTGGCCGTTGCTTGCTGGCCGGACAATGACGCTCTCGCCGCTGCCGTCATTGATCGAGAGCGTGACCTGCGGAGTTGTGGCGGGTAGGTTGGTGGCGCACCAGTACCGTCCGCCGCTATTGGGAATTTGCTCTCCCACCTGCGGCGTCCGACAGGAGGTGTTGAAGTCTCCCGTGGTTGCCGTAACGGTCATTGTGCTGCCGGTGCGGTTGCTGAGCAGAACTGCCTGGGAGGAGGAGTTGGGGGTCCCCGCATCGAGGTCTGTGGTGACGGTGTGTCCCACTCCGGTTGTGTGACCGGAGCCGACGGTGTTGTCGCGCCCGGCGACGTTGTTGTTGCCCTTGATCGTGATGACCTGGCGTCCGCGGTCGTCCGAGGAGTCCGCGTAGGCTTGGGGGGGCGCTGCCTGCAGTCGCCAGTGACAACAGCAAGCACACCGCTGCCGTCTGCGTTCTGTGCTTCATCGTGATCTTCTCCGTTCGGGTGTGCTGGAGCCGTAACTTCGGCGAGCTCATTCGCCCAGCCATAGTCACGGGGGAGGGTCGCAACCGATGCAGTTGCTCCAATAGTGGGTGTGGCAAGTGCAGCTGCCGCCATGTCCCGATAGCACGGATGAGCCGTGTGTGCAGCGGCACCCTCTTTTCGCCCTGCCGGGCCGTCCAAGCCCTGCGTTGGCCGGCGCGTGCTCTAGCGCGGGGGTAAAGCTTTGCCGGTCGGTTGGGAAGGACGGCGCATGAGGTGCAGACCACACCCCGCCAGTCCGGCCGATCGTGAACCCAACGCGCCGGCGGCAGCACGATCACGGAATGCGCTCAGGTAATGGATGCAATGCCTTTTTAAGGTTGCCATGACGAGGCGCTTATCTTTCCGAAACTATCCTGTAGGTGCTGACCGAGACGAATGCCCAGCCGGAAGGCTGGCCACTCGAGAGACGAGGAGAGCCGTATGAGCTTCGCGAAGAGCCCGTCACCCAAGCGCAAGACCATCCCCGCTGTACTGGGACTCCTGGTGGCGGGAGCCGCCCTCCTCGCCACCCCCGCACTGGCCGCCGACCACGGGGCCGACTCGGATGCCACACAGGTCACCGCCTCCCGCGAGATCTGCGCCTCCTGCATCGCGGACGACTTCTAGAGAACGTCGGCGAGTGCCGCCGCCACGGCGGCGGCACTCCCCGGTTTTCTGTTGCTGGTCTGGTTCCTCCTCGGTTTCCCTGCGACACCGTGGACCGGCGTTGTCGCAGGGGAACCGAGTCACATCACGCGGCCTGCGGCGGTGCTACTGGGCGGGGTCGTTGAGGGCCCAGAGGAACACCCCGGGGCTCGTGGTGGCCGGGCTGGCGACAGCGCAGTACGCGGGGCCGTCGNNCCCGGCCCGCCCTGCCCTCCTCCTCCGATGAGGGTGTTCGGGTCATCGTCGGGGGGATTGGCGTTGAGGCCGTTCGAGACCGTCACGGTGGTCGTCCGCGGAATGACGGGCTGGCTCCCGACGCCCGAGCCGACGGTGTGACCGACGCCCACCGTGTGGCCGGACCCGACGGTGTTGTCCCGGCCGGCGATGTTGTTGCCGTTTCCCATATTGATGATCGTCTGCGTGTCGCGCTGATTGTCATACGTGTCGGCCTGGGCGGCGGGAGCACCGCCTACCGCGGCCACGAAGAACATCACACACGCTGACGCTGCCTTGAACCTGGACTTCACGCCGCTTCTCTCCACGAGCACCGAAATCATGTCGTCCAGATGATCGCGGCGGGCGGGACCTCACAGGGCCATTAGTCCAGTGGTGAGTGCGGCGAAACTCCCCCCGTCGACGGAAGCCGACGAGGGAAGAGTGGCGGCTGCCGCCTGCTGGGCGACCTGCCCAGCGGGCCGGCGGCAGCCGGCAAGGAGTACGCGCCTGCCCCTTGCTTGGACGCGACCTAACTGATGGTGATCTCAGGGCCGCTCTGAGGGCCTGCGACCATGCACTGGATGCCGCTGGGGGCCGTGCACAGGGTCTCGAGAGTCCCGTCCTCCTCGATGTAGGTGCTGATGCTGACTCTGCGCGTCGGGTCACCGCCGATCTGGTAAGCCAGCGTGACCCGATTCGCAGCGGTGTCACCCTGGCTCCAGGTGATCGTGTAGCTGCTGCTGCCCTGGGGCGGGATGGGGTTTCGAGGTGTGACGCTGACGCCCGGCAGGATGACCGAGCCGGTGTTCGTCAGGGCCGTGGAGAGCTCGTTGCGGACCGTGACGGTCGTGGCCGTGGGAATGGCCGGCGGTGCATGGCCGCCTACGCCGGAGGTGACTGTGTGTCCGATGCCTACCGTGTGGCCGGACCCGACCGTGTTGTCCCGGCCGGCGATGTTGTTGCCGTTCCCCATATTGATCACGCTCTGGGGGTAGTCCTGATCGCCATGGGTGTCGGCATGGGCGCTGCTGATGGTGATGCTGCTGGCCGCCGCCACGGACAGCATCAGACACACCGCTGCCGACTGAATCCTTGTGCCCACGTCGCTTCTCTCTGGGTGTTGCCGTTGAACTTCTGTCGGGCAGATGTTCATGGCATGCGGCAATTCCACCGCCCGATTACTCCGGTGGTGGGAGCGGCGAGCCACCCTCCCCCCGTGAGAGGGTGAGGCGTGGGCTGGGGGTGCGAAGCATGACTTGTGAGATCCTCGATTACGGACCATCGCCCCAGGGTGGCGGGCGACCACTCCAGCGACCGCGAGATTCACACCAACCACTTGTCTTTTCTTATAAGCCGCCTGGGGATGCGCTGGCGCGACCAGGTCGCCCACCTACAGATTGTCCCGTAACTGCCGGCCAGTGCTGAGATGATCTTGCCGTGGCTGGTGTGATCGCGGCGTCGGAGCCCTCGTGGCTAGGCCGGCGTCAAAGGCTTCAAGGTGATCCCCCGGCGGTGGGTGGTCGAGCCTTCGGCTGGCTCATGCGCCACCGCCGGCTCGCGACTACGAAACCCACCCCCACCGCTCCGAAGCCATGATCCATATCGCCACGATCGACCTCATGAGCCGCAGACTCACCCCGCGAATCCACCCCGAACTGGCGCGACACCTGACGCACAACCTGGCTGCGCGCCGCGTCACCTCTAGGTATTGGTGCTCTCGTGGGCGGCAGTCGAGTCCAGTGCATGTGGCACGACCACGATCTGTACGTCGTCCTCGTAGATGACCCGCCCCGGGTCTGCGGAACGCAGAGCTCGACAGTCGACGCCGTGCGCGGACAGGATCTCCAGATAACCGGAGACGCGCGCGAGGAGATGAGTGGCTGACGGCTTGAACCATGCCGCCGCGCCAGGATTGATCTCATCGTCGTAGACGTGGGGGTCAACGGTCGAGGGGTCGGTGTACGCGGCGTCGTACCAACTGTTGCTGTTACGGCGGAAATTCTCCTGCTCGTCCGAGAGCTCTCCCTCCCTCGCCAGATTATCGACGAGCCCGAAAACGCCGGTGAAATGGCCTCGTCCGTTCCGGTGAGGCGATTGGAACCGTACGTACTGGACGGCCTCACTGTCGTTATCGATCATCCCCATCAGCACATCTTGCCACTGCCCCTCTCATGATCCGAAGGCTCTCGCATTGGGAGCAGACACATGAACAGGGATGAAACTCTCTTTCAGCCGGCCGTCGACAGAGCGGCGACCACGGCGGCCGGCGGCGGGGTGGCGCCGGTGGCCAGGGGGCGGATCGCGTCGGCTGCGCCCTGCTGCGACCCGGCCGACGCGAGAGGGTGCCGGCGGCTGGCCGCGGTGCGCCACCCCGTGCGCTCCTCCCACACCACCGCCGGCGCCGGGGCGGCGGGGGTGTCCAGCACGATGGCGGCCGCGCACGTCTCCACATCCGGGTGCTGGACCTCGGGCGCCGCGGGCGTCGTCGTCCAGCCGGCGGCGTGCAGCGCCGCGGCGACGTCGGCCAGATACGCCGCGCTGCACCGACCGCGCCGGATCGTGGCGGCCAGGACGACGGCGCGCCGGACCTGCCCGCCCGGGTAGCAGAGCTGGTGCGCCGCGCCCTGCGGGGTCAAGTCGGGGTCGGTTTCCATGGCGTCGGCCATCCGCTGCGCCCGCAGGCGAGTCAGGGCGTCCTGGGCGGTGGGGCGGGAGACGCCGAGCGCTTCGGTCAGGCGGGCGGCGCTCGCGGTCGGGTCGGCGTCCAGGATCGCGGCGACCCGCTCCTGGAGCTGCTCGCGCGGGACCTGGTCGCCGACCCCCTTCGGCCGTCCGGCCGGAGCCGTCGGCCGGACGGCGCGGGCGGCCGCGAACTGGCGCACAGCGGCGCGGGGCCAGTGCTCGACGCCGCCCACCACCTGGAGGTGGCCAGCCAGCGCGGGATCGCTCTTGTAGGTGTCCCAGGTGCGCGGAGACAGGCCGAGCAGCGCCGCGCACTCCCGGCGATCCAGCAGGTCGTCCTCCCGCTCCTCCTCGGCGGGCGGAAGCGGCAGCACCGTCCGGCCCGCCAGGTACGCATCGACCTGCCGGCCGTCCCAGAGCTGCACGCGCGCGCCCGCCGAGCTGACGGGCGCCGGGAAACCGGGACGGGCGTAAGGGCGGGTGTTGGCGTAGGACTTCAACGGCCTGCCGGCCTGCTCGGCCAAGTCAGCCACCGTACGCACATCGACACGGCGATCAGCTCTGATCATGACGGGATGTCTCCTGGCAACTCACACACAACAGGGTCGAGAAAAAGGTACTGCGTGTTTCCCAACCACGGGACCCAGCCGCTACGATCGGCCCCGAACACGCACCACCCTCCGAGGGTGGGTGCGGGTTTCGGTCAGGCCGGCATCCTTGTCACCCGCCCCGGCGGATGGATGCCGGCCGCTTCATCCCCCCGTCGCGCACCTGTCTGCGGTGGTAGAACCGGTCATGGACTTCATAACGCCGACCGTGACCGCAGCCGTATCAGGGGCACGGGCAGCGTCGTCAGCGCCCTGATCGGCCGATACCGCCCGACGGGCGTTCCCCGGACCGGCAGCTAGGAAGACCGCGGCGCGGCCTACGCCCGGCTCCTCGACGCCTCCACCCGGGCGTTCATCTACGCCTACCAGTTCTCCCACCTGGCCCGGGAAGCCGGCCGCCCGGCCCGCAAGCTGCTGATCAGTCAGTTCCCCACCATGTGGGAGGCCACCAGCGACCTGATGGGGGCCCTGCACCGCGTCCGGCTGTGCGGCACCCTCGAGGTCATCGCAGCCGCCGAGGAGGTCGTGGCCCGCGCCAGCGACCTGGAGCTGAACGAGAAGAAGGCCGAGGTCTTCCAGCACCAGGCCGACGCCGTCGTCGCCGCGCAGAGCGCGTTCCTGGACGCCTGCCGGAGAGAACTCGGCTACGCGCCGAGCTGGTGGCAGTGGCGCCGACGACGGGCCGAACGCCGAGCCCTGAGCCGACGCACCGGCCGCTGACGACGATCGGCTTGCCGCCGGCCCCGGTTGAGGGCCGGCGGCAGCCTCGTACGGCGAACGGTGGTCCCGGCCTACGGTACGCAGCCGAGACCGCCGTCGGTCACCTGCGGAAGATGTGGATCGTCGCCCTGATGCCGCCAGTGGCACCGGTGGCCGGCCGCCCCGATCGCACCGGCCGCCGGTGCCTTGGCCGGACGCTGCCGTGTCGTCGGGGTGGTGGGGCGGTGGCCCGTCAGCCCTGCGCGATGAGTTCCGCGTACTGGTCCGGGTCGAGGAGCTTGTCGACCGCAGCGGCGTCCGCCACGTCGATCTCCACGATCCAGCCCTCGCCGTAGCAGTCCTCGTTGATCCTCTCGGGGCTCTGGTCGAGCTCGCTGTTGACCGCCGCGACGCTCCCCCGCCAGCGGTGTGCGGATGTCGGAGACCGACTTGGTGGACTCCACCTCACCCAGCGCCTGCCCTACGACGGGGGTCTCGCCCACCCGCGGAAGCTGCACGAAGACGATGTCACCGAGCTGGCCCTGCGCATAGTCGGTGATCCCGACCCGTACCCTGCCCTCGGACAGCACCTGCACCCACTCGTGCTCCTCGGTGTACTTCAGCTCCTGCGGAACCATCGCGCCTCCTTCGTAGCGGACTCGTGCCTGGCATCCGGTAGAACGACGCCGCCTACCTCCACGAGACGGTTCTCGTCGCCGCTGAGGGCGGTTTCGTTGCCGGCCCGCTGCAGTGCTGGGTGTGCCTACGGCCGGCGGGCGGTCGCGCGGCGGATGCCGTACGCGGCGGCGCCCACGAGGATCACGGCGGCTCCGGTGATCACGGAGGCTTGTGGGAGGGCGAAGGCGAGGACGAGGCAGCCGGTGAGGCCGACGACGGGGATGAACCGGGCCGGGCGGCCTTCGGCCGGGGTCAGGGTCATGGCCGAGGCGTTGGCGATGGCGTAGTAGGCCAGGACACCGAAGGAGGAGAAGCCGATCGCTTCGCGCACGTCCGTGCTCCCGGCCGCGATGGCGATGACGGCGCCGACGAGGAGTTCGGCGCGGTGGGGAACCTTGAAGCGCGGGTGCACGGCGGCCAGGGCGTGGGGCAGGTGGTGGTCTCGTGCCATGGCCAGGGTGGTGCGGGAGACGCCGAGGATGAGGGCGAGCAGGTAGCCGAGGGCGGCGATGGCGGCGCCGCCGCGGACGACGGGGACGAGCCAGTGGGCGCCGGCCGCCTGCGCGGTCTGCGTCAGTGGGGCGCCGGCGGCGGCAAGGCCGTCCGGACCGAGGACGAGCAGGACGGACACCGCGACGACCGCGTAGACGACGAGGGCGATGCCGAGGGCGATCGGGATGGCCCGGGGAATGGTTCGGGCCGGGTCGCGTACTTCTTCGCCGAGGGTGGCGATGCGGGCGTAGCCGGCGAAGGCGAAGAACAGCAGCCCGGCGGCCTGGAGCACGCCGCCCGCCGTCGCGTCCGAGCCGATGTCCAGGCGAGATGTGTCCGCGGTGCCCGAGGTCAGCGAGGCGACCACGACGGCGGCGAGCACGGCGAGGACCACGGCCACGATGACGCGTGTGAGCAGGGCGGACTTCTGCACGCCCGCGTAGTTGACCGCGGTCAGGGCCACCACCGCGGCGACCGCGACCGCGTGGGCGTGGCCGGGCCAGAGGTAGGCCCCGACGGTCAGGGCCATGGCCGCGCAGGAGGCGCTCTTGCCGACGACGAACGCCCAGCCGGCCAGGTAGCCCCAGAACTCGCCCAGGCGCTCACGCCCGTAGACGTAGGCGCCGCCGGAGGCGGGGTAGAGGGCGGCGAGCCGGGCGGAGGAGGTGGCGTTGCAGTAGGCGATGACAGCGGCGAGGGCGAGAGCGAACAGGAGACCGGAGCCGGCCGCGCGAGCGGCTGGGGCGAGGGAGGCGAAGATCCCGGCACCGACCATGGCCCCGAGCCCGATCACCACCGCGTCCCCCGCCCCCAGACGCCGCTGGAGCTCGTCCGGCAGCCCGGCTGCGGGTGAAGGGTTGCTGCTCACGTTCGTGACTCCTTGCCAGGTACGCCCGCGGCGCTCCGCCGGTCTGCGGGCACGGTAAGGGATCGGCTTGAACGGCACATGGCTCGCTCGGCCCTGCATGAGGGCCGAACCAGTCGCGCTGGCCGTGGGTATGGTGGCGCTCTGTTCGTAGGCGAACTCGACGCGGACGTGGCGGGAGAGGGCTGGAAGGCGACAGGTCGAGGGATGCCGGGAGGCTCGGCCAGGNNCCTGGCCGAGCCGGACCGGCCTGCCGGCGGCCTTGGGTCCTTGAGCGGAGGGCTGGATGCCGGTGGCGTCGGCGCGCTCGCACGCGCCGAGGCAGTCGGTGCGGCGAACCACCGCGACGGCTGACGGCGTCCCACGCAGGTCCGCGATCTGGGCTTCCTGGTCGCAGCGGGAACCTTGGCCAGGGCGCCGCAGCAGCATCCCCGGCTGACGGTGACGGTGCACCGGTTGCCACCCGCCGTCCGGGTGGGGGGGCCGCCGTACGGTCGTGTCGGGTGCGCGTGCTCACGGAGTTGGTCGGGCGGGATGCTCGTCCAGGCGCGTTCGCGCAGCAGGCGCAGGCCGTTGAGGCCGACGATGACGGTGGAGCCTTCGTGGCCGGCGACGCCGAGCGGCAGGGGAAGCGTGCCGATCAGGTCCCAGACAACGAGCGCGGTGATGAAGATCCCGGCGATGGCCAGGTTCTGGATCACCAGTGTGCGGGCCTTGCAGGACAGGGTCATGAGGGCAGGGATGGTGGCGAGGTCGTCGCGGACGACGACGGCGTCGGCGGTCTCCAGAGCGAGGTCGGAGCCGGCCTTGCCCATCGCGATGCCGCTGTGGGCGGCGGCCAGGGCGGGGGCGTCGTTGACGCCATCGCCCACGACCAGGACCCGACGGCCCTCGGCTTCCCACTTCTGCACGGCCGTCACCTTGTCCTGCGGCAGGAGTCCGGCACGGACGTCGGTGATGCCGACCTCGGCGGCCACATGGCGGGCGGCGCACTCGTTGTCACCGGTCAGCAGGACCGGGGTGGGCCCGGTGAGGATGTGAGGGCGGTGACGGTGGCTTCAACGTCCGGGCGCAGCCGGACAAAGAGGCCCAGCACCCCGGCCGGTGCGCCGTCGACGAGAACGACTACCGCGGTGCGGCCCCGCTCTTCGAGTTCCTTGACCAGGTCACGGGTCGGCGCGTCGGCGGTCGTAGCGAGGCGGGCCGGCGATCCGGCCCGTACCGCGCGGCCGTTGACGGTGGCGCTGACGCCCGCTCCGGGTGTGGAGATGAAGCCGGTCGCGTCGGCCAGGGGGAGGTGGCGTTCGCGGGCCGCTTGGACGACGGCGCGGGCCAGGGGGTGCTCGCTGGGGTGCTCGGCTGCGGCCACCAGGGCTGGGTGGGGGCCTTGGTCTCGGAGGCTTCCTCGCCATGCGCACGATCCGGGCGATCACCGAGTCCGCGGGGTCGCGTTCCACCCGCACGCGCAGGCCACCGGTGCCGTTGACCGTGCCGGCGAACACCTCGTCCCCTGTACGGGCCCCTGGCGGCCCATCTCGCCCTCGGACGCCCAGGAGGGCCAGGCGGGCGAGCCACGTTCGTCTACGCCGGCATCAACGTCACCGACACCCCACTGTTCACCGGCACCCGCGGCACCCGACTCGCCGGACGGGCCACCCTCCTCGACTG
>NZ_PVLV01000225.1 GCF_002982015.1 Streptomyces solincola
GGAAGAGGACGACGTAGGGGCGCAGCCGGCCGCGCTCGGCGGGCGTGACCCGGGGACTTCGGAACATCACCGCGAAGTAGACGACCGGGGCGATCACCGAGATCAGGGTGAGGGCGTCCACGAACCGGTCCATGGTCAGCCAGCCGACCCCGGCCAGCAGCCCGCCGAGCGCGGCCACCGCGACCAGCCCGCCGACGATCAGCAGCACGGCGCGGCGCATGGCGTCCGGGGCCAGCGCGAACTCGGCGGAGTGCTTGCGCCCGGCCAGGTGGCGGCGGCCGGCCACGTACTGGATCAGGCCCAGCGTCATGCCGAACGCGGCGGCCGAGAAGCCCCAGTGCCAGCCCTCGTTCTCGCCGAGCCAGCCGGTGATCAGCGGGCCGAGGAAGGCGCCGATGTTGATGCCCATGTAGTAGAGGGCGAAGCCGGCGTCCCGGCGGTCGTCGTCGGTGCGGTACAGCTTGCCGACCATGGTGGCGACGTTGGGCTTGAGCAGTCCGGTGCCGGCGCTGATCAGCCCGAGCCCGGTCCAGGTCATCCCGGCGGTCGGCACCGCCATGGCGTAGTGCCCGCAGGCGATCAGGACGCCGCCCCAGAGCACCGACCGGTAGGAGCCGAGAATGCGGTCGGCCAGCCAGCCGCCGGCCACGCTGACCAGGTAGACCAGGGTGCCGTAGGCCGCCGAGACGGACGCGGCGGTGGCCGGGTCCATGCCCAGCCCGTCATTGGCGACGCTGTCCGCGAAGTACAGGACGAGGATCGCCTGCATGCCCAGGAACGAGAACCGCTCCCAGACCTCCAGGCCGGAGAGGGTCAGCAGTCCTCGCGGCTGGCCGAAGAAGGCCCGGTCGTCCTCGGGGGGCGGCTGCTCTCCGCCGCCGCCCGTCGCGTCGATTTCCGTGTCGGTCCCGGACAAAAGCCTTACTCCCGGTCGTATGTGTTACTGACGATCGTATGCCCTGATACCGACCGCATGTCGTGAAACGACCGTACGCGCCGCCGCCCGGGACGGCCCGCCCGACCGTACCCGGGAGCGGCCCGGCCGGCGGGCCCCGGGGCCGGAGACCGGGTGGTCAACACCACCGCGAGGCGGGGGGAAGGTGCCCACGGTGATCCAAAGGCGACCGGATACGCTGACGGGAGTGAATCCAGCGACACATCGACAATCCGTGTGATCGTCAGCAGACAGGAGATGCCCTCGTGACCGCAGTGGGGCCGTTCGGGCTGAGCGTGCGGGACCAGGCTCTTGAGGCCGATGTCCAGACCGGATTGGCGGCCGTCGAAGCCGGGCTCCTCGACGCCACCAAGAGCGACGTGCCGTTCATCACCGAGGCGGCCCAGCACCTGGTGCGCGCCGGCGGCAAGCGGTTCCGCCCGCTGCTGGTGATGCTCGCCGCGCAGTTCGGCGACCCGCACGCGCCCGGCGTGGTGCCCTCCGCCGTCGTGGTCGAGCTGACCCACCTGGCCACGCTGTACCACGACGACGTCATGGACGAGGCCGAGGTGCGCCGCGGAGTGGCCTCCGCCAACCAGCGCTACGGCAACTCCCTCGCCGTGCTGACCGGCGACTTCCTCTTCGCCCGCGCCTCGCACGTGCTGGCCGACCTCGGCCCGGACGCCGTCCGCATCCAGGCCGAGGCGTTCGAGCGCCTGGTCACCGGCCAGATCCTGGAGACCGTCGGCCCGCGCGACGGCCGCGACCCGGTCGACCACTACCTGGACGTCCTCGCCGGCAAGACCGGCTCCCTGGTCGCCGTCTCCTGCCGCCTCGGCTCGCTCACCGCCGGCGCCGGCGAACGGGTGGTGGACATCCTCACCCAGTACGGCGAGCGGCTCGGCGTCGCCTTCCAGCTCGCCGACGACGTCCTGGACATCGCCTCCGACTCCCACGAGTCCGGCAAGACCCCCGGCACCGACCTCCGCGAGGGCATCCCCACCCTGCCCGTGCTGCGGCTGCGGGCCCGCGCCGCCGCCGAGGGCCGCCCGGAGGACGCCGAGCTGGTCGCCCTGCTCGACGGCGACCTCACCGACGACGCGCGCCTGGCCGAGGTGCTGCGCCGGCTGCGCGAGCACCCCGCCCTGGAGCAGGCCCGCCGGGACACCGTGCGCTACGCCCAGGAGGCCCGCGCCATCCTCGCCCCGCTCCCGGACGGCATCGCCAAGGCGGCGCTGGAGGAGCTGTGCGACCTGGTGGTGCACCGGGCGGGCTGAGCCCCGCGGGGCCCGGCGGCCCTGACTCCTCTCGGGGTTCCTCATCCTCCAGGGGTACGCGGGTTGAGTCCCCGGGCTGACGACTGGCGGCCCGCCGTGCGGTCAGATGGGATACACAAGGCCCGCTGACCCACGGAGGTACGCACCATGGCACCGAACGACAGCCGAGGTCCCCGCAAGGCGACCCGCTACGCGGTCCCGATCGCCGTCGCGGGGGTGGCGGCGGCGACCATCGGGCTGGTCCCGGCGCTCGCCGCCTCCGGTGAACCGGACCTTCCCCGGCTCACCGCCCAGCAGCTCGTGGAGAAGATCGCCGCCGCCGACACCGACACCCTCTCCGGCACGGTCAAGGTCAGCACCGACCTCGGGCTGCCCTCGCTGGACGGGCTGGGCGACCTGGGCGCGGCGGTCGGCGGCCCGCAGGACCGGGCGGCCGGCGTCTCGGCCTCCGAGCAGATCATGAAGCTGGCCTCCGGCACGCACACCCTGCGGGTCGCCGCCGACGGCCCCGACCGCCAGAAGCTGACCTTCTCCGACGGCACGGACCGCAGCCTCATCCACAACGGCTCGGACACCTGGGCCTACGACGGCTCGACCAAGGAGGCCCTGCACTCCACCAAGCCGGCCGGCGAGCGGGACTCCCGCCCCGGGGCGGCGCCGGAGACGACCCCGCAGGAGCTGGCCGAGCAGGCGCTGAAGGCCGTCGACGGCACGACGAAGGTCTCGGTCGACGGCACCGCGCGGATCGCCGGCCGGGACGCCTACCAGCTCGTCGTCCAGCCGAAGCAGGCCGGCTCGACGATCGGCTCGGTCAGGATCGCGGTGGACGCCGAGACGGGCGTCCCGCTCAAGTTCACCCTCAGCGCCAAGGAGGGCGGCAAGCCGGTGGTGGACGCCGGCTTCACCAAGGTCAGCTTCGACCGGCCGGCCGCCTCGGAGTTCGCCCTGCCGAAGGGCGCCAAGGTGACCGAGGCGCCGAAGGACGCCCCGGGTGAGGCGACGAAGGGGCCGGGCGGACTGCCGGGCCTGGAGGGCCTGTTCGGCGGAGCGGCCGGCGGCGAGGACGGCGGGGTGGACGTCATCGGCGAGGGCTGGACGGCGATCGCCGAGCTGTCCGGCGGCCCGGGCGCCGCCGAGCTGCCGAAGGGTGCGGCGCAGGGCAAGGGCGACGGCGCCGGGGGCGACGTCCCGGCCGCCGCCGGGCAGTTCCTCGACTCGCTGGGCGACAAGGTGACCGGGAAGTTCGGCTCCGGCACGGTCTTCAAGACCCGCCTGGTCAACGCCCTGATGACGGACGACGGCACGGTCTACGTCGGCGCCGTCACCAAGGACGCCCTGGTCGCCGCCGCCGACGGACGCGAGTAGCGGCCGGCGGCCGAGGGGCCGCCCGTTCCCGGGGGATGCCCGGTGGACGTACGACTGCCGGGGGCGCGGTGTGAGTGGTCACGCGCCCCCGGCAGTGGTCTGTCCGGCGTGGGACGGGTCGGTCAGAAGGTCAGCCGGAAGGCGTTGATGTAGCCGGTGTCCTGGGCGGCGATGTCCTGCACCCGCAGCTTCCAGGCTCCGTTGGCCGCCTCGCTGGAGGCGTTCACCGTGTAGGTGGTCTGCACGTTGTCCGCGGAGTCCGAGCTGCTGGAGTTCTTCAGCCGGTACGCCGAGCCGTCCGGGGCCAGCAGGTCGACGACCAGGTCGCCGCGGTAGGTGTGCACGATGTCCACGCCCACCTTGAGGGCGGCGGGCGCGTTGCCGGTGCGGCCGGAGACGTTGACCGTCGAGGTGACGGCGGCGCCGTTGTCCGGGATGGCCACGTCGGCGGTGTTCTCGTAGGTGTCACCGGTCGGCGGCTGGGTCGAGCCCGCCGACAGCGTCCAGATCGCGTGCGCGGCGGCGTCGCTGTTGCGGTCCAGCGCGGTGTCGCTGATGTTGGACAGGGAGTCGCAGGACGAGTGGTAGCAGCGGTCGAAGGCCTGCCCGGAGGTGCCGCCCCACTTCTGTGCCTGGGCCGCCGTCTTCGTACGGCTGGCGCCGGTGAACAGCCCGCCGACCGGTATGCCGACGTTCTTGAACGCGGCGTGGTCGGAGCGGCCGTCGCCCTCCGTCTCGATCTCGGTGGGCACTCCGAGGCCGGCGAAGTAGTCCTTGAACGTCTTCTCGATGGTCGGGTCGTCGTCGTAGACGAAGTAGCCGGGGTTCGGCGAGCCGATCATGTCGAAGTTCAGATAGCCGGAGACCTTGGCGCGCTCGGCCGTCGGCAGGTTGTTGACGTAGAACTTGGAGCCGATCAGGCCCAGTTCCTCGGCGCCCCACCAGGCGAACCGCAGGTGCTTGGTCGGCTTGTACTGGGCGCGGGAGACGGCGAGCGCGGTCTCCAGCACCCCGGCCGAACCGGAGCCGTTGTCGTTGATGCCGGCGCCGGAGGACACCGAGTCCAGGTGCGCGCCGGCCATCAGGACCTGGTTGGGGTCGCCGCCGGGCCAGTCGGCTATCAGGTTGTAGCCAGTGGCGCCGCTGGAGGTGAACTGCTGGATGCTGGTGGTGAATCCGGCCGCGTCCAGCTTGGCCTTCACGTAGTCGACGGACGCCTTGTAGCCGGGGCGGCCGTGCGCGCGGTTGCCGCCGTTGTTGGCGGCGATGGTGGAGAGCTGCGACAGGTGGGCCTTGACGTTGGCCAGCGGTATGTCGGGAGCGGCGGCCGCCGCCGCGGCGGGGGCGGCGGGCGCGGCGGTCGCGGACGGGACGGCGGCGGCCAGCAGGCCGGAGACGGCGAGCGCGGCGACGGCGACGGCGGTGGTCGCGCGTCTGGGCGCGGTGGATATGACGGGGCTGTCGGAGAGGCTCATGTGGGGGCTCCGGGGATTCCGTACGGGGATGGGGACGGAACGTGCGAACCGCCCCGCTTCACGTGGCACGGGCCGCGTCGGCGCGGGGCGTTGGAGCTACTGGTGCGATGCGCGTGCTGAATGGTGAGCGCGAGGGTGAAGGAGCGTCAAGGGCGGAATCTGGACACGGGCGTCCGCTCAGCGGACGCCCGTGTCCAGATTCCGCCCTTGACGCTCCTTCACC
>NZ_PVLV01000226.1 GCF_002982015.1 Streptomyces solincola
GATCGGGGCGGCGCCCGTACGGCGGCTGGCGGCCGAGGGCGCACGGGTGCTGGTCGCCGACGTGGACGAGGACGCGGCCCGGGAGACGGCCCGCGGGGTGGACGGGGCGGTCGCCTGGCGCTGCGACGTGGCCGAGGACGCCAGTGTGCGGGCGGCGGTGGCGCACGCCGTGGAGAGCTTCGGCGGGCTGGACGTGCTGGTCTCCAACGCGCTCGGGCCCACCGCCGACGTGCCCGAGGTGAGCGGGCTGACCGACGAGCTGTGGCAGCGCGCCCTGGACGTCACCCTCACCGGGGCGCTGCGCTGCGCCCGGGCCGCGCTGCCGCACCTGGCCGCCTCCGGGCGCGGCGCGATCGTGCACATCGGCTCGGTCAACGCCGACCAGTCCTTCGGCGGCCACGCCTACAGCGCCGCCAAGGCCGCTCTCGCCTCGCTCACCCGCACCCTCGCCGACGAGGCCGCCGCCGACGGCGTACGCGTCGACCAGATCAACCCGGGCACCGTCCGCACCCGCGCCTGGGCCGGCCGCGAGGAGCGGCTGCGCGAGCTGGCCGAGCACGTCTACCCGCTGGGCCGGGTCGGCGAGCCGGAGGACGTCGCCAACGCCGTCGCCTTCCTGGCCTCGGCGGACGCCGCCTGGATCACCGGGGCCACACTGCGGGTGGACGGCGGGATCACCGCGGTCAACACCTCCTTCAACCGCACGGCCGGGTAGCCCCGGCCCTCGACCGGACGGCCGGCGGGACCCGCGTCCGGGGCGGGCGGCGGGTCCCGGATAGGTTGACCGGTCATGTGGGCACGGGCAGGGAGCGCCGCCGGGGCGCGGTGGCTGGGTTTCGCCGGGGCGGTCGCGATGGCGGCCGGCGGCTGGACGGCCGGCGCCCTGCCGGCGCGCGACCCCTGGGGCGTGTGGACACCGCACGGCGCCGGAGCCCAGATCGCCGGCGCCCTGCTGGCCTACGCCGGGCTGACCGTGCTGCTCGCCGCCTGGTGGGCGTACGGGCGCAGTGGCGCGGGCGTGCGGCACACCCTGCGCACCCTCGGCTGCTGGGCCGCGCCGCTCGCCCTCACCCCGCCGCTGTACAGCGCGGACGTGTACAGCTACGTCGCCCAGGGCGCGATGGTGCTGGAGGGGCACGACGTGTACCAGGCCGGGCCTTCGGTACTCGACCCGGCGGGGCCCGGCGGGGACGCGGCCGCCAGCGTCGGCGGCAACTGGCGGGACACCCCCGCCCCGTACGGCCCGCTCTTCCTGCTGCTGGCCCGGGCGGTGGCGGCGGCGACCGGCGGCGCCCTGGTCCCGGCGGTGCTGGCGCTGCGGCTGCTCGCGCTGGCGGCGCTGGTGCTGATCGTGTGGTCGGTGCGCCGGCTGGCGACCGACCGGCGGGAGGCCGGGGCGCTGTGGCTGGGGGTGCTCAATCCGCTGCTGCTGATGCATGTGGTGGGCGGCGCCCACAACGACGGGCTGATGATCGGGCTGGTGCTGGCGGGGCTGGTGTTGGCGCGGCGCGGGCGGTGGGTGGCCGGCAGCGCGGTGATCGGGCTGGCGGTGATGGTGAAGTCGCCGGCGGCGCTGGCGCTGCTGTTCACCGGGGTGCTGGCCGGCCGGGCCGCCACCGGGTGGCCGGTCGCCGCCCGGGTGGCCAAGGGCCTGCTCGGGCCAGGGCTGGTCGCCGCCCTGGTCGTGGCCGCGACGAGCGTGGCGGCGGGCACCGGGTTCGGCTGGACGCACACCCAGGGCGTCGCCTCGGCCATCCACACCGCGCTGTCGGTCAGCAGCGATGCGGGGCTGGCGCTGGGGGAGGGGCTGCGGCTGCTGACCGGCGCCGACCCGGACGCGGTGAAGGCGGCGGTGCGGACGGCCGGGCTGGCGGTCGCGGCCGGGGTGATCGGGTGGCTGGCGCTGCGGTCGGCGCGCGGACGGCTGGAGCCGGTGCTCGGGTTCGGGCTGGCGGTCACCGCGCTGGTGGTGCTCTCGCCGATGGTCCAGCCCTGGTACCTGCTGTGGGGGCTCGGCGCGGTCGCCGCCGTCCGCTGGGACGGCCGGGCGGGGCGGGTGCTCGCCGTGCTCACCGCCGCGCTCGCCTACGAGACCCACCCCTCGGGGGCCACCCCCTGGTACGGCTTCCTGCTGGGCGCGCTGGCCGGGCTGGCCGGGTGGCGGCTGCTGCGCAGCGAGACGGCGGGCGCCCGACCCCGGACGCTGCCGGGGCAGCGCACGGGCCGGGCGGGCCGGGCCGGCGCCCGGACGTAGCGGCTCACAGCGGCGTACGGCGCACCGCGCGGCCGGCCAGCACGTCGGTGCGGCGGCCGTCCTCGACGGTGAACCGCCCGTCGATCAGGACGTACGGGATGCCGGTCGGCAGGGTGCGGGGCCGCTCGAAGGTGGAGCCGGCCGCGACCGTCTCCGGGTCGAAGAGCACCAGGTCGGCCCGGTAGCCCTCGCGGACCAGGCCCCGGTCCGGCAGCCGGAGGCGGGCGGCCGGGCGGGAGGTGAGGTGGGCGACCGCCTCCGGCAGCGAGAGCACACCCAGCTCGCGGGCGTAGTGGCCCAGGTAGTGCGGGAAGGTGCCGTAGGCGCGCGGATGCGGCTTGGCGCCCTGGAGGATGCCGTCCGAGCCGCCGGTGTGCACCCGGTGGCGCATGATCGCCCGGACGTTCTCCTCATGGCCGACGTGCTGGAGGATCGTGGTGCCCAGGCGGTCGCCGATCAGCAGCCGGCGGGCCGTGGTCCACGGGGCCTCGCCGCGCGCCTCGGCCGCCGCCCGTACGGTCGTGCCGACGTAGCCGGCGTACGCCGGGTCGGAGACGCCGGAGACCTCGATGGTGTCCCACTCGATCGGCACCCCGTGGCAGCCGTCCGAGCCCAGCTCCTCCAGATGGCGGCGGATCTCCTCCGCCCCGGTCTCGTCCGCCAGCCTCGCCAGCACCGCCTCCGGGCCGCCCTCGCCCGCCCAACTGGGCAGCATCGCGACCAGCGTGGTGCAGCCCGGGGTGTACGGGTAGGTGTCCAGGGTGATGTCGGCGCCCTCCGCCAGCGCCCCGTCCAGCAGGGCCAGCAGGTCGCCGGCCCGGCCCTTGTTGACGCCGAAGTTCATGGTGGCGTGGGCGAGGTGCAGGGCGCAGCCCGCGCGCCGGGTCAGCGCCACCATCTCCGCGTACGCCTCCAGCGCCCCGGCGCCGTAACTGCGGTGGTGCGGGCAGTAGTAGCCGCCGTAGGAGGCCACCACCCGGCACAGCTCGGTCAGTTCGGCGTCGGCCGCGTACATCCCGGGGGTGTAGGTCAGCCCGGAGGACAGCCCCACCGCGCCCTGCTCCAGGCCCTCGGCGACCAGGTGCCGCATGGCGTCCAGCTCGCCGGCGGTGGGCGGGCGGTCCTCCCAGCCCATGGCGTGCATCCGCACCGTGCCCTGCGGGATCAGGTAGGCGGCGTTGACGGCGATGCCCTGGCCGTCGAAGCCCCGGTCCAGCCGGTCCAGATAGCCGCCGACCGTGCGCCAGTCGAAGTCGACGTCGGAGCCGTCGCCGTTCCAGCCGGTGATGGCGGACCGCACCTGGGCCAGGGTGCGGTCGTCCACCGGGGCGTACGACAGCCCGTCCTGGCCCAGGACTTCGAGGGTCACGCCCTGCGCGGCCTTGGCGCTGTGGTCCGGGTCGCGCAGCAGCGCCAGGTCGCTGTGCGCGTGCATGTCGATGAAGCCGGGGGAGAGCGCGAGGCCGTGCGCGTCCAGGGTGCGCCGGCCGGTCAGCGCCGGCTCGCCCTCCCGGCGCAGCGCGGCGATCCGGCCGCCGCTGATCCCGGCGTCGGCGCGGTAGGGGGCCCCGCCGCCGCCGTCGACGACCGTCGCGCCCCTGATCACCAGGTCCATGGCTGCCCCGACTCCTAGAAGAACGTGCGGATGTAGTCGGTGACCGTGCCGTCCGCCTCGACCAGCGGGATGAGCTGCCACTTGTCGAAGACGGTGCACGGGTGGGAGAGCCCCAGGCCGACCCAGTCGCCGACCTCCAGCTCCGCGCCCGCCTCGGTGGCCAGCCAGCCGTGCTGGTCGGAGAGGCCGGTCACGGTGATCCCGTCGGCGGGGCGGACCGAGCCGTCCCGGGCCGAGCGGACCACCTGCGCCACCGGCAGGTGCAGGTCGTAGGCGGCGTCCCGCTTGCCCGCGTTGACGAACGCCTGCCCGGGGTTGGGCCGGGACACCACCTGCGCCCACAGCCGGAACGCCGGCCGCAGGGCGCCCTCCTCGGGCACCCGGTTGAACGGGGTGAGGTGGTGGTAGTGGCCGTCGTCGTGGGAGACGTACGCCCCGGAGCGCAGCAGCTTCAGCGCCGGGCGGGACAGCTCGGGCAGCTCGGCGAAGACCTCGGCGACCGTGTCGAACCAGGCGCTGCCGCCCGCGCTGACCACGATCCGCTCCACGTCCGGCCCGAACCGCCCGGCGGCGTCGAAGGCGGCGGCCAGCGCGGTCAGCCGGCGCAGCCAGGCGCGGACCGCGTCGGGGGCGGCGTCCGGCACCTCGGCCTCGTAGCCGGCCACGCCGACCAGCCGCAGGGTCGGCGCGGCGGCGACCGCGTCGGCGACGGCGGCGCAGTCCGCGTCGGTACGCGCCCCGGTGCGGGCGGCGGCCCCGGCGCCCAGCTCCACCACCACGTCCACCGGCCGCCCGGACCCGGCCGCCGTCAGCGCCTGGTCCATCAGCTCGACGCCGCGCACCGAGTCCACGTACGCGACGAACTCGAACTCCGGGTCGGCGTCCAGCTCACCGGCCAGCCAGCGCAGCGCGGCGGCGTCCACCAGCTCGTTGGCCAAGAAGATCCGGGAGACCCCGAACGCCCGGCAGACCCGGACCTGGTGCGGCACGGCCACCGTGACGCCCCAGGCGCCGTAGGCCATCTGGCGGTCGAAGAGCTGCGGGGCCATGGAGGTCTTGCCGTGCGGGGCGAAGGCGAGCCCGTGCCGCTCGGCGTAGGTCTCCAGCAGGCGCAGGTTGTGCTCGACCGACTCGGCGGACAGGGCGAGCACCGGGGTGGTGAACCCGCCGGTGAACAGGGACCGGCGCTCGGCGGCCAGTTGCCCGACGGTGCGGCCGTCCGCGTCCGGCGGGAGCCCCTTGAAGCGGTGGTCGACGCGCTCGGCGTCCAGCGAGTCGGCCTGGGAGCCGGCCAAGGGGTCGGCCTGGGAGCCGGCCAAGGGGTCGGCCAGGGAGTCGGCCAAGGGGTCGGCCTGGGAGTCGGCCTGGGGGTCGGCGGCCACGGTGCCCTCCGGTGCGGTACGAGTGGTGTTGCATTATGTGCAACGGTCATTGCGTATGGCGCTCACCGCTGTCTAGCATCCGGCTCGTCGCCGGGTCAACGGCCCCGCATCCGCACCGACCGCGCCGCCCGGCCCCGTACGCCCGACCCCGCACCCCGATCCCGCCCCGCCGTGAGGAGCCCACCGTGACCGCACCCGGCACCGGCCCAGCCACCGAGGCCGCCGCTCCCGCCGGCGGCCCGGCGGACACCGACGTCGTCTGCCTCGGCGAGTCCATGGTCACCTTCCTGCCCTCGCGGCCGGGGCGCCTCGCCGACGTGCCGTCGTTCACCCGCACCATCGGCGGCGCCGAGTCCAACGTGGCCTGCACGCTGGCCGCCGCCGGACACCGGACCCGCTGGGTCAGCCGGGTCGGCGCGGACGGTTTCGGCGACCACCTGGTGGCGGCGATCGCCGCCTGGGGCGTGGACACCTCCGCCGTGCGGCGGGACCCGGCCCGCCCCACCGGCGTCTACTTCCGCACCGCCACCGACCGGGCCTCCGGCGCGCACGAGGTGCTGTACTACCGGGCCGGCTCGGCGGCCTCCGCGATGACCCCGGACACCCTGCGGCCCGAGCGGCTGGCCGGCGTGCGCGTCCTGCACCTGTCCGGGATCACCGCCGCCCTCTCGTCCGGCTGCCTCGACCTCGCCCGGGCGCTCACCGCCCGCCGCCCCGGCCGGCCGCTGGTCTCCTTCGACGTCAACCACCGCCCCGGACTGTGGCCCGAGCCCTCCCGGGCCCGGGTGCTGCTGGAGCTGGCGCGCGGCGCGGACCTGGTCTTCGTCGGCGAGGACGAGGCCGCCGACGCCTTCTCCCTGCACGGCCCGGACGCCGTGCGCGCCGCCCTGCCCGAGCCGGACGTGCTGGTCGTCAAGCGCGGCGCGGACGGGGCCGTGGTCTACGCCGCCGGCGACGGCCCGCTGCACGTCCCCGCCCCCCGGGTGGACGTGGTCGCGCCGGTCGGCGCCGGGGACGCGTTCGCCGCCGGGTTCCTCTCCGCCACCCTGCGCGACCTGCCGGTACGCGACCGGGCCCGGCACGGGCACCTGGCGGCCGCCGCCGCGCTCACCGTCCCCGGCGACCTCGCCCCGCCGCCGCCCCGGGGATACGCCGACCGGCTCGCCGCCCTGGACGAGGAGGCCTGGGGGACACTGCACCTCGGCCCCGGCTGGACGGGGGCAGACCAGGAGGGACGCACACCATGAGCCAGACCGTCGACCGGGCGCTGAGCATCCTGCCGCTGCTGGCGCGCGGCCCCGCCGACCTCGGCCAGGTGGCCGCCGCCCTCGGCGTCCACAAGTCCACCGCGCTGCGGCTGCTGCGCACCCTGCACGAACACGGCCTGGTCTACCGCCAGGAGGACCAGCGCTACCGGCTCGGCGCCCGGCTCTTCGCCCTCGCCCAGGAGGCGGTGGAGAACCTCGACGTGCGCGAGGTCGCCCACCCCCACCTCGTACGCCTCGGCGAGCAGACCGGGCACACCGTGCACCTGGCCGTCCACGAGGACGGCGAGGTGCTGTACATCGACAAGGTCGACAGCCGCTACCCGGTGCGGATGTACTCCCGCATCGGCAAGCCCGTCGCCATCACCGTCGCCGCCGTCGCCAAGCTGCTGCTCGCCGACCTGCCCGAGCCCGAGCGCCGCGCCGTGGCCGGCCGGCTCGACTACCCCCTCTACACGTCCCGTTCGACCCCGCACGCCGCCGCCTTCCTCAAGGAGCTGGCGACCGTGCGCGAACAGGGCTGGGCCGCCGACCTCGGCGGCCACGAGGAGTCCATCAACTGCGTCGCCGCCCCCGTGCGCGGCGCGGACGGCCGGGTCGCCGCCGCCATGTCGGTGTCCGCGCCCAACGTGGTCGTCACCGCCGAGGAACTCCTCACCCTGCTCCCGCTGGTGCGCCGCACCGCCGACGCCGTCAGCCGGGACTACTCAGGAAGCGCCCCCCGAAAGACAACCGGCAAGGAAGAAGCACCATGACCGACCAGACCGCCGCCACCAAGACCGCGCTCACCCCGCCCACCCACACCACCCCGCCGGCGAAGTTCTCGCACGGCGTGCGCAAGGGCAACCTCCTCCAGGTCGCCGGCCAGGTCGGCTTCCTGCCCGCCGTCGAGGGCCAGGCCCCCACCCCCGCCGGGCCCACCCTGCGCGAGCAGACCCTCCAGACCTTCGCCAACGTCGAGGCCATCCTCAACGAGGGCGGCGCCACCTGGGACGACGTGATGATGATCCGGGTCTACCTCACCGACACCGGCCACTTCGCCGAGATGAACGAGATCTACAACGACTACTTCAAGGATCTCGCCGTCGCCCCGGCCGCCCGCACCACCGTCTACGTGGGCCTCCCGGCCGGCCTCCTCATCGAGATCGACGCCCTCGCCGTCCTCGGCTGACCCGCCCCCGCTGACAGGACCCCGCTCCGGCACGGCGCCGCACCCCACGGCGCCGTGCCGGAGCGGGGTCCTGTCAGCGGGGGCGGGTCAGCCGAGGACGGCGAGG
>NZ_PVLV01000227.1 GCF_002982015.1 Streptomyces solincola
CCGGATCCTCGGGTCCAGGACCGCGTAGAGCAGGTCGACGAGCAGGTTGGCCACCAGGAAGACGATGACCAGGACGGTGACGAAGCCGACGACGGTGGGGGCGTTGTTGCGCAGGATGCCCTGGTAGAGCTGGTAGCCGACGCCGTGGATGTTGAAGATCCGCTCGGTGACGATGGCCCCGGCCATCAGCGCCCCGATGTCGGCGCCGATGAAGGTGACCACCGGGATCAGGGAGTTGCGCAGCAGGTGGCGGGTGATCACCCGGTGCCGGGGCAGCCCCTTGGCGACGGCGGTGCGCACATGGTCGGCGCGGGCGTTCTCGGCGATGGAGGTGCGGCTGAGCCGGGTGACGTAGGCGAGGGAGACCAGCGCCAGGACGAGGCCGGGTAGCAGCAGTTCGTCGAACCGCGCGGCGGGTGAGACCGAGGGGCGGGTCCAGCCCAGGTGCACGCCGAAGACCAGTTGGAGCAGGTAGCCGGAGACGAAGGTGGGCACCGAGATCACCACGAGGGTGAGCACCAGCAGCCCGGTGTCCAGCGGGCGGCCCCGGCGCAGTCCGCTCGCCATGCCGAGGGCGACCCCGATCAGGGCCTCCAGGACGACGGCGATCACGGTGAGCTTGAGGGTGACCGGGAAGGCGGAGGCCATCAGTTCGGTGACCGGCTGCCCGTTGAAGGCGGAGCCGAAGTCGCCGTGCAGGATCTGCCCCATGTAGTGCAGGTACTGCCGCCACAGCGGCTGGTCGAGGTACAGGTCGTGGCGGATGCGGGCGGCGGTGGCCGGGTCGGGCGCCTTGTCGCCGAAGAGCGCGGCGACCGGGTCGCCCAGCGCGTACACCATGACGAAGATCAGCAGGGTGCTGCCGACGAAGACCGGCACCATCTGGAGCACCCGCCGCAGCGCGTAGCGTCCCATCGGCGCTCTCCCTTCCGGCTCAGAGGACCGTGATCCGGTCGTAGACGGGGACGCTGAACTGGTTGAGGGTCACGCCGGCGAGCCGCTCGGACCAGCCGGCGCTGCCGTTCTGGTACCAGAGCGGGATGGCGGGCATCTGCTCGGCCAGCACGGCCTCGGCGGCGTGGAAGTCGCCGACGGCGGCGGCCGGGTCGCGGCGGGCGTTGGCGGCGTCCACCAGCCGGTCGAAGGACCGGTCGGTGAAGTCGCCGTGGTTGGAGGAGCCGCCGGTGCGGTAGAGCGGCTCCAGGAAGTTCTGGATCAGCGGGTAGTCGGCCTGCCAGCCGGAGCGGAAGGGGCCGGTCATCCGCTGGGAGGTGGTGCGGTTGCGGAAGTCGGCGAAGGTGCCGACCGGGTCCACCGTGCAGGCGGTGCGCTCGCCGAGGGCCCGGTTGACGCTGTGGCAAACGGCGTCCATCCAGGCCCGGTGCGAGCCGGTGTCGACGTTGGAGGTGAGCGTCACCTTCCCGCCGGGCAGCCCGCCGCCCTCGGCGATCAGCTTGCGGGCGGCGGCCGGGTCGTAGCGGCAGGCGGCGCCGCACAGCGCCCGGTAGCCGCCGCGGGCGCCGAGCGCCGGCGAGGTCCAGTCGTCGGCGGGGGTGCGGGTGCGCTGGTAGATGCGGCGGGTGATCTGCTCGCGGTCGATGGCCATGGACAGTCCGCGGCGGACCTTCTCCATGCCGGGCCGGGACCATTCCTTGCGGTACATCGGGAAGGCGAGGGTCTGGATGATCAGCGCGGGCTGGTTGACGTAGCGGTCGCCGAGGTCGTTCCTCACGAACTTGAGCTGGGTGGCCGGCACGTCGTCGACCAGGTCGAGGTTGCCGGCCATCAGATCGGTGTACGCGGTGCCCGCGTCGGTGTAGACGGTGAGGTCGACGCCGCCGTTGCGGGCCCGGTCGGGGCCCCGGTAGCCGTCCCAGCGGCGCAGCTTCATCCCGCTGCCCTTGGCGTAGGAGGCGATCCGGTACGGGCCGTTGCCGACCGGCTTGTCCAGCCAGGCGTCGTGGTCGGTGAAGAAGGAGCGCGGCAGCGGCAGGAACGCCTGGTAGCCCAGGGTGTCCGGCCAGGCCGGGTAGGCGCCGGTCAGGGTGGCGGTGAAGGTCCGCTCGCCGGTCGCCTTCAGGCCCCGCATGGTCTTGGCCCTGGCCTTGCCGTCGGCGGGGTGGACCTCGTCGTAGCCCTCGATGTCGGCGAAGAAGGGGGCGTTGTTCTGGACGTTGTCCACGTGCGCGGCGTAGTTCCAGGCGTCGGTGAACGACCGGGCGGTGACCGGCTCGCCGTCGGAGAAGGTCCAGCCCGGCTGGAGGGTGACGGTGAAGGTGCGGGCGTCGGTGGTGGTGATCGACTTCGCGACCATGTCCTGAGCCCGGCCGGTCCGCGGGTCGTAGCGCTTGAGCCCCCGGAAGACCATGTCGAGGACCTTGCCACCCTGCACCTCGTTGGTGTTGGCCGGTTCCAGGGGGTTCTGCGGGTCGCCCCAGGAGGAGGTGAGGATGCCGTCCGGGCCGCCCGCCGCGGCCGGCGGCCCGGTGCAGCCGCCCGCCGCCAGGGCGGTGGCCAGCGCGCAGGCGGCCCAGGCGGCGGGTGCGGCGGCACGGCGCATGGGGCCTCCCGGGTCACGGCGGCTTGGTCAGGGCCTCCATGCGACCCGCGCCGCCGGGCCCGCGCACCCGGCGGGGGTCCATGCGGGGTACGGCGCGCCCCTCCCGTACGCCGGACGGGTCCCGCGTACGCCGGACGGGGTCCGGGTCCCGGGCATGCCACCGCCCCCGGCCGAAACGGGCCGGGGGCGGTGCGGGACGTGAGGGCGCGTCAGCCGGCGTGCACGACGTCCTTCTCCTCGGCGAAGTGGCAGGCCGACTCGTGCGCGGCCGGCGTGTCCACGCCGCGGAACCGCTCGGGCACCGCGAGCAGCGGCACCTCGGTGGCGCACTTGTCCTCCGCCTTCCAGCAGCGGGTGCGGAAGCGGCAGCCGGAGGGCGGGTTGGCCGGCGAGGGCACGTCGCCGGTGAGGATGATCCGCTCCCGGCCCTCGCGGGCCTCCGGGTCGGGCACCGGCACCGCGGACAGCAGCGCCTGGGTGTACGGGTGGGTGGGGTGGTCGTAGATCTGCGTGTCGCTGCCGATCTCGGCCATCTTGCCCAGGTACATCACGCCGACCCGGTCGGAGATGTGCCGCACGATCGACAGGTCGTGCGCGATGAAGACGTAGCTGAGGTTGAACTCGTCCTGGAGCCGCTCCATCAGGTTGACGACCTGCGCCTGGACGGAGACGTCCAGCGCGGACACCGGCTCGTCGCAGATGATGATCTCCGGGTTGAGCGCGAGGCCGCGGGCGATGCCGATGCGCTGGCGCTGGCCGCCGGAGAACTGGTGCGGGTAGCGGTGGATGTACTCGGGGTTGAGCCCGACGACCTCCAGCAGCTCCTGCACCTTCTTGCGGCGGTCGCCGCGCGGCGCCACCTCGGGGTGGATCTCGTACGGCTCGCCGATGATGTCGCCCACCGTCATACGGGGGTTGAGCGAGGTGTACGGGTCCTGGAAGACCATCTGGATGTTGCGGCGGACGGCCTTCAGGGCGCGGCCGGACAGCTTGGTGATGTCCTGGCCCTTGTAGAAGATCTCCCCGGAGGTGGCCGTCTCCAGCATCATCAGCAGCTTGGCGACGGTGGACTTGCCGCAGCCGGACTCGCCGACGATGCCCAGGGTCTCGCCCTGGTACAGGTCGAAGGAGATGCCGTCGACGGCCTTGACCGCGCCGACCTGCCGCTTGAACAGGATGCCCAGGGTCAGCGGGAAGTGCTTGACCAGGTTGCGGACCTGGAGGATCGGCTCGCCGCGGTCCACCGGGGCCTCGATCGCGGCGACCGCCGCGCCCTCGTCCACCGGGCCGACCGTCTCGACGGCGGTGGTGTTCGGGGTCGCGTCCACGGCCTCGTCCTTCCTCGGCTCAGCCATGGAGGGTCTCCTTCCAGAAGTGGCAGGCGCTGCCGCGGCCGGGCAGCTCGGTGCCGTCCTGCTCGGTCACCTGCAAGAGCGGCGGGACGTCGGTGCGGCAGACGTCCTGGGCCTTCGGGCAGCGCGGGTTGAAGGCGCAGCCGGTCGGGATCCGCAGCAGGTTGGGCGGCAGGCCCTTGATCGCGTACAGCTCCTGGCCCTTCTGGTCCAGGCGCGGGATGGAGTCGAGCAGGCCGCGGGTGTAGGGGTGCGCCGGGCGCTTGTACAGCTCGTGCACCGGGGCGGTCTCCACGATCCGACCCGCGTACATGACCGCGATCTTGTCCGCGACGTCGGCGACCACGCCGAGGTCGTGGGTGATCAGGATCAGACCCATGTTGTACTCGCGCTGGAGCTCGGCGAGCAGGTCCATCACCTGGGCCTGGACGGTGACGTCCAGGGCGGTGGTGGGCTCGTCGGCGATGATCAGGTCCGGCTCCAGGGCCAGCGCCATGGCGATCATGATGCGCTGGCGCATGCCGCCGGAGAACTGGTGCGGGTAGTCGTTCACCCGGGCCGCGGCGGCGGGGATCTTGACCCGGTCCATCAGCTCGATGGACCTGGCCTTGGCCTCCTTCTTGGAGAGCCCCAGGTGCACGCGGAACATCTCGCCGAGCTGGTAGCCGACGGAGAGCACCGGGTTGAGCGAGGAGAGCGCGTCCTGGAAGATCATGGCGATCTTCCGGCCGCGGATCTGCCGCCGCTCCTCGGCGCCCATCTTCAGCATGTCCTGGCCGTGGAAGAGGATCTCGCCCTTGGGGATGCGGCCGGGCGGCATGTCCAGGATGCCCATGATGGCCTGGGCGGTGACGGACTTGCCGGAGCCGGACTCGCCGAGGACGGCGAGCGTCTCACCGGCGGAGACCGTGTAGTTGACGCCGTTGACGGCCTTGGCGACGCCGTCCCGGGTGGCGAACTCCACGTGGAGGTCGCGCACTTCGAGGAGCGGTCCGCCGGCGGAGCCGGCGTCGCGGGGGGCGGGGACCGGGGCCTTGTCGATGGTGATCACGTACGCCTCCCTCAGCGCATCTTGGGGTCGAGGGCGTTGCGCACCGCATCGCCGAACATGAGGAACGCCAGCACCGTGATCGAGACCATCACCGAGGGGACGATCAGCACGAAGGGCGCGTTCCGGAGCTGCTCGCGGCCGCTGGAGACGTCGACGCCCCAGGAGACGGTCGGGTCGGCGAGGCCGACGCCCAGGTAGGACAGGGTGGCCTCGGCCGCGATGTACCCGCCGAGCGCGATGGTGGCGACGACGATGATCGGCGCCAGCGCGTTGGGCAGGATGTGCTTGAGCAGGATGCGGGTGGTGGAGCCGCCCAGTGCCTTGGCGGCCACCACGTAGTCGGCCTGCTTGATGGTGACGACCGCGCCGCGGGCGACGCGGGCGATGGTGGTCCAGCCGAGGAAGACCAGGGCGAGGATGACCACCCAGATCGCCCGGTTGGCGAAGCTGGTCAGCACGACGAGGGCGCCCAGCATGAAGGGGATGCCCATGAAGATGTCGGTGATCCGCGACAGCAGCGAGTCGGTGAGGCCGCCGAAGTAGCCGGCGAGCATGCCGACGATGGTGCCCACGATCGTGACCAGCAGGGTGACGCCGACGCCGACCAGGATCGAGGCGCGGGCGCCGTAGATGACACGCGCGTAGATCGAGCGGCCCTGGCCGTCGTAGCCGAACCAGTCGGGGGCGAACAGGTGGCCCCAGTTCGGCGGCTGGAGGTAGTGGTTGGCCAGGTCGGCGTCGCGCGGCGAGGCCGAGGTGAACAGGCCGGGGAAGGCCGAGATGACCAGCAGCAGCAGGATGAGCGCCGAGGAGATCAGGAACAGCGGGTTGCCCCGCAGGTCGCGCCAGGCGTCGGACCACAGGCTGCGGGCCTTCTCCGGCTTGGGCGCGTTCGCCGACAGGACGGCGTCGGGCGCCGTGGTGACGGTGGTCGTGGCGGTCTTCGCGGCCGCCTCGGTCGCCTCGGGGGCGGCGGTCTTGTCAGGCATACCGGATCCTCGGGTCCAGGACCGCGTAGAGCAGGTCGACGAGCAGGCTGCACAGCAGGTAGACGAGGACGATCAGCGAGGCGATGCCCACGACGGTGGCGCCCTCGCGGCGGAACAGCGCCTCGTAGACGGCGTCACCCACGCCCTGCACGTTGAAGATGCCTTCGGTGACGATGGCGCCGGTCATCAGGTTGCCGATGTCGGTGCCGAGGAAGGTGACCACCGGGACGAGCGAGTTGCGCATCAGGTGCACGCCGACGATGCGGCGGCGCGGCAGGCCCTTGGCGACGGCGGTGCGCATGTAGTCGGCGCGCAGGTTCTCCGCCATCGAGGTGCGGGTGAGGCGGGCGACGTAGGCCAGCGACAGCGAGCCGAGGACGATCGCCGGGAGCAGCAGGTCGCCCATGTTCTCCGAGTCCTGCACGGTGGGGGTGATCCACCCGAGCTGGAAGGCGAAGACGTACTGCATCAGGTAACCCAGCACGAAGGAGGGCATCGAGATCAGGACGAGGGTCAGTCCGAGCAGACCGCGGTCGCGGATCGAGTTGGGCTTCAGGCCGGCGACCACGCCGAGGCCGATGCCCACGATCACCATGAAGGTGAACGCGAACAGCGTCAGGCGGATGGTGACCGGGAAGGCGTCGGCGATGATGTCGGCGATGGGCCGGCCGCTGCCGATCTCGGTGCCGAAGTCGCCCTGGAGCAGCCCCGTGAGGTAGTTGACGTACTGCTGCCACAGCGGCAGGTCGAGACCGAGCTCGTGCCGCTTGGCCGCGAGGATCGCGGGGTCGAACGACTGGTCGCCCATGAGCGCCCGGACCGGGTCGCCGGGGAGCGCGTACATCATGGCGAAGATCAGAAAGGTTGACCCGATGAAGACCGGGATCATCTGGAGCAGTCGTCGTGCGACGTAGCGCCCCATAGGTGCCTCCGTGAGGGGTTACCGGCCCGGGGGGCGCTGGTGCGCGGCACAACGCTCCTCGGACCACCGCCGCCGCCGGATGTGACCGGCGGCGGCAGTGCTGGCCGAGTGTGGGGAAGTGGCCCGTCGGGCTTACTTGACGGTGACTCCGGTGAGCTCGAGGTCACCGTGGAAGTCGACCGCCACGTTGTCGACGTTCTTGCCGTGGCCGCCGTTGATCCGGTAGTACCACAGCGGGATGGCGGGCATCTTCTCCAGGATCTTCTTCTCGACCTCCTGGTAGCCCTTGACCGACTCCTCCAGGGAGTTCGCCTTGTCGGCCTTGGCCATCAGGGCGTCGACCTCGGCGTCCTTGAAGCGGCCGTTGTTGGACTCGGCGTTGGAGTGGTAGAGCTCCTTGAGGAAGTTCACGTTGACCGGGTAGTCGGCCACCCAGCCACCGCGGTACATGCCCTTGACCTGGTCGTTGTCACGCGACTCCAGGTCGGTGGCGAAGTCCGGCTTGGCGTCGCCGACGCAGTCCACGCCGGTGGCCTTGCGGATGGACTCGCAGACCGCGGTCACCCACTCCTTGTGGCCGCCGTCGGCGTTGTACTGGATGGTGAACTTGTTCTCGGGAACGCCGCCACCCTCCTGGATGAGCTTCTTGGCCTTCTCCGGGTTGTACGTGAAGACGTCCGTGCCCAGGTCCTGGTTGCCCTTGACCTGCGGCGGGGTGAAGCTCGTCGCGGGGCTGCGGGTGTTGTTCAGGACGGTCTTGGTGATCGTGTCGCGGTCGATCGCCATGGACAGGCCCTGGAGGACCTTGGGGTCGATGTCCTTGAAGGACTTCGAGTAGAACGCCGGCACCAGGGACTGGACGGCCGCGTAGGGCTGCTCGATGGCGCCGTCGCCCAGGTCCTGCTTGTACTTCGGCAGGTCGGTCGGACCGACCTGGCGGATGATGTCCAGGTTGCCGGAGACCAGGTCCTGGTACGCGGCCTCGACGGTCGCGTAGTTCTTGAACAGGATGCCCTTGTTCTTGGCCTTGTTCGGGCCCTGGTAGCCGTCGAACGCGGAGACCTGGATGAGCTTCTTGCGGTCCCACTTCTCGAACTTGTAGGGGCCGTTGCCGATCGGCTTGGTGCCGAACGCCTTCGGGTCCGCGTAGAACGCCTTGGGCAGCGGGGCCCAGGTGGCGTAGCCGAGCTTGTAGTTGAAGTACGGGACCTTCTCGGTCAGCTCGATCGTGAAGGTGGTCTCGTCGACGACCTTCAGGCCGGACATCTTGTCGGCCTTCGGCTCACCCTTGGCGGGGTGGACGTCGGCGTAGCCGGCGATGTCGGCGTACCAGAAGCTGTTCTGCTGCTGGTTCTTGATGTTGGCGTACCAGTTCCACGCGTCCACGTAGGACTGCGCGGTGACGGCCTCGCCGTTGTGGAACTTCCAGCCCGGCTTGAGCTTCACGGTCCAGGTCTTCGAGTCCTTCGTCTCCACCGACTCGGCGTTGGTGTAGACGATGTTGCCGTCGGCGTCGAAGTCCAGGAGCTGGGTGAAGAGCGACTGGATGACGTAGGAACCCAGGCTCTCGTTGGTGTCGGCCGGGATCAGCGGCTTCTGCGGCTCGCCGACGTCGATCGAGACGTACCCGGCGGGCTTGCCGGAGGCGTTGCCCTTGCCCTCGTTCTTGCCACCGTCGCTGCCACCGCAGGCAGTCGCGGCCAGGGCGACGACTATCGCACCCGCGACCCACTTGGCGCTCTTGGCACCACGCATGGGTTCCTCCTCATGAGTCCACTTGTCACTACGAGAGAGACACTTCGAAGTACGCCGACACCCCTGACGGCGATGACCCAAGTGCCAAGGTGTGCTCGTGAGTCCGGCGCTCCCCACAGCGTCCGACCCTTTGACCCGAGCTCAACGGAGCCAACTATTAAGTACGTCCGGGCCGTAAACCACACTTAAAGGGTCTCGTTTTGGCAACATCACGAACCCCCCGAAGCCCGAAATCCGGACAAAGAGAGCGTAGACAGACGACCGCGAAACGGACCGTTAACACATCTTCCGGAGAGTGGCGGTCGATATCCGGACGCTTCTCCCCGGAAAAGCCGTTGACGCGGACACCCGCCGCCTCGGCGCCGGCGGCCGGAAGCGGAGGCCGCGGCGGCCGGATCCGGCGGCGCCCGCCGCGGCCGTGGGGCTCCTGGGGCGCATGGGGCCCCGGAGACGGCCGCAGGGCCCCCCGGACGCCCCGTACGGGACGTCGGAAGGGCCCTGCGAAGACTCCTGGCGGAGCCGGCGGGTCCGGTCGGATCAGCCGTTCTTGGCGCGCGAGGCGGCGCGGGCGCGCTCACGGGCGTCCAGGTTCACCTTGCGGATGCGGACCGCCTCCGGGGTGACCTCGACGCACTCGTCGTCGCGGCAGAACTCCAGCGACTGCTCCAGGGAGAGCTTGCGCGGGGGCACGATCGCCTCGAACGAGTCGGCCGACGACGACCGCATGTTCGTGAGCTTCTTCTCCTTGGTGATGTTGACGTCCATGTCGTCGGAGCGGGAGTTCTCACCGACGATCATGCCCTCGTACACCTCGGTGCCGGGCTCGACGAAGAGCACGCCGCGCTCCTGGAGGTTGGTCATCGCGAAGGCGGTGACCGCTCCGGAGCGGTCGGCGACCAGGGAGCCGTTGTTGCGGGTCTGAAGCGGGCCGAACCACGGCTCGTGGCCCTCGTGGATGGAGTGCGCGATACCCGTGCCGCGCGTCTGCGTCAGGAACTCCGTACGGAAGCCGATCAGGCCGCGCGAGGGGACCACGAACTCCATGCGCACCCAGCCGGAGCCGTGGTTCGACATGTTGTCCATGCGGCCCTTGCGGACGCCCATGAGCTGGGTGACGGCACCCATGTGCTCCTCGGGGACGTCGACGGTCATGCGCTCGACCGGCTCGTGAACCTTGCCGTCGACCTCCTTGGTGACCACCTGCGGCTTGCCGATGGTCAGCTCGAAGCCCTCACGGCGCATCTGCTCGACCAGGATGGCCAGCGCCAGCTCGCCGCGGCCCTGCACCTCCCAGGCGTCGGGGCGCTCGGTGTCCAGGACGCGCAGCGAGACGTTGCCGATCAGCTCGCGGTCGAGGCGGTCCTTGACCTGGCGGGCGGTGACCTTGCGGTCCTTGACGGCCGCCTTGTTGTCCGCGCCCTTGCCGGTGGCGCCACGGCCGACCAGCGGCGAGGTGTTGGTGCCGATGACCATGGAGATCGCGGGCTCGTCCACCGTGATCAGCGGCAGCGCGACCGGGTTCTCCGGGTCGGCCAGCGTCTCGCCGATCATGATCTCCGGGATGCCGGCCACGGCGCAGATGTCACCGGGGCCCGCCACCTCGGCCGGCTTGCGGGTGAGCGCCTCGGTCATCATCAGCTCGCTGATGCGGACGTTGGCGGTGGTGCCGTCGCGCTTGATCCACGCGACCGTCTGGCCCTTGCGCAGCTCGCCCTGCTCGACGCGGAGCAGCGCGATGCGGCCGAGGAAGTTGTCGGCGTCCAGGTTGGTGACGTGCGCCTGGAGGGGCGCCTCCTCGTCGTACACCGGGGCCGGGATGTGCTCCAGGATCGTGGAGAAGAACGGCTCCAGGTTGGTGGAGTCGGCCGGGACGGTGCCGTCCTCCGGCTTGGTCAGCGAGGCGACGCCGTCGCGGCCGCAGGCGTAGACGATCGGGAACTCGATCTGGTCCTCGTCCGCGTCCAGGTCCAGGAACAGGTCGTAGGTCTCGTTGACGACCTCGTCGATCCGGGAGTCCGGGCGGTCCGTCTTGTTGATGCACAGGATGACGGGCATCCGGCGCTGGAGGGCCTTGCGGAGCACGAAGCGGGTCTGCGGCAGCGGGCCCTCGGAGGCGTCCACCAGCAGCACCACGCCGTCGACCATCGACAGACCGCGCTCGACCTCGCCGCCGAAGTCGGCGTGGCCGGGGGTGTCGATGATGTTGATGGTGATCGGGGCCCCGCCGTCCTTGGGGTGGTACTTCACCGCCGTGTTCTTGGCGAGGATCGTGATGCCCTTCTCACGCTCCAGGTCGTTGGAGTCCATCATCCGGTCGTCGACCGAGTCGAGCTGGTGAGCGGCGAAGGCCCCCGCCTGCTTCAGCATGGCGTCGACGATGGTGGTCTTTCCGTGGTCGACGTGGGCGACGATGGCGACGTTGCGGATGTCGTGGCGCGTGGGCATGAGTGGCTGGCGCTTCTCTCGGATCGGGGAATTCGGCGTCGGTCGGCGCATCTTGTGCTCGTACGCCCGCCGGGCGGACGCGCCACGGCTGTGTCCATGGTACGGGGCCGACGCGCGGGCGGCCTCCCCCGCCCGTCCCGGCCGCTGCCCCATCGGCCCCCGGACGCCCTCGGGCCCGCCCGCCGGGGTGCGGCGGACGGGCCCGGTGACCTGCTCGGATCTGCTCCTAGCGGGCGCTCTTGCCGGCGAAGCCGATGTCCTCGAAGCGCGGGGACGCGAATCCGAAGGCGCCGGCGTTGACCACGGTGTTCTTCGCGGCCACGAGCTGGGGGCGCTGGTAGAGCGGGATGGAGCCGGCGGCGGCCCAGATCCGGGCGTCGGCCTGCTTCAGCAGCTCGTTGTGGGCCTTGTCGTCCAGCTCGGCGGCGGCCTGGTCCAGCAGCTGGTCGATGTGGTCGGTGCCGACCCGGGTGTAGTTCTGCTCCACCAGCAGCGAGCCGTCGGCCGCGGGCCGGGGCTTGGCGTAGATGGGGCGCCCGTCGGTGGCCGGGTAGGCGGTGCCGGGCCAGGAGTAGAGGGCCAGGTCGTAGTCGCCGGCCGCGATGTGGTCCTTGAAGTAGCTGTCGTCGGGGACCTTGGTGATCTCGGTGTCGATGCCGACCTTGTCGAGCATCCGGGCGATCTTGTCGCCGACGGTGCGCAGCGCCTCGGAGCCGGGTCCGGCCGGCAGCACGAACCGCAGGCTCAGCGGCCGGCCGTCCTTGCCCACCGGCCCGGACAGCGGCAGCGGGGACCCGCTCGGGCTCGGGGAGGTCTTGGCGGCCGGGGCGGCGGTGCCCATCGGGGCGTACGCGCCCGGGGCGGCCTTCTCGGTGTCGGCGGCGGGCAGCTTGATCCCGTGGGCGGCGGGGGCGAGGACCCGGGTGCCGTCGTCGCCGGCGGTCGCCCGGGCGGCGGGCTTGTCGTCGCCGACGATGTACAGCCCCTCGTTCGACGGCTCGTCGGCGGCCGCGCTCGCCTTGGCGGCGGCGCTCGCCCTGGCGGCCGTGCCGGAGGCGGCCGAGGGGGCGGCCCCGCCCTTGGCCGTGTCGCTGCTCGGGGTGCTCGCCTCCCCCTCCTTCTGCGCGGGCTGTCCGGCGGCGTCCTTGGGCGCGGCGGGCTTGCGGGCGGCGCCGCCCGGGGTCCAGCCGGCGTCGGCGAGCAGCCCGAGGGCCTCCTCGGTGTCCTGTCCGCCGAGGGCGGCGCTCCCGTCGGCGTAGGCGTGCTGCCCGGCCAGGGCGAGGTGGCTGCCCACCGGGTGGGCGGGCAGGCCGAGCGGCTTGAGCACGGTCTCGGCGAGGTCGGCGCGGTCCAGGGCGCGGGCGACCGCCCGGCGGACCCGCTCGTCGGCGAGCGGGCCGCTCTCGCCGTTCATGGCGAGCTGGGTGTACGCCGGCTCCAGGGTGCGGCGGACGGCGAAGCCGTTCAGGGCCTTCTGCTGGGCCCCGTAGGCGGCGACGGCCTGCCGGTTGCGGGCCCGGGCCTCCTGCTGGGCCTCGGCCTCCTCCTCGTCGGAGCCGTTGGCCAGTGCCCAGGACTTCAGGGCGGCGGAGGGGGTGAGGTCGGAGCCGGGGCCGTGGGTGAGCGGCTGGCCGTGGGCCATGGCGTCGGCGTCCTGGCCGGCCCGGGTGATCCGCTCGGCCCCGGCGGCGTCGATCTCGGCGAGGTCGAGGGTGCCGGCGGCGAGGGCGGCGGGCCGCTTCTCGCGCGGGACGGCGCGCAGCACGATGGTGTCGAGCTTTGCGGGCTGCCCCCACCAGCGGGGGTTGCGCTCCAGGGTGACCTCGGCGGCCTTGGCGTTCACCGCCTTCACCCGGAACGGCCCGGCGGTGTTCTTGAGCTGGGTGCGGGCGCCGTCGTTGAAGGCGTCCGGGGTGCCGGTGACGTCCTTGGGGTAGAGCGGCGAGAACAGCGCGCGCCAGTCGGCGTACGGCTTGGCGAAGGTGACCCGGACCTCCAGGTCGCCGGCGCCGCGCTCGATCTTCTCGATCCGGTCGTAGCCGGCGTTGCGGGCGGTCCAGTACTTGGAGTCCTTGCCGGACAGGGCCCGCCACTGGGCGACGAAGTCGGGGGCTCCGATCTCGCGGCCGTCGCTCCACACCGCCTGCTGGTGGAGCTTGTAGAGGACCACCTGCTTGGGTTCGCGCTCGACGACCTCGGCGGATTCCAGGTAGGCCGGGTTGGCCTGCGGCCGGCCGCGCTCGTCGAGCGTGAACATCGACGGCAGCACGGCCTGCGCGACGCGGCCGGTGGTGGCGTCGGCGTCGGCCTGGAAGGCGTTGAGGGTGCCGGGGGCGGAGTCGACGGCCCAGCGCAGCGAGCCGCCGTCGCGGACGGCCTTGCGGTCGGCCGAGGCGATGTCCTGGGGTACGGGACGCGCCGGGCCCTGGTCGTCGTCGCCGGCGCTGCATCCGGTCGCCCCGGCGAGCGTGGCCAGGGCGAGCACTCCGCTGGTGAAGAGGACGGCCGGGCGCCGGCCCCGGGTGCGGGGGCGGGGGCCCTGGGAGCATGGCCAGTCCCGAAGGGCGCCGTCGTGGGACATGTCTGCCACCTCTTCGTCCTTTTTCAGTGAATGAGACCGCTTTGTGGGCTTTGGCGATGATCACACCAATGACCCGTCCACTGAAAAGGACCAGGAGGGTGGCGCGCCCCCGACACGACGCCGAACGGGGCGGATTCCACCCGTGCGGCGTACGGAGCGGGGGCGCGGCGGGCGGCGGGGACGCCTGAGGACCCCGGGGGGCGCCGCCGCCCCGGGGCCCTCAGGGGGCGTCAGAACATGCTGAGGAGCTGGTCGACGGACGGCTCCGCGGCGGCGTCGCCGTCGGGGAGGGCCAGCTCGAACCAGACCGTCTTGCCGCGGGGGGTGCGCCGGGAGCCCCAGCCCGCGCTGAGCAGCCCCACGAGCTGGAGGCCGCGGCCGCCCTCGTCGGTGTCCCGGGCGCGCCGGCGGCGCGGCTGGACCAGGCCGGAGTCCCACACCTCGCACACCAGGGTGCGGTCCAGCAGCAGCCGCAGCCTTATCTCGCCCTCGCCGTACCGCAGCGCGTTGGTCACCAGCTCGCTGACGAGCAGTTCGACGGTGTCCACCAGGGGCTCCAGGTCCCAGGCGGTGAGCTGGGCGCGGGCCAGCTCGCGGGCGCGGCCCACCGAGCGCGGCTCGCGCGGCAGCCTCCAGTCGCCGACGGCGTCGGCCGGCAGCCCCTGGACGCGCGCGAGCAGCAGCGCGATGTCGTCCTCGCCGTGCCGGGTGTCCAGGGTCCCGAGCACGTGGTCGCAGACGTCCTCCAGCGGCTGCGCGGGGTCGGTGAGGGCCGAGCGGAACGCCTGCATGCCCTCGTCCAGCGGGTGGTCGCGGGACTCGACGAGCCCGTCGGTGTAGAGGGCGAGCAGGGCCCCCTCGGGCAGCTCGACCTCCACCTCCTCGAACGGCTCGCCGCCCACGCCCAGCGGCATGCCCGGCGGCACGTCCAGCATCAGCGCCTTCTCGCCCGGCTCGACCAGCACCGGCGGCAGGTGCCCGGCGTTGGCGAAGGTGCAGCGGCGGGTGACGGAGTCGTAGACCGCGTACACGCAGGTGGCGAGGTAGACCTCGGCCAGCTCGGGGCCGCCGGCCGCCCGCGCGGCCGGCCGGCCCGGTGCGCCGCCGGCCGGGCCGCCCAGGCCGCGGGCGATCTCGTCCAGGTGCGAGAGCACCTCGGCCGGTTCCAGGTCGAGCTGGGCCAGCGTGCGGACGGCGGTGCGCAGTTCGCCCATCGCCACGGCGGCCCGCAGCCCGCGGCCCATCACGTCGCCGACGACCAGCGCGGTGCGGTGGCCGGGCAACTGGATCACGTCGAACCAGTCGCCGCCGACCTCGGTGGCGGTGGTGCCGGGCAGGTAGCGGCAGGCGATGTCCAGGCCGGCCGCCTCCGGGTCGCCGGGCGGCAGCAGGCTGCGCTGGAGGATCAGCGCCCGCTCGTGCTCGCGGCGGTAGAGCCGGGCGTTGTCGATGCAGACGGCGGCCCGGGCGGCCAGCTCCACCGCCAGCGCCCGGTCCCGCTCGCCGAACGGCTCACTGCCCTTCGTACGGGAGAACTGCGCGAGCCCCACCACGGTGTCGTGCGCGGTCAGCGGCACCACCAGGGTGGAGTGGACCAGGTCGCCGCCGGCCCCGGGCACCGCCTCCGGGCGGCCGGTGCGCAGCGCGGTGGCGCACGGCGAGTGGAACGGATAGCTGTGCACCGCGCCGACCTCGATCGACGACGTGGCGCAACAGCCGGGAGGATCGGCCGGGTTGAGCAGCGGGGCGTCGGAGACGGCGCTGGCGGAGGCGACCCGGCGCAGTGCGGCGCTGTGGTCGTCGGCCCGTCCGGGCGGGGCCTCCTCGCCGGTGAGCAGGGCCTGGTAGAGGTCGACGGTGGCGGTGTCGCAGAAACCGGGCACGGCCACGTCGAGCAGTTCGCGGGCGGTGGTCTCCAGGTCCAGGGAGTTGCCGATGCGTGCGCTGGCCTCGTTGAGCAGGGCGAGGTTGCGCCGTGCGCTGGCGGCCTCGCGGGCGGCGATCTGGCGGCGGGTGACGTCGATGCCGAGTCCGGCGACGCCGACCGGGCGGCCCGAACCGCTGTGCACCCGGTAGAGGTTGACCGACCAGTGCCGGCGCTCGCCGCCCCCGCCGGGGACCGCGCCGGACAGGTGCAGCTCGGTGACGGCCTCGCCGGTCTCCAGCACCCGGCGCAGCGCGGCGTCCAGCCGCTCGGCCTCGGGGCGGGCCAGGTAGTCGCCGACGGTGCGGCCGCGGTGCTCGTCGGCGTAGCCGCCGAAGACGGTGGCGAAGCGCTGGTTGACCCGCTTCACCGTGCGGTCCACACCGAAGAGCAGGAAGCCGAAGGGGGATTGGCCGAAAATCGCCTCCGAGGCGGCCAGGTCGCTCTCGATCCGCCGCAGCGCCCGGACGTCCACCACGATGCAGAGCGCGCCGCGTTCGCCGCGCTCGGTCTCGGTGGGCATGACGTACACCTCGGCGAGGCCGCGGACGCCCCGGTCGCCGGGCGCCCGGAACGGCACCAGCCCGGTCCACTCCTTGCCGTCCAGGATCTCGGCGACCCGCCCCCGCCCGCGGGTGCGCAGTTCGGGCGGCATGAACGCATCCACCGGGTCCCGCCCGCGCACGTCCTCGGCGGCCACGCCGAAGAGTTCGGCGGCCCGCAGGCTCCACTGGTCGACCAGTCCGTCCGGGCCTATCGAGAAGGACGCCACCCGTATGTAGTCATAGATCGAGCCAGGCGGACTGCTCTGCCACATGACGCCGTTCGCCGACTCAGGTATCTCGCTCACGCGACCGTCCCCTCCAGCTCACCGCACCGGACCGGCCATTCCCGCAGTATTCAGCACTACGGCCCCCGGCGGCACGCCGTTCACGATCACAGGGTGGTCTCGTTCCTTTCCAGCCGACCTCGGTGATCGCCGTCCCGTCAGTCTTCTAACCAGGCAGCGGCAGCTCGAACCACACGGTCTTGCCCGTTCTGCCCTTCCTGGTCCCCCAGCGGCGAGCGGAACAGGCCACCAGTTGGAGGCCGCGCCCGGTCTCGTCCTCCGGCCCGGCGGCCCGCGCGAGCGGAGGATCGGGCAGCGGATCGGAGACTTCGACGAGCAGCGCGGGCCGGGCCGGCGCGGCCCCCGCGCCGTCCTGCGAGGGCCCCTCCCCGTCCCCCGGGAGCCGGGTCAGCCGAACGCCGATCGGCCCGGAGGCGTACCGCAGGGAGTTGGTGACCAACTCACTGACCAGCAGCATCGCCACATCGCGGACCTCGGCGTCCAGTCTCCAGCCGCGCAGGGCGTCGCCGACCGAGTGCCGGGCGGCCCGCACCGCGCCGAGCTCCGCGGGGAAGCTCCACTCGGCGCGCGGGCCGTCGGTGTCGATCACGCCGATCACTTCCCCGGGCCAGCTCCCGATCCCCGCCCGGTTTCGGCGGGTTAATGGGGACATACCCGAAAATCCGGTCGGAGTACCGTACGAGGGCGCACCACGGCGGAGAGGGCGCGCGGGGCACTTCCGGCCACCGCGATTCGACCGGTTCCGTACGTCTCGAAGTCCGGTCCTCGACCGCTCCCGTACGCCTTCCCCACGCCGCGAAGCCCCGCCCTCGACTGCTTCCGTACGCCCCGCGTGCCCCGCGCCGGGCCACCGCTTCCGTACGTCGCACGGGTCCCGCTCCGGGCCACCGGGGCCGTACGTACGCCTCGCTGGTCCCGCTTCCGGGCCCACCGGGCTCCGTGCGTCTCACGGGTCCCGCTCCGGGCCCCGGGCGGCCCCCGCCGGTCACCGCAGTGCGCCGGCGCCCTTCAGATCGTCGAACAGCAACTGGTCGACGGGCGGCACCAGGGGACGGTCGGCGTAGGAGAACCAGGCCATCTCGTCGATCTCGCTGCTCGGTGTCAGGGTGCCCCGGTAGTCCCCGGTGTAACAGCTCATCCGCACCACGGCGCCCGCGGGCAGGTCCGGGGCTTCCGCCTCGTAGGTGCCCACGTGGACCACGGTCGCCGGGTCGAGCGCGACCGTCAGCTCCTCCCTGACCTCGCGCAGCAGGGTCTCCCGGTCGCTCTCCGACCCCTCCCGCTTGCCGCCCGGGATGTAGAAGACGTCCTTGCCCCGGGGGCGCGCGCAGAGGATCCGGCCGCCCTCGATCCGCACCCACGCCACCGTGTCGATCAGCACCGCATCCGCCCCGCTCGTCCCGTCCGTCCCGCTTTCCGGTCGCACGGACCCTACCCGCGCCGTGCCCGCGCGGGCACGCCCGCCCAGAGCCGGAAGCCGGTGCGGGGCGCACGCCCGCGCACGAGGCCCCGGGGCCCGGGAGCCGCCGCGGGCGCACGCCCGCGCTCGACGGGCGCCGGGCGGGGCCGGGCGTCAGCTCGGGGCCTGGGCTATCCGCTCCACGCAGTACCGCGGTCCGCGGCCGGCTCCGGCGAGCCGGTCCGCCAGCTTCTGCGCCTCGTCACGAGTGGCGTACCGGCCCACCCGGTAGTGGTTGCCGTTGCCGTCCTGGCGGATCACCAGCCAGGGCAGAACCGTGCTTCCTTCACTCACCGTCGTCTCCCTCCGCAGGCCCGCACGCTTGCGAGGGTCCCTACGAAACCGCACTCCGCATATGCCCGAGCCTACGCCTGACCTTCACTCAGCGGATACGGGTTGGCACGAAGAGAGAGACTTCCGGCCAGCGCCCGGACAGCACGAGGGGGCGCATCCGGCCGGATGCGCCCCCTCGGAGAACCGCCCGCGCCTCAGCGCACGGGCAGGTGGTACGCGAGCCGGTAGCGGTCCGCCGGGACGACCACGTCGGCGGTCTCCACAGCCCGTCCCGAGGCGTAGTACGTACGCCGGACCACCATCACCACATGTCCGGGCACTCCGCCCAGCGCGGCCAGCTCGTCGGCGAGGCCGGGCCGGGCCCCGACCTCCTCCACCACGTTGTCCACCACCACGTCGATGGCCGCCATCCGCTCCACCACCCCGCAGCCGCCCAGCGGCCCCTCCTCGGGCAGCATCACGGGGCTGCGCCCGGTGAGCCCCAGCGGCTCCCAGGAGGTGGAGAGCATCATCGGCTCGCCGGCCTCCCGGAACACGTACGCCGTGCACATCACCGGCTCGCCGGGCTCGATGCCGAGCCGCTCGGCGACGGCGGCGCCCGCCCGCTCCTGCTCGCTGCGCGACTCCCAGGTGCCGCGCGCCGCCTCGTCGGCCTGCTCCTGCCGGAACGGGGTCGCGCCGCCGCCCAGCCCGTACCCCGAACGGGCGATCCGCCGCGGCTCGGGGAGCGCGCGCACATAGGTCCCCGAACCGGAGCGCCCCTCGACGAGTCCTTCCGCCATGAGGACCTTGCGCGCCTCCAGGGCGACCGTGTCGGAGACGCCGTACTCCGCGCGGATGCGGGCCTGGGAGGGCAGACGGGCATGCGGGGGGAGCGAACCCTCGACGATCTTCCTCCGGAGATCGCTCGCCACCCGCAGGTAGGCGGGCTGCTCACCGAACGCCACAGGCCACTCCCCTCAGCTTGACGGACAGCTACAGGTTCGCAACGTTCGGTTGAACACCGCAAGTGTGGGCCAGGGTTTCACCCAAAGTGATGAAGGTGTGCGCCCCTTCGCATGGCGGAGGGGCGGCCGCCGCGGCGACCGCCCCTCCCCCACCGTCCTCGTACCGTCAGACGCCCCTACCGCGGGCGTCCTTCACTTCCTGGGCGTCCTCAGAATTGCAGCGCCCAGGAGTCGATCTTCCCGGTGTCGGCGCTGGCCAGGTCGCTGACCCGCAGCTTCCAGGTGCCGTTGGCCACCTCGGAGGAGGCGTTCACCGTGAAGGTCTGGTTGATGTTGTCCGCGCTGCCTCCGGTGCGGTCCCTGAGGGTGTACACGGTGCCGTCGGGGGCGACGAGCTGGACCCGGAGGTCGCCGACGTAGGTGTGGACGATGCTGACCGGCACCTGGAGGGCGGCCGGCGCGTTGCCGCTCACGCCGCTGACGGTGACCGGCGACTCGACCGTGGCGTTGTCGGCGATCGCGTAGTCGGCGGTGTTCTCGAAGCGCTTGCCGGGGGGCTCGGGGTCGGTGCCGCCGTCGCCCACGTAGAGCAGGCGGTTGGGCGAGCCGGTGCCCGGGCTGCCGACGACGTTCGGGGTGGCGGCGGCGGTCAGCGCCGCGGAGACCTGGGCGGGCGTGGCGGTGGGGTTGCCGTCCAGGTAGAGGGCGGCCGCGCCGGCCACGTGCGGGGTGGCCATGGAGGTGCCGGAGATGGTGTTGGTGGCGGTGTCGCCGGTGTTCCAGGCCGAGGTGATGTTGGAGCCCGGGGCGAACAGGTCCAGCGGGGCACCGTAGTTGGAGAAGCTGGAGCGGGCGTCGGTGTTGGTGGTGGAGCCGACGGTGATGGCCTCGGTGACCCGGGCCGGCGAGTAGTTGGCGGCGTTGGCGTTGCTGTTGCCCGCGGCGACCGCGTAGGTGATGCCGGCGGCGATGGAGTTGCGCACGGCGTTGTCCAGGGTGGTGTCCACCCCGCCGCCGAGGCTCATGTTGGCGACGGCCGGCTTGACCGCGTTGCGGGTCACCCAGTCGATGCCCGCGACGACCTGCGCGGTGGTGCCGGAGCCCTGGTTGTTGAGCACCCGCACGCCGACGATCCTCGCCTTCTTGGCGACGCCGTACGCGGTGCCGCCGACGGTGCCGGCGACGTGGGTGCCGTGGCCGTTGCCGTCCTGGGCGACGTTGTCGTTGTCGACGGCGTCGTAGCCGTTGACGGCCCGGCCGCCGAAGTCGCTGTGCGAGATGCGCACGCCGGTGTCGATGATGTACGCGCTGACGCCCTGGCCGGCCGGCTCGGGGTAGGTGTAGCTCTGGTTGAGCGGCAGGGCGCGCTGGTCGATCCGGTCCAGGCCCCAGGAGGGCGGCGAGGGCTGGGTGCCGTCGATCGTGAAGACCCGGTTCTGCGCGACCGACTGGACGGCCGGGTCCGCGGCCAGCTTCTTGGCCTGGGCCTCGGAGAGCGCCACGGCGTAGCCGTTGAGCGCCGCGGTGTAGGTCTTCTCGATCTTCGCGCCGTATCGCGCGGCGACGGCCTTGCCCGCCTTGGACCCGGCCGCGGCGGACTCGTCCAGGGTGACGATGTAGCTGCCCGCGACGGCGTCGGGGGCGCCGGCGTTCAGGATGACGCCTTCCGCGGCGGCGGGGGCGGCGCCCGCCGGCAGGGCGGACAGGGTGCCGAGCGCGAGGGCGGCGACGACGGTGGCGCCGGCTGCGGCCATTCTTCGCCGCGGGGTACGCATCACTGACATGGTGAGGGTTCCTCCTCATCGGGTGGTGCGCTGCTGTGGGGGAAACGGCAGCCCGCACATGCCGAGCCATACGCACGCATATGACAGGCACATGACAAGCAACAGGCGGTACCGCAGGGTGCGCGGCGTCGCCCGTTTCCTGCTGCCGAGCGAAAGGTTGACCGATCCCCGAGGACTCCACAAGAGTCCTGACGCGCCGGTAACACAGCCGCCACACCGGTGCCATGCTCCCTGCTATGACGATCATGGCCGACTACGCATGCTCCGGCTGCGGCGCCACCGCACCCGTCCGCACCGCCCCCTGGCGCTGCCCCGCCTGTCTCTTATACACATCTCCGAGCCCACGAGACGT
>NZ_PVLV01000228.1 GCF_002982015.1 Streptomyces solincola
GCCCGACTGCCCGACTGCCCGACTGCCCGACTGCTCGACTGCTCGACTGCTCGACTGCTCGGGTGTCCGGCCGCCCGCCTCCGGCCCGAGGAGGCGGGCGGCCTCCGGGCTATGCGGCGGGCGGGGCGGCTCCCGGCCTCCGGGGGGCGGCGGGCTCGTCGGACAGCTCTGCTAGCATGGCGGCGCGCAGCCGCAGGGTGGCCGTCAGCCGCTGGAACGCCTCCGCCCAGTAGTCGCCCGCGCCGGATGAGGCGTCCTCCGGCTCGTCCGACCGCCTGGTGAGGACGTCCAGTCGGTCCGCCTCCGCCGGGTCCAGGCAGCGTTCGGCCAGCCCCATCACACCGCTGAAGCTCCACGGGTAACTCCCCGCGTCCCGGGCGATGTCCAGGGCGTCCACCACCGCCCGCCCCAGCGGCTCCGCCCACGGCACGGCGCACGTGCCGAGGAACTGGAAGGCGTCGGACAGTCCGTGCGCCGACACGAACCCGGCCACCCAGCCCGCGCGTTCGTCCGGCGGCAGCACCGACAGCAACCGGGACCGCTCGGCGAGGGAGGCCGCGGCCGGTCCGGTCGCAGTGGGAGCGGACGGCGGGCCGAGCAGGGCGCGCGACCAGGCCGCGTCCCGCTGGCGTACCGCCGCCCGGCACCACGCGGCGTGCAGCTCGTCCCGCCAGCCGTCCGCCACGGGCAGAGCGACGATCTCCTCGGCGCTACGACCGCCGAACCGGCCCGGCCAGGCCCCCAGCGGCGTGGCCTCCACCAACTGCACCAGCCACCATGTGCGTTCACCGCGTCCGGTCGGCGGTGTGGCGCTCACCCCGTCCCGCCGCATGGCCTCGTCGCACTCGTGGGGAGCCTCGACGGCTATCACCGCTCCGGCGCCGCCGGTACGGTCCGGGCCGACACACCCCGCCGACCGCTCGGCCATCCGCGCGGCGAAGGCGGACTCAGGCAGGGCGGACAGCAACTCGGCTGCGGTGGACCGGACGTTGCGGCTCCGGTCGTTCAGTGCCTGCTCCAGGAAGGGCTCGTCGTCGTGCGACAGACCGGTGCGCAGGGAGTCCAGGAACATCAGCCGGTCCTCGGCGCGCTCGGTCGCCCACGCCGACGCCAGCAGCGCCCGTCCCTCGGCCGGCTCCCGGGAGCGTACGGAGGTGAGCAGGGCTATCCGCTCGGCGAATAGGCCCTCGTCCCACAACCGCCGCCTGGCCGGGCCCCCGTCCGCGTCCGCGCCCGGGGCCCCCGGGGCGGCGCGCAGGGCGAACCGCCACTCGGGATTCAGCCGGGCCAGCCACATCCCGAGCGGTCCCGCGAACGCCAGCACCGCAGGCCGCAGGTCGGTCCGGGCCCGCGCCGCGTCCAGCAGCGCGGGCAGCAGGGCGGCCGGGGCACGGTAGCCGCGGCGTCGGGCCACCGCCAGCCACTGCGGCAGCAGTTCGGTGAGGTCGGGCGCGGTACCCCGCCGTCCGCCCCCAGCCGCGCCGGCGGCGGCCCGATCCGCCAACAGCAGGGCCAGCCGGCGGCTGGCCGCCTCCGGCGGCTCGGGCCGCTCGTCGTCCGGCGCCGGCTGCGGCAGGGCGGCGGCAGGCGCGACCGGCCGCAGCCCGGCCCTGCGCCGCACGGTGTGCACCGCGGCCGCGTCGAGCAGCGCCCCGGCATCACCGGGCGAACTGGGTTGGAGGGGCGACCTGGGGCGGAGGGGCGAGCCGGGTTGGAGGGGCGAGCCGGGTCCGGCGGATGAGCCGCGCCTGCCGGGTGCTGCGGGCGAGCCTGGACCGCCGGGCAATCCGGGCCCGTTGGGCGATCCGGGTCCGGAGGGTGCGCCCTGTCCGCCGGGTGATGCGGATTCGCCGGGCGAGTCGGGTTCGAGGGGTGCATCGGGTCCGCTGGGTGAGCCGGGTACGTCGCGAGAGCCATGCCGGGCATCGTGTCCGCTGAGTGAGCCGGGCTCGTCGGGCGAGGCGCGTCTGTCGGGTGATCCGGGCGAGCCATGCCTGCCGGGCGATCCTGGGGCGCCTTGGCGGGCCGGTGGGCGGCGGCGGTCGACGCCGAGCAGCGCGGCGGTGACCAGCTCCTGCCACCCTCCGCCGAGGGAGTCGGGCGGCCGAGCCGGCGAGGCGGTCGGGGCGGTGGTGGCGGATCGCGGTGCGGTGTGGGACACCGACATGACCTCTCCCTTCGTCGTCAGATGAGCGCTACCAGGGGTGGCGGGGCGCCGCTGGGCCCGCTCCCGGGCCCGCTTCCGGCGGCCGTGGTCCAGGCGGCGAGCGGGGTGAAGCCGCGGTGCCCGCACTCGCCGAAGACGGTGATCGGGTGACCGCCGGAGACGGCCGCCAGTCGCCACAGCCCCTGCCGGCCCACCGCGGCCGCGGCCACCGGGACGGCCGCCGTGCCGTCCGCTTCGGCGAGCTGCCAGCCGCCGTCCCCGTCCGGCAGCGGGACGACCGCGGCCAGCGTGCCAGGCCAGGACTCCAGCCACGGGTCCTCCCGCAGCGCCGCCCCGTACGCCGCCAGGGCGTCGGCGGCCGTGCCGCCGGGCGGCGGACACGCCTTGGGTGCCGGGTCGCCGAACCGCTCGCCCAACTCGGCCCGCAACTGCCCCGCCCCGGGGTAGGCCGTCAGCTCCGCGTCCAGCACGGCGCCCACCGGCAGGGCCGCGCCGAGTGGTCGGCCCCCGGCACCGTAGGACAGCAGCAGTGCCGTACGCCCGCTGCCCTGCCCGTACAGCCAGGTGCGCCGGGTGGTGAGCCTGCCGTCGGATCTGTCGTACCGGGCGAGCACCGACCAGCGGTCGCGCACCGGCGGGCCGCCGGGCGACGCGGGCAGCCCCATCCGCGTCCGTACCGTCACCGCCAGCGGCTCCGGCAGTGCGCCCACCCTGTGCCACGCCTGGCCCAGCAGGTGCGCCAAGGCGCACTCCTCCAGCAGCCGCCCCGGCCAGTCCGGGCCGGAGCCCGGTATCGCCCCCAGCTCGCGGACCCGTCCGGCCAGCCCGGGCGCCTGGGCGTCCACCATCCGCGCGGCGGTCTCCTCCCAGAACGCGTATCCGGGCCGGTCGGCCGTCGCCAGGCCCGAGCGCAGCAGGTCCGCCAGCCGCTGCCCCAGCTCCTCCACCCCCGCGCCGATCCGCTCCGCCCGCCGCTCAGCGCGCCGCCTGGCCGCCGCCGCGTCCGCGACCGTTCGCGCCCGGCCCCCGCTTCCGGCGTGTGGACGTCCCCGCCTCGCCTCCTCGGTCGATGCGGACGCGTCGTCAGCCACCGCGCCGGGCGGCCCCTTCGCCGGCCTGCGCACCCCCTGTTGGTCCATGTCGACGACCGTACGACCCGCCACTGACAATCGCCGTCGGGCAAGGGGCCGGAGCGGGCGACGAGCGGCGATTCGAGCAGGGAACCGAGCGGGTGATCGAGCGGGTGGTCGAGCGGAATCGCACGGACGGTAACGAGTTGACTTTGCTGTTCCTTTACTGTTCTCTGCGCTTGCCAACGTTCGTGTTCACGGGGGGTTTCGCACCATGCACCGCATCACCCGCTCCATCGCCTCCGCGCTTGTCGCCGGTGGGCTCGTCTTCGGCCTCGGCGCCTGCTCCGACATCGCCGACGAGGCCTCCAAGGCGGCCAAGGACGAGGTGAGCAAGGAGATCGACAAGCAGACCAAGACCGAGTACGAGGTCACCTACGAGGTGACCGGAGACTCGGCTGACTCGATCGAGTTCAACGCGGGCGGCGGCGAGTCGGCGGCCAACCCCAAGATGGAGACCGTCAAGAACCCCACGCTGCCGTGGAAGAAGACGGTGACGCTGCGCGGCCTGGAGGCGCCGGCCGTCGTTCCGACCGCCGTGGACCTGACCGGCGACGGAAAGCTCACCTGCAAGATCACCTACCAGGGCAAGACGCTGTCCGAGGAGTCGGGCGCGGGCGCCGTCTCGGCCGCGGGCTGCGTCGCGGTCTCCCCGGTCGTCGGCTGAGCCACACCGGCCCCCGGCCCCTGGGCCCCGGGCCCGTGGCCACTGGCCACCCGCGCCGCCCTGCGTGCCCCCGAACGGGGGTGCGTCGGGCGGCGTCGCCGTTCCCGCACCGCCGCCATCCCCTGCCGCCATGCCCCGTGTCCGGCCCCGCCGCCGTCCGGCGTGCGTCGTCCGCAGTCCGCAGTCCGCCGTCCGGCGTGCGTCGTCCGCCGTCCTGCCGGTCGGGGCGCGCGGGCCTGCGTTTCCGTCAGCTCTGCTTCGGCCGCCCGTACTTAGCGCTTCACCTGCGGAAACCCTTCGTTGTCAGTGGCGTGGTGCACGGTTGGTCCCGTAGCCGATCGCACACGATCCGGAGGGGGACCAGACCGTGCCCGAAACCACCGGCACCGCCACAGTCAGAGCTACCGGGGTGCTGCGCCCGCACGCCGAGGACGCCTTCGCCGACGAGCTGGCCGCGCTGCGGGCCGCCGACGACCGGCCGCGCCCGCCGCGCTGGCGGCTCTCCCCATGGGCCGTCGCCACCTACCTGCTCGGCGGCGCCCTGCCCGACGGGACCGTCATCACCCCGAAGTACGTCGGGCCGCGCCGCATCGTCGAAGTCGCCGTCGCCACCCTGGCGACCGACCGCGCGCTGCTGCTCCTCGGCGTCCCCGGCACCGCCAAGACCTGGGTCTCCGAGCACCTCGCCGCCGCCGTCAGCGGTGACTCCACCCTGCTGGTGCAGGGCACTGCGGGCACCCCCGAGGAGGCCGTCCGCTACGGCTGGAACTACGCCCGGCTGCTCACCGAGGGCCCCAGCCCCGACGCGCTCGTCCCCGGCCCCGTGATGCGGGCCATGGCAGAGGGGCTGACCGCCCGCATCGAGGAGCTGACCCGTATCCCCGCTGACGTCCAGGACACCCTGATCACCCTGCTGTCCGAGAAGACGCTGCCGATCCCCGAGCTGGGCCGGGAGGTCCAGGCGGTGCGCGGCTTCAACCTCATCGCCACCGCCAACGACCGCGACCGCGGGGTCAACGAGCTGTCCAGCGCCCTGCGCCGCCGCTTCAACACGGTCGTGCTGCCGCTGCCCGCCACCGCCGAGGCCGAAGTCGACATCGTCTCCCGGCGCGTCGAACAGCTCGGGCGCTCCCTGGACCTGCCCGCCGCCACGGATGCCACCGACGAGATACGGCGGGTCGTCACCGTCTTCCGCGAGCTGCGCGCCGGTCTCACCGCCGACGGCCGCACCAGGCTCAAGTCCCCTTCGGGCACGCTCTCCACGGCCGAGGCCATCTCGGTCGTCACCGGCGGCCTCGCCCTCGCCGCCCACTTCGGCGACGGGGTGCTGCGCCCCGGGGACGTGGCCGCCGGCGTCCTCGGCGCCGTGGTCCGCGACCCGGCGGCCGACCGCACCGTGTGGCAGGAGTACCTGGAGACCGTCGTACGGGAGCGGGACGGCTGGCAGGACTTCTACCGAGCCTGCCGGGAGGTGACGCAGTGACGGCCACCACCCTCACCGCACCCTCGGCCGGGGGCGCGTCCGGCCGCGGTCCGCTGCTGCTCGGGGTGCGCCACCACGGCCCCGGCTCCGCCCGCGCGGTCCGGGCCGCTCTGGACGCCGCCGCGCCGGCCGCCGTCCTCATCGAAGGTCCGCCCGAGGCGGACGCGCTGCTGCCGCTCGCCGCCGACCCCGGCATGCGGCCACCGGTGGCGCTGCTCGTCCACGCCGTGGACGACCCGGGCCGGGCCGCCTTCTGGCCGATGGCCGACTTCTCCCCGGAGTGGGTGGCGCTGCGGTGGGCCCTCGACCACGGCGTCGCCGTCCGCTTCGTCGACCTGCCCGCCGCACACTCGCTCGCCATGGCCCACGATCCGTCCTGGGCCGACGGCGAGGGGGACTCCGACGACGGGGACGGTGGCGGAGGAGGAGGCGGGGGCGGGGGCGACTGCGGCGACCCCGAGGCGGCCGCGGCCGACCTTGACGCAGGGGCGGACGCGGCCGGCGGTGCTCCGGGGGGCGACGCGGCCGGCCCTGCGC
>NZ_PVLV01000229.1 GCF_002982015.1 Streptomyces solincola
AGATGTGTAAAAGACACAGACGCAAGGGTGACCGGCCGCACAAGGTGAGAGATGGTCTGCGGGATCCACCGGGACGTGGAACGACTCATTCGTAGGAGGACCCCGTGGCCGCACGGCGGGACCGCACGCACTATCTGTACCTGGCCGTCATCGCGGCGGTGGTGCTCGGCATCGCCGTGGGCTTCCTCGCCCCGGGCGTGGCCGTGGAGCTGAAACCGCTGGGCACCGGGTTCGTCAACCTGATCAAGATGATGATCTCGCCGATCATCTTCTGCACGATCGTGCTGGGCGTCGGCTCGGTCCGCAAGGCCGCCAAGGTCGGCGCGGTCGGCGGACTGGCCCTCGGCTACTTCATGGTCATGTCCACGGTGGCGCTGGCCATCGGCCTGGTGGTCGGCAACCTGCTGGAGCCCGGCGCGAGCCTGCGGCTGACCGACGAGGCCGCGTCGGCGGGCGAGCAGCAGGCGGCGGGCGCGAGCGAGGGCACGGTCGACTTCCTCCTCGGCGTCATCCCCAAGACCATCGTCTCCGCCTTCACCGAGGGCGAGGTGCTCCAGACCCTGCTGGTCGCGCTGCTCGCGGGCTTCGCGTTGCAGGCCATGGGCCGCTCCGGCGAGCCGGTGCTGCGCGGCATCGGGCACATCCAGCGCCTGGTCTTCCGCATCCTCGCCATGATCATGTGGGCCGCCCCGGTGGGTGCGTTCGGCGCGATCGCCGCCGTCGTCGGCGAAACCGGCGTCGATGCCCTGAAGTCGCTCGCCGTCATCATGATCGGCTTCTATCTGACCTGCGCCATCTTCGTCTTCCTGGTCCTCGGCGCGCTGCTGCGGCTGGTGGCCGGCATCAGCGTCGTCGCGCTGCTGAAATACCTGGGCCGGGAGTTCCTGCTGATCCTCTCCACCTCCTCGTCGGAGTCGGCGCTGCCCCGCCTCATCGCGAAGATGGAGCACCTGGGCGTCAGCAAGCCGGTGGTCGGCATCACCGTCCCCACCGGCTACTCCTTCAACCTGGACGGCACCGCCATCTACCTGACGATGGCCTCGCTCTTCGTCGCCGAGGCGATGGGCGACCCGCTCTCCGTCGGCGAGCAGATCTCCCTCCTGGTCTTCATGGTCATCGCCTCCAAGGGCGCGGCCGGCGTCACCGGCGCGGGCCTGGCCACCCTGGCCGGCGGCCTCCAGTCGCACAAGCCGGCCCTGGTCGACGGCGTGGGCCTGATCGTGGGCATCGACCGCTTCATGAGCGAGGCCCGCGCCCTGACCAACTTCGCCGGCAACGCGGTCGCCACGGTGCTGGTCGGCACCTGGACCAAGGAGATCGACAAGGAGCGCGCCGCCGAGGTCCTGGCCGGCCGCGTCCCCTTCGACGAGCGCACCCTCGTCGACGACCACGGCCCCGCCGAGACCGCGGACACCGACACCGACACCGAGGGCGGCGCCCCCGACCGCCGGGACCCGGTGAAGGTCTGACTCCGGGGCCCTTCGGGGCCCGCCCCTGCGACGCGGCCGCGCGGGATCCCCCCTCCCGCGCGGCCGCTCCGCCGTGCCGGGCGGCCGGCGTCAGTGGCGGGCGCGCAGGCCGGCGGGGCCGAACAGGCCGGGGCGCGGCTGCTGTTCGGGGACGCGCAGCCGGCTCAGCAGGGTCAGCAGCTCCTGCCGCCAGGGGTCCACCGCGCGCACCCGCTCCTTCAGGCGCTGCTCGACGGCGGGCTTCAGCTCCAGCAGCAGCCTGGCCAGGTCCTCGTGTTCCAGCCCGGCGCGGTAGGCCAGGGTGAGGACCCCGGGGGAGGCGTCCGCGATGACGCTCAGGTGGGCCTCCTCCCCCGACACGTCCCCGAGCCGGCCCGCGCGGACCGAGGCGATCAGCGCCATGGCGGTCAGTTCGGCCTGGTGCCAGGTGCGGGAGGCGCGCTCGAACGCCGGCAGCGCCGTGTCCAGGGCGTCAGCGGTCCACTCCGACTCCGGCAGCCACGTGGCCGCCCAGGCGACCTCCGCGCCATAGGCGCCGTTGACCGGGTGCCGCGGCGTCCGGCCGGGCAGGAGCGGGTCGAGACCGGTCTCGCGCAGCGCCTGGGCCGCCCAGCCGATGGACGCCCAGTGGGCGTCCGGGTCGAGCACCAGGTGCCGGTCGACCGCCGCGTCGAGCAGCCCGGCGGTCGCCGCGCCGAAGTCCGCGACGTTCTCCCGCCGCAGCGCGGACAGCTTCCGCAGCAGGTGCGAGGAGCCGGACAGGCCCAGCTTGCGGGCCAGTTCGCCCGGCTGCGGCAACTGGTCGATGACGCTCTGCGCGAGGTCCCGCTGCCCGGTCAGCACCAGCACGTGCAGCAGACCGGGCACCACCCGCAGATCGGTCGCGCTGCCGCGGCGGACCCGGCTCAGCAGCTTGCCGTGGTCGACGCTGGCGCACAGCTCGGTTCCCCACTGCTCGTCCCAGATGTACGTCAGCCGCAGCAGCTCGTTGATCGCCCGCGGGCTGGCCAGCTTGACCACCACCTTCAGCCACTTCTCGTACACCAGGCGCTTCATCCACTTCAGGTGCCCCTGCCCCGGCAGCACCCCGAGCCCCGCCAACTGCCGGCCCAGCCTGCCCTGGTTGCCGGGGTCCTGCTCGTAGCGGAACTCCTCGGTGAAGTCCCGCCAGGCGAAGTGGTCGTCCCGCAGCACCGCCAGCAGGCCCCGCCCCTTGCCGGGCTGCACCATGTCGACCGCCCGCAGCAGGTTCGCGAGCCGGTCCGGAGCGGACACCGAGCGCTTCACCGAGCTGACCAGGAACCCCGGCCCGTGGTCCGTCCCCGTCCCCTCCAGGTCCGCCACCACGTCGGTCGCCAGCGCCGGGTCCAGCTTGCGCAGGTTGTCCAGGCTCTGCGCCAGGTGCGTGGTCGGCATCCGGCGGATCTCGGCGGCCCAGTCCCAGTCCCGGGTCGACCGGTACTCCCGGAACGCCGCCAGCAGCCGGGTCTGCGCGTCCTCCTCCCCGCTCATCCGCAGCGTGTGCACGGTGACCCGCAGCCGCTCGGCCACCGAGTTGGGGGCGGCCGGCACGAGGGACTCGAACATCCGGCTGGTGTCGAAGTCGTCGCGGTAGCGCCGGGGGATGTCCGGGTGGATGGCCCGCGCCAGCCGGTGCAGCGCGCCGAAGGTGTCCGCCCGCAGACCCGCCTCCGTCATCTGCCGCGCCAGCGGGGCCGGTTCGACCACCTCGGCCAGCCTGGTCAGCAGCTCCAGGCCGAAGTAGTCGTCCCCCACCAGCAGCACGCCCAACTGCGCCGCCCACGGCCGGTGCACCCGGTGCCGCGACCCGATCGAGTCGACGATCAGTTCAAACACATACTGCTCGACCTCGCGCCGGTACTCCGCCTCCGCCTCCCACAGCCCCCGCAGGAAGTGGTACAGCACCGACGACCTGCGCTCCCTGCCCAGCAGTCCCAGGGCGAAGTCCCGGCCCAGCCTCGCCGCCAGCTCCCCGGCGAACGTCCGCTCCCCGGAGCAGTACAGCTCGTCGATCCGGTGGGTGGCCGACAGCAGCAGCCCGGCGCCCTTGCCGTCCGCCAGCTTCTCCACCCGCTTCGCCAGCTCCCAGGCCAGCGGGGCGTCCACCTCCAGGGCGCCGCCGCTCTCCCGGTACAGCAGACCGCGCACCGTACCGCTGTGGATGTTGGACAGCACCGACAGCAGGTTGGCGGCCGCCGGCGGGGCGGCCTGGCGCAGCACCGTGCGCAGCTTCTCGACCGGGCGCACCCGGTTGAGCAGCTTGGTGCAGAACGCCCGGTAGTTGCGGGACAGGTCGCTCAGCGCCTGGCTCACCTCAGCGGCGGTCGCCCGGCCGAGGGCGAGCCGCACCTGCCCCTCGTTGGCCTCGATCAGCTCCTCGTAGTCGACCTCCTGGCCGCCGAAGTGCAGCCGCAGCGCCAGCCAGCCGACGACCACGCCGAAGCGGGCGTCGTCCGCCGGGCGCCGCTCCAGCAGGTCGTGGATCTCCTGCCGCGTCTCCAGCGGGCGGCGGGGCCGGTCGCGGTCGCGGTCGGGGTCCGGCAGCCGGTTGCGGCAGCGGTCCAGCAGGTCGTCCAGCTTGCGCACATGGATGAGGTCGCTCGCCGAGTCCTCGCGGATGTCCTGCACGAGCACGTCGGTCAGCCCGACGATCAGCCCCGGCGAGGAGTCGTGGTGCAGCCGGAAGACCCGGCGCGCCAGGTGGTAGCGGTCCTCCAGGGTGGCCGGCCGGTTCATCACCGCCGCCAGCCCGCCGCCCGGCTCGGCCAGCCAGGCCATGAACGCCTCGAAGCCGGCGGTGCCCTTGACGTGGTGCCAGTGCCGGGCCACCAGCTTCAGCACCGACGACAGCGCACGGGCGGTCAGCTCGCCGGCCGCCGGCACCCGCGCCATCACGTCCGGCATCCGGGCCGGCACCCAGGTGTGGTGCAGATAGTGGTCGCAGATCGTCAGCACCACGCAGGCGGTCGCCACGTCCCGGTCGTCCGTCCACCGGGCGACGGCCTCCCGCACGTCGTCCTGGTTGAGTATCCGGCCCAGCAGCAGCGAGTCGTAGGCGTGGCACACCCGCAGCAGCCCGACCAGCCTGCCGTCCCGGTCCTCGTCCAGCAGTCGCAGCAGGTACGCCGCCACCGGCTCCGCCATCCGGCGCAGGTCGGCGGCGGCGCTGACGTCGGAGACCTTCTCGCCCGGGGTCAGCTCGCGCAGCAGCAGCCGGGCGTGGTGGCGGCTGGGAAGCCGCACCGTGCCGTGCGACCGCCGGGCGCCCATCCGGGCGAGCACGGCACGGGCGCGCAGCTCCACGTACTCCTCGGGCACGCCGTCCCCGAGCTGGGAGACGGCCGCGACCAGCTTCAGCTCCTCCCGCTCCGCGGGCCCCAGGCCCGCCACCGCCTCGGCCGGCCGGACCGGGGCGGCGACCGCCTGCCGCCGGTCCTCCTCGGGCTGGGCCGCGGCCTCCCGCATCGAGCGGCTGAGCAGCCACAGGTCCCGCCGGGCCGTCTCCAGCAGCGCCGGCAGCACCGCCGCGGCCGCGCCGTACACGTCCGGGTGGCGCTCGACCATCCGCCGGGCCAGCGCCGCCACCTCGGCCTCGCCGACCACCGCGGTCATCGGCGACAGCAGCCCGGAGTCCCACTCGACGCCGGAGCCCTCGGCGAACCGGGTGAGGGCCAGCGCGTGCACCCCCAGCTCGGCGACGAGCGCCGCGACGTCCCGGCCCACGTCACCCCGCTCCAGCGGGTGCAGGTCCTCGATCACCACCAGGGTGCGGGCGCCGGCCGGGACCCCGGTGAGGTGCATCGCCGAGCGGACGATCGCCGGCAGGTCGCCTTCCATCGGCAGCCGCCGGTCGGCCGGCGACAGCGTGAGGACCTTCCAGCGGGCCCGCTCCATCCGGGCGGCCAACTGGCGGGCGATCACGCTCTTGCCGCTGTTCGCCGGCCCGGCCAGCACCATCCCCAGCCGCGTCTGATGGGCGGACTGCGCCTGCATGGTGAACTGCCCCTGCAACACGTCCACCTGGTCGGCCTCCACCAGCGGCGGCTCGGCCGGATCCTCCTGCCAGGCGTCGGCGCCGCCGGGCGCGAGACCGGTGGGGCTCGCGTACACGACCCGCCACCCTCGCCGCCGCAGGGTCTCGGCGTGCCAGCGGTCCTCGGCCTCGTCCCAGGCCGTGCCCCACAGCAGCGCGGCGGCGCCGTTCAGGGTCCGGTCGGGGGAGGACGCCGGCGCCCCGCGCCCCTCCAGCGTCCAGCCGGCCGGGCCGCAGCTCAGCACGGCGAGCCCGGACGCGCGGGCCGTCTCCCACAGGCGTACGTCACCGGGCGCCGTCCACTGCCCGTCCCGGCCGTCCGCCGCGATGCCGGCCATGACGAACACGCCCATCCGGGCCGGGGAGGGCAGCCCCGCCTCGCCGGCCAGATAGGTGAGGGCGACCGCGGCCGCGCCGACGCCGCCCTGCACGGCGGACGGCGCGCGCACCCCCGGCGACGACGGGAAGGAGGCGGTCACCCGGGGCGGCTGGACCCGCCCCCGGGCCTTGACTAGCCGGCACGCGTGCGCCAGCGCCCGCGCCGCCTCGGCCCGGAAACCGTCGTCCAGCGGGCAGTACGCGGGCGCCGGGGCGGGCTCCGGGGCCGCGCCGGGCTCGGGGACCGCTTCAGGGTTTGCGTCCGGGACGGCCGGCGGGTCCGCGTCCGGGACGGGCTCCGGGTCCCCGGCCGGCTCCGTCTCCGCCTCCGCCGGCTCGGTGGAGAAGCGCACCGGCACGGCCGCGACCGCGGACCAACCGGGGTCCGGCCGCAGCAGCAGGTGCACGGCGTCGGGTCCGCCGGGCTCCGGAGGAGGCGGCGCCGGGCAGTACGCCCCCCGCGCGGGGTGCAGCTCCTCGGCCCGGCCGGCGAACGCGTACAGCCCGTCGAGCAGCCCGGCCTCCCGCAGCGCCGGCAGCCACGGCCCCAGCCCGGTCGACCCGGGCTCCAGGTCCTCCGCCAGCAGCGCCCCGACCCCGCTCAGCGCCTCGCCCGGCCCGGCCGCCTCCCAGCGCAGGGACTCCACCGGCACCGGCGCGTCCGGGGTGAGCAGGGCGGTGCGCTCGACCAGCGCGGCCACCAGCGACAGCGCCTCGGCCGGGGTGCTCCCCGGCTGCCGGGTGAGCGTGGCCAGGGCGTGCAGGAGGAGGGTGGTGCGGTAGGCGTCCTGCTCGGCCTGCGGCTGCGTTCCGTTGCTGTCCGGCAAGCTGGTCCCCTTAAGGTGCGGTGCTCAGTGGCTGGTGGTGCGATACGTCGCGGGGCGCCGCACCGGTTCCGGTCCGGCTCCTCGCCCGCGCCGGACGCGGAGGTCGCTCGGGTCGCGGAGGTCACAGGGTGATGCGGGCGGTGCCGTTCTGGGTGCACACCACCAGTCGGCCGGTCTCCTCCAGGTCGGCGGACCAGACGCCGGTGCCGACGTCGAGGGCGACCTCCGGCCGTGGACCGGCCAAGCCCCGGTCCAGCGGAGTCAGCCGTACGAAGCCGTCCAGGCCGGTGGTCAGCAGCAGCGTGCCCCCGCCGGTGCGCAGCACCTTCAGCGACGTCACCCGCTGGTCGCCGTGGGCCGCGACGCAGCGCTGACCGGTGCCGTAGGGGCTGCTGCGCCACACGGTGCCGTCGTTGCTCGCGGTGAGGATGTCGCCGTCATGGGCGCCGATCCAGGTGAGCGCCTGCCGCTGCGGGGTGGTGAAGGTGCACCGCAGCAAGCCGTCCGGTCCCCAGGCGGCCACCTCGCCGGTGGGGCAGCAGGCCACCGTCCAGCACTCGCCGGAGACGACCGCGGTGGCGACGGAGGCCAGGACCAGCCCGCCGCTGTCGACCGGCCGGTCGTCGACCCCCTCCTTCTCGCAGCGCCGCCAGGCGTGCGCCGAGGCGATCAGCAGCCCGTGCTCGCCCAGTTCGCAGGCGATGACCCGGTCCGGGAACGGCGGCTCCGCCATGGGGTACCGCTGCCCGGACTCCAGATCGTGCAGGGTGAGCCCGCCGGCCCAGGTGGCGAGGGCGGCGAAGGGCCGGCCGTGCAGCATCCCCGCGCCCACCGCGGAGAGTTGGGCGGCGGCGTCGCCGGTGTCGGCGGCGGGGTGCGGGGGGCGCAGCCCGGGCCGGTCCCGTTCGCCGTACAGGACGCCGCCCTCCTGGGTGCCGACCACCAGGAACCGGCGGCGGTCGGCGACGGAGACCCCGCTGACGCTGTCGCTGGACTCCCGGTGCACCCAGGTGCTGCGCCACGGCCGCGGCAGGCCGCCGGCGTTGCGGGCCAGCTCGCCCTGCTGGTACGCCTGGGCGAGGAACTCCAGCCGGGACATGTCGCATCCGTCGTCCCGGGCGCCGGCGAACAGCCGGTCCGTGATCCTGCGCACCGCGCGGGCCCGGGGCGAGCCGGACAGCGTCAGGGCCCGGCGCAGCCGCGGCGGGTCGACGCACAGGAGGAAGTCCGGGTCGGTGAGCAGCTCGTCCAGCATCCCGGCGCGCTGGGCGTGTTCGGCGAGGTTGCGCCGGGTGTAGCCGTCGGCGGCGGACCAGCGCGGGCGGTGGCCGGGCCCGGCGGCGCCGAGCGCGTCGGTCAGGGCCCCGGTGAAGGCGGCGTGCGCCCGTGCGGTGTCCTCCACCGGGGCGAGGTGGCGGGCGTACTCCTCGCGTCGCAGCCGCCAGCCGGCACCGCCGGCGACGTCCTCGGTCTCGGTGACGAACTCCTCGGTCCGCGCCAGCAGCCTGTCGAGCGCGGTGCGGTCGGTGCGGCGGCCGGTGAGCCGGCGGACCAGGTCGATCCAGAGCGGGTAGTCGGGCACCCCGCCGCCCAGCGCCCAGGCCAGCGGGGTGAGCAGGTCCTTCGCCCAGTCCGGATCCTCCGGCGCCAGCTTGGCCAGCTCCCGTTCGAAGACGTCCGTCACGGAGGTCTGCACGCGCGCCTCGTCTTCCGTCGGCTTGCGCCCTGCCAGGTCGATGGAGAAGAGGTAGGCCCGCAGGAAGGAGGTGCCGGACCGTTCGCGGATGGCGTCGGCGTAGCCGTCGAGCGTGGGCCGGGACACCCTGTCGTGCAGTGTCCCGCGCCGGGTGGTGAGGACCTGCCGGGCCAGCAGCTCGATGTCGCCGGGGTCGAAGTACGGCGCCTCGCCCAGCGGCAGCTCGCGCACCCCGGGCAGGACGAGCGGCTCCTCGGTGCTGAACGCCAGTCTCACGGTGGGTAGTTCGCTCAGCGGCAGCAGCACCTTCTCGGCGAACTCCCGGACCGTCTCCGCGCTGCCGTGGTCCTCCGCGTCGGTGGCGCCCACCCGGTTCACCGTGTCGACCAGCACCCAGCGCGGTTCCGGCAGCCTCGCCAGCGCGTCGAAGAAGGCCGCCGGGTCGTCGCGGTAGGGCACCCCCAGCTCGGCGCCGATCTCGTGCAGGACGCTGCCCCGGGAGCCGCCGTACGCCTGCACCAGCACCGCGCGGCCCGGCGGCACCGACAAGGCGGGGGCGTCCGAGACGGCGTCCATGGCGGCGTCCGAGACGGTGGGGAGCGGTCGTTCGTCGGAGGCGGCGGCCAGCCAGGCGAGCAGGGTGGACTTCCCCGAACCGGAGGGCCCGGTGACGTTGACCGGCCCGCCGCCGTCCGGGGCGGCGCCGGCCAGGTGCGCGACCAGGTCGCGCTGGGCGCGCTCGCGGCCGCAGAAGGCCCAGCCGGATCCCGCGGCCGCCTCCGGCAGTTGCTGGGGGCGCAGCTTCTCGTAGCGCGGGTTGGGGAAGACCCGGCAGTCCTGCCCGCCCTTGCCGGGTGTGGCGTACACGTGGACGTCCTGCCGCCGGCCGGCCAGGTGGTGGTGGATCTCCTTGCGCAGGGCGCGCAGCTCGACGTACCTGGCGCTCTTCGGGATGCCCGGCGACTTCAGGGAAGCCGACAGGGCGTCGGCGAAGGCCAGTTGGTCGGCCTCCTGGGTCCGGCCCGCCGAGGTGATGAGGAAGACGGCCGGCTTGCGGTTGCCCTGCTGGGTGACGGCCTGCTCGTGCTGTGCGAAGTCGGAGACGGCCATGCCCGAGGAGCAGGCGTCCACCAGGACCACCACCTGCTCCGGCCGGCCCCGGCCGTCCACCCGGGTCTGCTCGTTGACCAGGTCCGCCAGTTCGTGCGCGGTGATCGAGGTGGCCTCGTCCCGGTCGGTCCCCCTGGTCCCGCCGGACATGGCCAGCCGGTAGGAGCCGTTGGAGGCGTAGCCGTGCCCGGAGTAGTACAGCACCAGCGAGTGCGGCGGCCCGTCCTGCTCCGTACCGCGCCGCGCGCCGGCGACCGCCTGCTTCAGCTCCTCGGGCCGCGGGTCGAGGAGCACGCCCTCGGCGGCCGTCAGGCCGATCTCCTCGAACACCCCGCGGACGAGGGCGATCTCGTCCTTCACCCGCGGCAGCGGCTCCAGGCCCGGCCCGTAGGCCGCCGTCCCGGCGACGACGAAGACCCGCCGGTGCCCGTCGACGCTCCCGCCGCCGCGCCCCGCCGCCGTGCCGAGGGCCGGCGCGGCGGCCGCCCCGGCCGCGCTCCCGGCGGCGGTCCGGCGGGCGACGGTCTCGGCGGCGGTCCGGCCGGCGACGGTCTCAGCGGCCGGCGAGGCCATCCGCGATCCCCCGGGCGGCCTCGGCGGTGGTCAGGTACCGCCGTACGGAGTGCGCGCCGAACCGCCCGTTGCGCACCAGGTGGTCCTCGACCTCCTTGCCGAACAGCGGCGCCAGCTCCTTGACCAGGGCCACCGGGTCCTCCACCGCGGCCACGTTGACCCAGCGGCGCACGTTCGGCCACCGCGCCGCCTCGCCCCGCACCAGCGGCGGCCGCAGCCGGGAGGAGATCGCCCCCAGCCCCAGCGGCGAGCCCAGCGTCACCAGGGTGTCGACCTCCCACTCCGGGTGGGCGCACAGCGCGTCGTAGGCGATCACGCTGCCCAGCGAGTGCGCCACGACCACCCGGGTGTCCCCGGTCACCACCCCGTCCCAGCGGGCCAGCACCGCGTCCCGCAGGGCGTCGTCCGTCAGATAGCGGTGCACCTGCTTGATCATCCAGACGACCGCCTTGGCGGGGGCGTCGCCCAGCAGCTCGCTCTCCACCAGCCTGCGGAACAGGCCCTGCACCGCACCCTTCGAGCCGGGCCGCCCCTCGCCGGTGTTCTCCGCGAGGGCCTCCAGCAGCTCCAGCTCCAGGTCGTCGTCGAGATCGGCCGGACCGTAGCCCGGCAGCTCGGAGAACTCGTCCGAGCCCGGCCCGCCCTTCTTGCCCACCGAGCGGTAGCAGTTGCCGTAGTACACGGCCGCCACGTCGGCAGCCTCCACCGGCGGCAGACCGGTGTCGACCAGACCGGTGCGCAGCTCCCGGAACCAGTCGCCGTGCATGTTCTCGCGGTGCGCGAAGGTGTAGCCGATCCCGTGGCACAGCACGACCTTGGACACTGCTTCCCCCTCGCCTGCGCTGTGCGGGCGCGCGTCGCCCGGGCGCCCGACGGGTCATCAGAAAGCCTACCGGCGCTGGACCCGCCCGGGACGCGAACGGGACGACTGCGCACCCCGGGGAGGCGGGGGACGGCCCGGCACGACGAAGGGGAGCCCGGCCGCGGCTGGCGGCGAGGGCTCCCCTTCGCGTAAGATTTCTGGTTCGTGTACGGGCGTGCAGGCATGGCGAAGCCGCACACGAAGAGCATCAGTCCACGGAAGATACCGCGTCGGGAGTGGGATTGTCAACGCAAGCGCAGAAGCCGACGGAGCCGGACACGGCGGCGCACGAGCCGGCGAAGCCGGACACGGCAGCGCGGGGACCGGTAGCGCACGAGCCGGCGAAGCCGGACACGGTGCCGGTCGAGCAGGCGAAGGAGAGCGCGGAGCGGGGGGAGCTGCGGGCCGAGCAGGACTTCGTCGACGGCCTGTACGCCCGCCTCGACCGCCTCCGCGACCAGGCGTCCGCCGCCCTGAAGGCGGCCCTGAAGGCCGGCGGCAGCACCTTCCAGGCCCGCAAGGAGCGGGACGTCCTGGTGGCCGAGCAGTCCGCGCTCCTCGCCGGGTACGAAGCCGGCGAGCAGGGCATCTGCTTCGGCAGGCTGGAGTTCCGCGACGGGCGCGACCACCGCATCGGGCGGATCGGCATCCGCGAGGACGACGCCGAGCACACCCCGCTGGTCCTCGACTGGCGCGCCGAGGTCGCCCGGCCGTTCTACCTGGCCACCGGGCACCACCCGATGGGACTGCGCCGCCGGCGGCACATCACCATGAAGGGCCGCGACGTCACCGCCCTGCACGACGAGATCCTCGACCTGGCCGACCCGGTGCGCACCGGCCACGAGAACCCGGACGCCGACGCCGTGCTGCTCGCCGCGCTCGGCGCCGCCCGCACCGGCCGGATGACCGACATCGTGCAGACCATCCAGGCCGAGCAGGACCGGATCATCCGCGCCCCGCACCAGCGCGTGCTGGTCGTCGAGGGCGGTCCGGGCACCGGCAAGACCGCCGTCGCCCTGCACCGGGCCGCCTACCTCCTCTACGCCCACCGCGAGCAGCTCGCCAAGCGCGCCGTGCTGATCGTCGGCCCCAACCCGGCCTTCCTCGGCTACATCGGCGAGGTGCTGCCCGCGCTCGGCGAGACCGGGGTGCTGCTGGCCACCGTGGCCGAGCTGTTCCCCGGGGTGACCGTCACCGCAGCCGACAGCCCGGAGGCCGCCGAGATCAAGGGCCGGGCCGCCATGGCCGACATCCTGCGCCAGGTGCTGCGCGAGCACCAGACGGTGCCCGCCACCAGCGCTCCGCTGGAGATCGACCACGACGACTACGGCACCCTGCTGCTGGACCGGGACACCGCCGAGGACGCCCGCTGGGACGCGCGCGCCACCGGCCTCCCGCACAACCTGGCCCGCCCCCGGTTCGCCACCCGGATCATCGACGCCCTCACCGCGCAGTTGACCGAACGCCTCGGCGCCGACCCCTACGGCGGCCCCAACCTCCTCGACGCCTCCGACGTCGCCCAGATCGGCAAGGAGGTCGCCGCCAGCGCCGAGGTGCACGCCGCGATCGAGGAGCTGTGGCCCACCCTCACCCCGCAGGACCTGGTGGCCGCCTTCCTCGCCGCGCCCGACGGCCACCTCCCCGACGGTGAGGCCGAGTTCGTCCGCCGCGACACGGACGCTCCCGAGGGCCCCTGGACCGAGGCCGACATCCCCCTCCTCGACGAGGCCGCCGAACTCCTCGGCGCGGACGACTCCGCCGCCCGGGCCGCCGCCGAGCGCGCCCGCACCGAGCGGATCGCCTACGCCCAGGGCGTACTGGACGTCTCCTACGCCTCGCGGACCTACGAGTTCGAGGACGAGGAGTCCGAGGTGCTCGCCGCCCACGACGTCATCGACGCCGAGCGGTTCGCCGAGCGCCACGAGGAGGAGGACAGGCGCAGCGCCGCCGAACGCGCCGCCGCCGACCGCACCTGGGCCTTCGGCCACGTCATCGTCGACGAGGCCCAGGAGCTGTCCGCGATGGCCTGGCGGCTGCTGATGCGCCGGATCCCCACCCGCTCCATGACCCTGGTCGGCGACCCCGCCCAGACCGGCGCCCCGGCCGGCTGCGGCTCCTGGCAGGACATCCTGGAGCCGTACGTCGGCGAGCGCTACGAGCGGGTGGTGCTGGGCGTCAACTACCGCACCCCCGCCGAGATCATGGCCGTCGCCGCCGAGCTGCGGCGCGCCCAGGACCCCGGCTTCACCCCGCCCCGCTCGGTCCGCTCCACCGGCGTCC
>NZ_PVLV01000022.1 GCF_002982015.1 Streptomyces solincola
CGGGATGACCCCGCACCCCGCACCCCGCGGCCACGGCCGCTCCGCCCGTCGCGTGCGTCCGCGCGCGACAGGCTCCGCCCAGCGGCCCCCACGCCGCGCCGCGAAAAACTCGTTCGTCTCGGGCCGTCCCCCGGGTCGTGCAGCCGGAAGAACCATCCCAAATCCCGCGTCACTGCGTCGCCAGCCGGCGTGCGGGTGCCCCTTTGAACCTTGGGAGTCAGGCACCATGACCCAGTCGTCCGTAGAGCCCAAGACCGTCGCGGAGGGAGCCGGAGACGGCTCCCGCGTCCCCGCCGGGCGGTCCTGGCTCGACCGGTACTTCCACATATCCCACCGAGGGTCGACCGTCGCCAAGGAAGTGCGCGGCGGCATCACGACCTTCATGGCGATGGCGTACATCCTCCTGCTCAACCCCCTGCTGCTCGGCGGCGCCGACGCCAACGGCGACAAGCTGAGCCAGCCGGCCCTGATCACCGCCACCGCGCTGGCCGCCGCGGTCACCACCCTCGCCATGGGCATCATCGGCAAGGTCCCGCTCGCCCTCGCCGCCGGCCTCAGCGTCGCCGGCGTGATCGCCACCCAGGTCGCCCCGGAGATGAGCTGGGGCCAGGCGATGGGCATGTGCGCCATCTACGGCGCCGTGATCTGCCTCCTGGTGGTCACCGGCGTGCGCGAAGTGATCATGAACGCGATCCCCTTGGCGCTCAAGCACGGCATCACCATGGGCATCGGCCTGTTCATCGCGATCATCGGCTTCGTCAAGGCCGGCTTCGTCGGCCCCGGCACCGCGGGCGGCCCGGTCACCCTGGGCGTCGGCGGCTCGCTCACCGGCTGGCCCGTCGCCCTGTTCAGCCTCACCCTGCTGCTGATCTTCATGCTCCAGGCCCGCAAGATCCCCGGCGCCATCCTGATCGGCATCGTCGTCGGCACGATCATCTCCGTCACCGCCACCGCCACCGGACTGATCGACGAGAAGGCCTGGGGAGGCACCGCCCCCGTCCTGCACGGCAGCGTCGTCTCCATGCCGAACTTCGACCTCTTCGGGATCATGGAGTTCGGCGGCTACGAGCAGCTCGGCTACGCCGCCGTCTCGATGATCGTCTTCACCCTGGTCCTGGCCGGCTTCTTCGACGCCATGGCCACGATCATCGCGGTCGGCCAGGAGGCCAAGCTCGCCGACGCCCAGGGCCGGATGCCCGGCCTCAGCAAGGCCCTGTTCATCGACGGCGCCGGCGGCGTCGTGGGCGGTGCGGCCGGCGCGTCCGGCCAGACCGTCTTCATCGAGTCCGCCACCGGAGTCGGCGAGGGCGCCCGCACCGGCCTCTCGGCCACCGTCACCGGCCTGTTCTTCGCCGCCTGTCTCTTCTTCACCCCGCTGACCCAGCTCGTGCCCGGCCAGGTCGCCTCCGCGGCCCTGGTCGTCATCGGCGCGATGATGCTTCAGAACGCCCGGCACGTGGACTGGACCGACTGGTCCGTCGCCGTCCCGGTCTTCCTGACGGTCGTCCTGATGCCCTTCACCTACACCATCACCACCGGTGTCGGCGCCGGCGTCATCGCCTACTGCGCGATCAAGGCCGCCCAGGGCAAGTGGCGCGAGCCCAGCATCCTGATGTGGGTGCTCTCGGCGGTGTTCATCTTCTACTTCGCCATGGGCAACGGGCACTAGCCCGCGCCCCGCGAGGGGTAACGGGCTCCGGCCCGGGAACCCCTCTACGCAGCACATCGCGCAAGGAGGCCGACATGCTGGACATCGCCGACGAGCTGAACCGGTGGGTCGGGCAGGGACGCGACTTCGCCGTCGCCACCGTGGTGGCGGTCAGCGGAAGCGCGCCCCGGCAGCCGGGAGCGGCCCTCGCCGTCGACAGCGAGGGCACCGCGATCGGGTCGGTCTCCGGCGGCTGCGTGGAAGGGGCCGTGTACGAACTGTGCCGAGCGGCGCTCGACGACGGCAGGACCGTCCTCGAGCGCTTCGGCTACGACGACGAGGACGCCTTCGCGGTGGGTCTGACCTGCGGCGGCACCATCGACATCCTCGTCACCCCGGTACGCGGCGGGGTCGCCCCCGCCGCCCTCAGGGCCGCCGCCGGAGGGGAGGCGGCGGCCCTGGTCCGCGTCGCGGACGGCCCCGCCCCCCTGCTCGGCCGCGCCCTGCTGGTGCGCCCCGACGGCTCCTTCGACGGCAGCCTGGGCGGCCACCCCGGACTGGACCGCACCGCCGCCGCCGAGGGGCGCGCGCTGCTGGACGCCGGCCGCACCGGCGCCGTCACCCTCGGCGCCGACGGCTCCCGCTGCGGGCAGCCGCTCACCCTGCTGGTCGAGTCCAGCGTCCCCGCCCCGCGGATGATCGTCTTCGGCGCGATCGACTTCGCCGCCGCCCTGGTGCGCGTCGGCAAGCTCCTCGGCCACCACGTCACCGTCTGCGACGCCCGCCCGGTCTTCGCCACCGCCGCCCGCTTCCCCGAGGCCGACGAGGTCGTCGTCCGCTGGCCGCACGAGTACCTCGCCGCCACCGCCGTCGACTCCCGCACCGCGCTGTGCGTCCTCACCCACGACGCCAAGTTCGACGTGCCCCTCCTCAAGCTCGCCCTCACCCTGCCCGTCGCCTACATCGGCGCGATGGGCTCCCGCCGCACCCACCTCGACCGCGACCGCCGGCTGCGCGAGGCCGGCGTCAGCGAACTGGAGCTCGCCCGGCTGCGCAGCCCCATCGGCCTCGACCTGGGCGCGCGCACCCCCGAGGAGACGGCCGTCTCCATCGGCGCGGAGATCGTCGCCCACCGCCGCGGCGGCACCGGCGTGCCGCTGGCCGGGGCGCACACCCCCATCCACCACGACGAGAACGCCCCCGCCCCCGACCGCATCGGCTCGGTCGCCTGACGTGGCGTGCGCCACGTTCCGGCATGACCGCCCCGCGCCCGGGCAGGCGACGTGCGCGCCGGGGGCTTCCACCCCGGCAGCCGCACCCCCGCCCCGGTCCGAGGAGACTCCCCGCATGACCACCGCCCAGTCCGCCGGCCGCCCCGGCTCCCCCATCTACGACCAGCTCGTCGAGGAGCAGGGCGACGTGCTCAACGAGGCCCGCGAGCTGGCCGAGCAGACCCGCGAGACCGCCGACCAGGTCCTCGACTGGGACGAGCGCCCCGAGCCCTCCTGACGCCGCGGCCCGGCTCCCGCACCCGACCCCGTACGCCCCAGGCGTACGGGGTCGGGCCGTCCGGCCCGCGGGCCCGTCCGACATGCCGGGATGTGTGACCTGTACGAGGCTGGATACGCGATCGGGCGGAACGGCCCGGCGCGCGGTGCGGCCGGGGCAGGCGAACACATGGAGGAGGCCGACGCATGGACGGCGACGAGAGCATGGGCGACGAGGTCTACCAGCCCGACGCGTCCGACACGGGCGACCAGCGTGAGGACACCGGCGTCCTCGACCGGGAGGACACCCTCTCGGAGCGCGACGCCGACGTGTACGAGGAGGGCTATTCGCCGCCCGAGCGGCCGTACGGCGTGGAGGAGCACGGCACCACCGCCCGCGAGCAGCGCGAGGGCGAGACGCTCGACCAGCGGCTGGCCGAGGAGGTGCCCGACCCGACGCTGGACGACGTCGCGCCCGGGGACGGCATCGGCGACCTGCCCGGCGGCGACGGCGAACCCGTCGGCGGCGACCAGGTCGGCCGGGAGCGCTCCGGCCGGCTGGTGGCGCCCGACCAGGGCGCGCACGGCGACGACGAGAAGGACGTCGTCGCCACCGACGTCGGCATCGACGGCGCCGCGGCGTCGGCGGAAGAGGCCGCCATGCACACCGTCCCGGAAGAGGAAGACGAGATCCCGAGGTGAGCGCCGCCGCGCCGGAGTCCGGCACCGCCTCGCGCGTCACCCTGACGGTGAACGGCGCCGAGCACACCCTGGTGCTGGACAACCGCACCACCGTGCTCGACCTGCTGCGGGAGCACCTCGGGCTGACCGGGGCCAAGAAGGGCTGCGACCACGGGCAGTGCGGGGCCTGCACCGTGCTGGTGGACGGCCGGCGGGCCAACGCCTGCCTGCTGCCGGCGGTGGCGCAGGACGGCGCGGAGCTGACCACCGTGGAGGGGCTGGCCCCGGACGGCGAGCTGCACCCGGTCCAGCAGGCGTTCCTGGACCGCGACGCCTTCCAGTGCGGCTACTGCACCCCCGGCCAGCTCTGCTCGGCCGTCGGGGTGTTCGCCGAGGCCGCCGCCGGGCACCCCTCGCACGTCACCGACCCCGGCCGGACCGCCGCCCAGGGGCCGGTGGAGCTGAGCCGCGCCGAGATCCGCGAGCGGATGAGCGGCAACCTGTGCCGCTGCGGCGCCTACCCCCACATCGTCGCCGCCATCGAGGACGTGACCCGGTGAAGCCCTTCCACTACGTCCGGGCCGACAGCGTGGCCGGGGCCGTCGAGGCGTACGCGGCCCGGCCCGGCGCCCGCTACCTGGCCGGCGGCACCAACCTGATGGACCTGATGAAGCTCGGCGTCGAGACGCCCGCCGCGCTGATCGACGTCAGCAGACTGCCGCTGGACACGGTGCAGGAGCTGCCCGACGGCGGGCTGCGCGCCGGGGCGACCGTCCGCAACAGCGACCTCGCCGCGCACCCGCTGGTCCGCGACCGCTTCCCGGTGCTCTCCCAGGCGCTGCTGGCCGGCGCGTCGGGCCAGTTGCGCAACGTCGCCACCACCGGCGGCAACCTGCTCCAGCGCACCCGCTGCACCTACTTCCAGGACACCTCCGCCCCCTGCGACAAGCGCCGGCCCGGCAGCGGCTGCGCGGCCCGCGCCGGAGTGCACCGGGACCACGCCGTCCTCGGAGCGTCCGAGCGGTGCATCGCCACCCACCCCTCGGACATGGCGGTGGCACTGGCCGCACTGGACGCCGAGGTGGAGCTGCACGGCCCCGAGGGCGGCCGCACCGTCCCCGCGGCGGAGTTCCACCGGCTGCCCGGGGAGCACCCCGAGCGCGACACCGTCATCCGCCCCGGCGAGCTGATCACAGCCGTCACCGTGCCCGGCGCCACGGCCGGCCGCCCCTCGGCGTACCGCAAGGCCCGCGACCGCGCCAGCTACGCCTTCGCGCTCGCCTCGGTCGCCGCCGTGATCGACCTGGACGCCGACCGCACCGTACGGGCGGTGGGCCTGGCCTTCGGCGGACTGGCGCACCGGCCGTGGCGGGCCCGGCTCGCCGAGACCGCGCTGCTGGGGCAGCGGCTCACCGAGGAGGCGGTCGCCCGCGCGGTGGACGCCGAACTGGCCCTGGCCCAGCCGCTCGCCCAGAACGCCTTCAAGGTGCCGCTGGCCCGCAACCTCGCCGTGCACACGCTCAGCGGGCTGGCCGCGGCCCGCAGCCCCCAGCGCACCTGACGCCCCGGAACGAGGAGAGCCGCGATGCGCCCCACCGCCACGCACGCCACCGCCGCCGGCGCGGTCCGCCCCCAGCCGGTCCTCGGCACCGGCCCGCAGCGCCTGGAAGGCCGCGAGAAGGTCACCGGGACCGCCCGGTACGCCACCGAGCAGCCGCACAACCCCCCGGACTGCGCCTACGCCTGGCCGGTGCCGGCGACCGTCGCGGCCGGCCGGATCACCGGCGTGGACACCTCCGCCGCCCTCGCCCTGCCCGGCACCCTCGCCGTGCTCACCCCGGACGACGCGCCCCGCGTCGCCGAGGGTGACGACCCGATCCTGACGGTGCTCCAGGACCACGAGGTCCCGCACCGAGGCTGGTTCGTCGCCCTGGCGGTCGCCGACTCCCTGGAGAACGCCCGCGCCGCGGCCGCCGCGGTGCGGGTGTCCTACCAGGCCCGGCCGGCCGACGTGGAGCTGCGCGCCGACCATCCGGACGCCTTCGTCCCCGACAGCGCCAACGGCCACCCCGGGCGGCGCGAGCGCGGTGACGCCCCGGAGGCGTACGCCGCCGCCCCGGTCCGGGTGGAGACCGCGTACACCATCCCGCCGCTGCACAACCACCCCATGGAGCCGCACTCCTCCTACGCCCGCTGGGACGGCGACCACCTGACCGTCTACGACTCCAGCCAGGGCGCGCACTGGGTGCGCTCCGCCCTGGCGAAGCTGTTCGCGCTGGCCCCGGAGCAGATCACCGTGGTCTCCGAGCACGTCGGCGGCGGCTTCGGCTCCAAGGGCACGCCCCGCCCGCACGTGGTGCTGGCCGCGATGGCCGCCCGGCACACCGGACGCCCCGTCAAACTGGCGCTGCCCCGCCGGCAGATGGCCGAGGTGGTCGGCTACCGCTCGCCGACCCTGCACACGCTGAAGCTGGGCGCGGACCGGGACGGCACCCTGCTCTCCGTCGAGCACGAGATGACCGCGCAGACCTCGCGGATCAAGGACTTCGTCGAGCACGGCGCGGTGGCGGCCCGGGTGATGTACGCCGTACCGCACAGCCTGACCACCCACCGGGCGGTACGCCTCGACGTGCCCAGCCCGTCGTGGATGCGGGCCCCCGGTGAAGCCCCCAGCATGTACGCGCTGGAGTCGGCGATGGACGAGCTGGCCACCGAGCTGGGCATGGACCCGATCGAGCTGCGGCTGCGCAACGAGCCGGTCACCGAGCCGGACAGCGGGCTGCCGTTCTCCAGCCGCCACCTGACCGAGTGCCTGCGCGAAGGGGCCCGCCGGTTCGGCTGGCACCACCGCGACCCGCGGCCCGGAGTGCGCCGCGAGGGCGACCTGCTGACCGGGACGGGGGTGGCCGCGGCCACCTACCCGGTGCTGTGCGACGCCTCCTCGGCCAGCGCCACCGCCCGGCCGGACGGCGGCTACACCGTCCGCGTCGACGCCACCGACATCGGCACCGGCGCGCGCACCGTCCTCGCCCAGGTCGCCGCCGACGCGCTCGGCGTGCCGCTGGACGCGGTGCGCATCGAGATCGGCTCGACCCGGCTGCCCTACGGTCCGCTGGCCGGCGGCTCGGCCGGCACCGCCTCCTGGGGCTGGGCCGTGCACGACGCGTGCACCGCGCTGACCAGCCGGCTGGCCGGCCACCGCGGGCCGCTGCCGGACGGCGGGCTGACCGCCGAGAGCGACACCACCGAGGCCGCCGGGGCCAAGCCGGCGTTCGCCCGGCACGCCTTCGGCGCCCACTTCGCCGAGGTGCAGGTGGACACGGTCAGCGGCGAGGTGCGGGTGCGCCGGCTGCTCGGCGTGTACGCCGCCGGGCGCATCCTCAACTCCCGTACCGCCCGCTCCCAGTTCATCGGCGGCATGACCATGGGCCTGGGCATGGCGCTGACCGAGCACTCCACCGCCGACCCGGTGCTGGGCGGCTTCGCCGAACGTGACCTGGCCTCCTACCACGTGCCGGCCCACGCGGACGTGCCCGACATCGACGCCCACTGGGTGGACGAGACGGACACCCACCTGGGCCCGCTGGGCGCCAAGGGCATCGGCGAGATCGGCATCACGGGCACCCCGGCCGCCGTCGGCAACGCCGTCCACCACGCCCTCGGCGTCCGGCTGCGGGACCTGCCGCTCACCCCCGACAAGGTCCTCGCCGCCCTCGGCTGACCCGGCCGGGCGCTCCGCGATTCGGGTGACGTGCGGCCCACCCGGGCCGGTGCGCCCGGGCCCGGAGGCGGGCGCCGCCTAGGTTGCCCGGGTGGAGCGAGTGAGCGAGCACCAGCGGCCGGCGGCGGACCCGGGAGCCCCGGAGGTGAACCGAGCCGCAGGGAGAAGAGGCAGGGCGGTGATCGACTGGCTGACGACCACCGACCACAAGAAGATCGGGCACCTGTACCTGATCACCTCGTTCGTCTTCTTCCTGCTCGCCGGGGTGCTGGCCCTGGTCATGCGCGCCGAACTGGCCCGCCCCGGGTTGCAGATCGTCTCCGGCGAGCAGTACAACCAGGCCTTCACCCTGCACGGCACCGTGATGCTGCTGCTCTTCGCCACCCCGACCTTCGCCGGCTTCGCCAACGCCGTGATGCCGCTCCAGATCGGCGCCCCGGACGTGGCCTTCCCCCGGCTGAACATGTTCGCCTACTGGCTGTTCGCCTTCGGCGGGCTGATCGTCTTCGGCTCGCTGCTGACGCCGGACGGGACCGCCGACTTCGGCTGGACCGCGTACGCCCCGCTGAACAGCACCGAACGCACCCCGAGCGTCGGCGGCGACCTGTGGATCATGGGCCTGGCGCTGTCCGGCTTCGGCACCATCCTCGGCGCGGTCAACTTCGTCACCACCATCATCTGCATGCGCGCGCCGGGGATGACGATGTTCCGGATGCCGATCTTCTGCTGGAACACCCTGCTCACCTCCGTGCTGGTGCTGCTGGCCTTCCCGGTGCTGGCCGCCGCGCTGCTGGCGCTGGAGGCGGACCGCCGGTTCGGGGCGCAGATCTTCGAGGCCGCCAGCGGCGGGGCGCTGCTGTGGCAGCACCTGTTCTGGTTCTTCGGCCACCCGGAGGTCTACATCATCGCGCTGCCGTTCTTCGGCATCGTCACCGAGATCCTGCCGGTCTTCTGCCGCAAGCCGCTCTTCGGGTACGTCGGGCTGGTCGGGGCGACCATCGCCATCACCGGACTGTCGGTGGTGGTGTGGGCGCACCACATGTTCGCCACCGGGGCGGTGCTGCTGCCGTTCTTCTCCTTCATGAGCTTCCTCATCGCGGTCCCCACCGGGGTGAAGTTCTTCAACTGGATCGGCACCATGTGGCGGGCGTCCCTCTCCTTCGAGACGCCGATGCTGTGGGCCCTGGGCTTCCTGGTGACCTTCCTGTTCGGCGGGCTGACCGGGGTGATCCTGGCCTCGCCGCCGATGGACTTCCACGTCACCGACTCCTACTTCGTGGTGGCCCACTTCCACTACGTGGTCTTCGGCACCGTCGTCTTCGCCACGTTCGCCGGCTTCCACTTCTGGTGGCCCAAGATGACCGGCAAGATGCTGGACGAACGACTGGGCCGCATCCACTTCTGGACCCTGTTCACCGGCTTCCACCTCACCTTCCTGGTCCAGCACTGGCTGGGCGCGGAGGGCATGCCCCGCCGGTACGCCGACTACCTGGCCGCCGACGGCTTCACCGCGCTGAACACCCTCTCCTCCATCGGCGCGTTCCTGCTGGGCCTGTCCACGCTGCCGTTCCTCTACAACGTCTGG
>NZ_PVLV01000230.1 GCF_002982015.1 Streptomyces solincola
GGTATAAGCGCCAGGCGGTAGGGGGCCGGGGGGCCGTGGCGGCCGCTCCCCGGCGTATGCCTCCGACCGCCTCGGCTCCTCCGGCGGACGACCCGGCAGCCATCTGCGGCTCCTTCGACGTGCGGTGGCGCGGCCCTGGTCGGGGCGGCGCGGGGTCCGCCCGGCGGGTGGACCACGGAAGCGTAGATCCGTTCTTATCGAGACGCAAGCGTATCGGAACGTTTGCGTCTCGATTGAGCGCGCTCTACCCTCGTACGAGCGGTCCCGGACCGGACGGGCGCCGCCACGGCGCGCTCGTCGCGCCCTCGCTCGACGGGAGAGCACCGATGTCCACCCAGGCCGCCCCCGGCTCCGCCCCCGCCGCTCCGGCCGGGCGCCGCAGCAAGATCACCCCCGAACGGGAGCGGGAACTCTTCGAAGCCGTCCTCGACCTGCTGCGCGAGCGCGGCTACGACGCCGTCACCATGGAGGGCGTCGCCGCGCGCACCAAGTGCGGCAAGGCCACCCTCTACCGCCAGTGGAAGACCAAGTCCCAGTTGGTCACCGCCGCCCTGGACACCAGCCGCTGCGCTCTGTTCACCGGCGTCGACACCGGCTCACTCGCCGGGGACCTGCGCGCGGCCGCCCGCGCCGCGAGCGACCGCCGGGGACGCGACACCGCCCTGATGGAGGCGGTCGGCCATGCCTACCTGCACCATCCCGACCTGCGCCGCGCCCTGCGGGAGACGGTGATCAACCCGGAGGTCGCCGCCCTGGACGGCATCCTGCACCGCGCGGCCGAACGCGGCGAGATCGCCGCGGACCACCCCGCCCTCGACTTCGTCGCCCCCGCCTTCCTGGGCGTCCTGCGCGTCGAGCGGCTCTTCGAGGACCGCTTCGCCGATCGCGACGCGCTGCCCGCCTTCGTCGACGCGGTCCTCCTCCCGGCCCTCGGCCTCGCCCCGGCCGGCGCCTGAGGCCCGAGAGGGTCCGGTCAGGTCAGGCGGGGCGCCTGGGCTGCCGGGTCCACCGGTGCGCCGTCGCCGTCGTCCAGCCGGGCCGCCAGCGCGCGGGCCCACGCCGCCAGTCCCGGCACGTCGATCCCGTACGGCGAGCGGAACGGCGCGATACGGTCCGCGCCGCGCAGCAGCAGCCGGGAGCCGCCCGCCGCGTTGCCGCGGGCCGCGTGCGTCAGCCCCACCGCCAACTGGGCCAGCCCGCGCCACAGCTCCCGCTCTTCGGGTCGCGGCCCGGCGCACGACTTCCAGGCGTCCTCGAAGACCTCGTGCGCGTGGAACGGCGCCCCGGCCGCCAGCAGCCGCTGGGCCTCCCGGACCGTCTCCTCCGGGGTGCGCTCGACTCCCTCCGGCTGCCGCGCCACCCCGGCGGCGCCGTATGGCAGCGGCCGGCCCAGCCCGTCCCTGGGTCGGGCGCTGCGGGCCCGCCCCTCCGCGTCCCGGTCCCGGTCCGCCCCGCCGCCCGTGCCGTCCGTGCTGTCCGTGCCGTCCATCCCGCCATTGTCCGCCCGGGCTGCGCAAAGCACCTCGGCAGGTGAGGTAATGTGGGGGTGCGCGCTCACCGCGGCGGTCACGCCCGGACGCGCGCATCGGGACGTGGCGCAGCTTGGTAGCGCACTTGACTGGGGGTCAAGGGGTCGCAGGTTCAAATCCTGTCGTCCCGACTGGTGACAGTCGTAGATCACGGGCCGGATTCGCGGACACGCGCATCCGGCCCGTAGTCATGTCCAGGGCAGGTCCCGGCCCTCGCGGCGGCGTCGAGCCGCGACGGCGGCGGCGAGGATCCGGCCGGGCGTCCGCAACTCTCCCGCACGTACGCACACTTCGCCATGCCGCCATGCCGCCAGGCCGAGGGGCGGGTGGCCGCGCCGCCCCGGGTCCAGGGGACGGCCGCCCGGGGGCGTGCCGAAGGCGCGGCGGTCCGGAGGCACGGCGAGCCGGAGCGCGCCGGGTCCGGGACCCGGCCGGACGTCTCCGGCCGGCAGTCGGGGGAACATGCGCCGCGCATAGGCCGCTGGCCGGAAAGTGCCGGTCCGCCCTGTCCGGCCGTTGCCGTCGGTGAGTGGTACAGCCACCCGCGGGTGAGTCGGATCCGGTGGTCGCGGGCGAGTCCGCGGGATCGAATTCAATTGAACGGTCGGTTTGCTTTCGGGTCGGTCGGCGGGACGCCCGGGACGCGGCGGCGGACCGTGAGGACCGCTTGACGGGATCTTGAAGATCGCTGGAGGGAAGGCTCTGAGCTGCGGAGATACGGCAGAGGGGTGGGCGTCCGGCGGCTCTCGGCGGGGTCGGACGGGGGCGAGGAGGGGTGGAAGGCGATGGTCAAAATACAGAATGTGTGTTCAACTAGGGGCCGCTAACGGACAGTGGGGGGCTCCGGATCCGGCGCTGAACAGTGCGCGGGCGAGGTGTCCGGCGGAGGGATGCTCGACGTGGACGCACACCGATCCCATCGAACACACGACATCGTCTGGAGCGGCGTCGCCGACGATCTCGTGACTGAATACAGCCGACGCATGCTGATGTCGCTGCCCCGGCGCGACCAGCGGGAGAACGGCGAGCTGTACGTCTCGGGACTGCTCTCGCTCACCAGCCGCAAGTCGATGCGCTCCATCGCCTCGACGTGCGGCGGCGGCGCGGTCGAGCAGCGGCTGCACCACTTCATCAGCAAGTCGTCCTGGGACTGGGTCCCGGTGCGCCGGGCGCTGGCCGCCGACCTCGACCAGGCCCTCGACCCGCTGGCCTGGGTGGTCAAGCCGATGGTGGTGATCAAGGCGGGTGAGCACACCGTCGGCGTCACCGAGTCGTTCGTCCCGCAGATGGGCCGCGTCGTCAACAACCAGCGCGCCTACAGCCTCTGGCTCGCCAACGACACCCACAGCACGCCGGTCAACTCGCGCCTGCGGCTCTGCGCGGCCTGGCTCGCCGACGCCGAGCGCAGACGTCGGGCGGAGATCCCGCCCGGGATCATCGCCGACGACGACGTCCCGTCCGCAGCCGCGGTCGCGCTCGAACTCCGGGGATGGGGCCTGCGCCCCCGGCCGGTGGTCGCCGAGGCCCGCGAGGAGGACGTCACCGCGCTGGTCGGCCACTTCTCGGCGGCGGGCGTCCCCTTCGTCCTGCGGATCGGCGGCGCCACCCGGCTGATACCCCGCCGGGCCATGCGCGAGGGCCGGGCGGTGCGGATGGTCTCGGCGCAGCACCTCGCCGAAGGGGCGGACGTCCGCTCCTCCCAGGTCCGCTGGGCCGCCACCGGCCCGGACGGCCAGACCGCCCGCGTCACCAGCACCGACGTCGTCCTCTCCCCGGGCCCCGGCACCCCGCTGCTGCGGCTGGTCGGCGCCCAGCGCCCGGGCGACCGCAGGACCCGGGAGCTGTGGCTGTCCAACATGACCGAGGCGCCGGCCGGACTGGTCGTCCGCCTGGGCCGCCTCACCGAGCGGGTCGACCGGGACTTCACCGACATCGGCACGAAGACCGGCGCGACGGACTTCGAGGGGCGCACCTTCGCCGGCTGGCACCGGCACACCACCCTCAGCGCCGTGGCGCAGGCCATCGTGACCGTGTCCGCCGTCCGGGACCAGGCCCTGGAGCCGCCGCGCGGCGAGTCCTTGCAGTACGTCTGACGGACCGACCCATGCCGTACCGAGAGGAGCCCGCGCCCGTGGACGCGGACGTGATGATCGTGGGCGGCGGGCCGGTCGGCATGCTGCTGGCCGGTGAACTGACCCTGTACGGCGTCCGTACGACCGTACTGGAGAGGGAACCGCACCCCTCGGACGAGTCCAAGGCGGGCACCCTGCACGCCCGGACCGCCCAGACCCTGCACCGGCGCGGCCTGCTGGAGGCCGTACAGCCCGGCCACGCCGCCGGGCGCGCCCCGCAGCCGTACGTGCCGTTCCACTTCGGCGGCCTGCCGAGCCTCGATCTGGCCCCGGCCGTCGCGGAGTTCCCCGCCATGATCGGCAGCCCGCAGGCGTACGCGGAGGACGTCTTCGCCCACCGGGCCGTCCGCCAGGGCGCGTCGGTGGTCCGCGGTGCCGAGGTGACCGGCGTCGAGGAGGACGAGGACCACGTCCGGGTGACGGTGCGCCAGGACTGCGGCGAGCGCGTCTGGCGGACCCGCTGGGTGGTGGGGTGCGACGGGGCCCGCAGCGCGGTGCGGCGCACCGCCGGCATCGCGTTCACCGGGACGCTGCCGACCATCTCGTGCCTGATGGGGGAGGTGCGGCTGGCCGACCCGGGCGGCGCCCCGCGCGGCTGGAACCGCACCGAGCACGGCTGGACCATCTTCTGGGTCGGCCCCGGCGGCCGCAGCCGCGTCGGCACCTACGACTTCCGCGGCCCGCACCCCGACCGCAACTCACCCGTCACCTTCGAGGAGTTCCGCTCCGAGGTCGAGCGGATCACCGGCCACCCGGTGGAGATGGACGCGCCCCGCCACCTCTCCCGGTTCAGCGACGCCGCCCTACAGGCCGAGCGGTACCGGGCCGGCCGCGTGCTGCTCGCCGGGGACAGCGCCCATGTGCACTTCCCGGCCGGCGGACAGGGCCTCAACACCGGTTTGCAGGACGCCGTCAACCTCGGCTGGAAGCTCGCCGCCGAGGTGCGGGGGGACGCCCCGCCCGGACTGCTGGACACGTACCACAGCGAGCGGCACCCGGTGGCCGCGCGGGTGCTGGAGAACGTCCGCGCCCAGGTGGCGCTGATGCGGCCCGGCCCCGTCACCGACGCCCTGCGCACGCTGTTCGCCGACCTCATGACCGTGCCCGAGGTCAACGCGTACCTCGCCGGCATGGTCTCCGGCGAGGACATCGCCTACGACGTCGGGCGCCCCGCCGACCGGCTCGCCGGCCGGTTCGTGCCCGAGGTGGCGCTCAAGACGGACCGCGGCGCCACCGGCCTCGCGGCGCTGCTGCACGCCGGGCGGCCGGTCCTGCTCGACCTGGCCGACCGGGCCGACACGCGGCGGGCCGCCGCCGGCTGGACCGGTCGGGTCGACGTCGTCACGGCGCGGGCCGAGGAGCAGCTGACCGTGGACGCCGTCCTGCTGCGGCCCGACGGCTACGCGGCCTGGAGCCTGCCGGCCGGCGCGGCCGCCGACGCCGACGGACTGCGCCGGGCGCTGCGGCGCTGGTTCGGCGCACCGGCCGCGGAGCCCGCGACGGCGCCAACCCGCCCGGGACGCGGGGAGCGCGGGGAAGTAGGGTCCGCTGAGGCGGACGCGGCGGCCGCGGACGCGGACGACACGGGGAGACCACGACTGTGAGCGACGACCACCGACTGCTCGGCGGCAAGACGGCCCTGATCACCGGCGCCAGCAGCGGCATCGGCGCCGCCGCCGCACGCGTCTTCGCGGCCGAGGGCGCCGCCGTCGTCCTCGCCGCCCGCCGGGAGGAACGGCTCGCCGCACTCGTCGACGAGCTGCGCCGCGACGGGCACCAGGCGTCCTACGTGGTGACCGACGTGACCCGCCCCGAGGACGCGGCGCGCGCCGTGCGGCACGCGGTGGAGCGCCACGGCCGACTGGACGCGGCGTTCAACAACGCGGGCGCCGGCGGCGGGAGCGAGACGGTGCTGCACCTGCTGGACGACGCCGTGTACGACCGGGTGATGGAGGTCAACGTGCGCGGGCTGTGGAACTGCCTGCGGCACGAGATCGCCGCCATGCTGGAAGGCGGGGGCGGCGCGGTCGTCAACACCTCCAGCGTCGGCGGCCTGGTGTCGATCCCCGCATCCGCGCCCTACATCGCCGCCAAGCACGCCGTGGTGGGCCTGACCAGGGCGGCGGCCGCCGAGTACGCGGCGCGCGGCATCCGGGTCAACGCCATCGCGCCCGGCGCCACCCGCAGCGAGATCACCGACGACTGGTTCGGCCGCAACCCCGGTCTGGAGAAGGCGGTCACCGGCATGACCCCGCAGGGCCGGATCGCCGCCCCCGAGGAGATCGCCCAGGCAGCGGCCTGGCTGTGCAGCGGGCGCTCGCCCTTCCTGACCGGCGCCGTGGTCCCCGTCGACGGCGGCTTCACCAACGGCTGACCGGTGAACCACGATCCCGTACCGTGTCCGCCCGGTGAGCGGGGCGACGGCGGAAGCCTCCGCGCCGCCCCGCCCGACCCCCGGCCGGCGCGCTCAGTCCTCGGCCGGCAGCCCGGACACCGTGCCGGTGAAGCAGGTCCGCCCGTCCTGTCGCCCCACCACGTCCACGGTGAGCGCCGCGCAGCCCCCCGCCCGCCGGACGACCGCTTCAACCAGGCAGGGCGAGTCCAGCTCGACGTAGCTGCCGAAGGAGGTGGCCGCCGACACCGGCCGGAAGCCCGGACCGGCCGCCCCGTACGCCGCCTGCTGGGCGGCCTCGACCAGCACCAGGCCGGGCACGTGGTCCACCGGGTGGTCGAAGAGCAGCAGGTTGCGCGTCTCGTTGCGCAGGCGCCAGCGGCCGGGCCCGGCCGGCGCGAGCAGCACGTCCCGCGCCGCGGCGCGGCCGACCGACGCCGGGTCCACCGGCTCCGGCGGGGGCGCGACGGGTTCGGTCACGCCGGCCCGCTCGCCGCGGAGCCTGCGGTACACCGCCCGCGACATCCAGGAGAAGTCGGACTCGATACGCGCCAGCACCGCCCCGGCGTGCCGGAACTCCGCGGCGATGTGCAGCGCGGCCGGCACCCCGCCGCGCAGCCCCGAAGGGGTGCAGCGGGCCGTGACGTCCAGCGCCACCGGGCCGTCGGCGGGCAGGATCTGCCCGGGGTCCACGGTGAAGCCGAGATTCTGAAGCAGCGTCTCCCCGGCGCGCGGCATCCCGTACGCCGAGTGCGCGGCCAGCAGACCGGCCTGCCGGTAGGTGGCCGCGACCAGCAGCGGGTCGGGGCCGGCGTGCCCGCCCGGAGCGGGCGGGCGGCCGCCGCGGGCCTCCGGCCAGAGCGCGGTGAACGCGAACTCGCCCGGTCCGGTCTCGGCCCAGGCGGTCAGGTGCACCGAGGAGCGGTGGGACAGGTGCAGATGGTCCATCGGTATCTCGCGGGACCAGTCCGGTCCGGCGGGCCCGTCGGGTAGCGTCCCGGCGGCCTGTCGTCTCGATCGGCCGACGGCCGCGGACAGCTGTTCGGGCATGTCGTCTTCCCCCCATACGCTGATGCCGGGGAGATCACCGCGAGGGGGCCGCCCCGGGAAAGAGATTGCATACTCAGCGTTCCACTAATCCGGTCCGCCATCAACGATCACTTGAAGACTCCGAGCCCCCCGGGACAGCGGCCACGTGCACGCGGCGACCGTGAAGACACCGGCCACCTGAAGACGAGGAAGCACTTTGGCATCGCAGGCACGAGGCGTGCGCACCCGCCGGCAGTTGCTCGAAGCGGCCGCCACGACGTTCCTGGAGCACGGGTACGAGGGCGCCAGCATCGGCGAGATCACCCAGCGCGCCGGACTGACCAGGGGCGCCGTCTACTTCCACTTCGCCTCCAAGGAGGAGCTGGCCCAGGGGGTGCTGGACGAGGCGGTCACCACCGAGGGGGTGCGGTCGCAGCCCATCCGGTTGCAGGAGCTGGTGGACGCGGCGATGGCGCTGGCCTACCGGCTGCCCCGGGAGCCGGTGCTGGCCGCGGCGCTGCGGCTGGCGGTGGACAAGGGGGTGCGCGGCAGCCTGCGCACCGCCTGGCCGGAGTGGATCGAGCTGCTCGCGGGCATCCTGGAGGACGCGGTGCGCCGCGGCGAGACGCTGCCGCACGTGGATCCGGGCGAGGCGGCGCGGCTGGTGATGAGCAGTTGGACCGGGGCGGCGCTGGTGCTGGACGGGGTGCCGGACGGGCACGACCTGGAGCATCACGTCGGCACCCTGCTGGACTACCTGCTGCCCTCGATCGCGGTGCCGGCGGTGCTGGCCCGGCTGGACACCGCCCCCGGGCGCGGGCAGCGGGTGGTCGCCGAGATGGCCCGGGACGCCTCCTGACGGCGGGGCCGCCGCTCAGTCCAGGGCGGCCAGGGCGAGACGGGTGGCGGCGTTCAGCCGCTCGGCGTCCGGGGCGGCCCGGGCGAACACCCGCACCCCCTGCATCACCACCAGCAGCAGGTGGGCGATCGCGCGCGGGTCCTTGTCGACGGCCAGCTCGCCCTGCGCCTGGGCCCGCAGCAGGCAGGAGACCAGCGCGGTCTCCACGACGCTCCAGCTCACCTCGACCTGCCGGGCTACCTCGGGGTCCCGCGGGGACAGCTCCACCGCGGCGTTCACCACCAGGCAGCCGCGGCGCCGGGAGTCGGTGACCGCGTCGGTGACCCAGCCCGCCACGAAGGCCCGCACCGCCGGCAGGGCGGGCCCGGGCTGGGCCAGCTCGGTGACGAAGCCGGCCGCGCTGTCGCGCAGATAGCGCCGCATGGCGGCCAGGTACAGGTCGTGCTTGCTGCCGAAGGTGGCGTACAGACTGGCCCGGCCGATGCCCAGGTGCTCCACGAGGTCGGCCAGCGACGTCGCCTCGTAGCCCCGCTCCCAGAAGAGGTCCATCGCGCGCTGGAGCACCGCGTCGGGGTCGAATTCCTTGGTCCTGGCCATACTGCGAGACTAGAACATCCGACGGGGAACATCGAGACCGAGCAGTACAGAAAAGCCCACCCGACGAGGTCGGGCGGGCTTCTCGGGCCGTGCGGAGGGGCGGCCGCTCAGGCGCCCGGCAGCTTCACCGACTGGCCGTGCCGGAAGAAGTCGGTCGGGTCGAAGGCCGCCTTCACCCGCTGGAGCCGCGGGTAGTTCTCGCCGTAGTAGAGCGTGCTCCACGGCACCCCGGACCGGTTGCGGCGCGGGTCGCTCAGGTCGATGTCCGGATAGTTGACGTACGCGCCGTCGGTCGACTCGTCGGCGACCGGGACGCCGCCGGTGCCGGCGTACACCTCCTCGTAGACCTCGCGCAGCCAGCCGATGTTCGCGGCGTCCTCGTCGGGCGTGTTCCAGTACGCCTGGAACAGCAGCTTGAACGCCGAGTCCCGGTGCACCGAGGCGGTCGCCGTGCGCGCCACGGCGTTGACGGCCGCGCCGTAGGAGCTGAGCAGCACCATCGCGTTGGGGTTGGCGAAGTCGGTACGGGTGAGGTGGCGGTGGATCACCGCGATCCGCGCCTCGGACAGCGAGCGCCGCGCGTACGCCGACTTCTGGTCGCCGCGCAGGGTCGGGTCGGCCAGCACCGAGTTGGTGACCCCCAGGTAGCGGGTGGCCTGGAGCCACGGAAGCCTGCGGGGCGTGGCGTACTCCGGCATCGGGCCGTGCTCGCCGACCCCGGTGGTCAGCGCGCCGGGGCTCACGTCGACACCGGCGGCGATCTCCCGGAGGAAGGCGTCCAGCAGGCCGCGCGCGTCCGGCACGGTCGCGTCCATCTGCGTCAGCAGCCCGATCTGGCCGTTGGAGCGGTGGCTGAGGCTGAGGTTGGCGACCAGGCCGTCGTACGGCCCGCCGGGCCGGGCGTGCGCCTCGTGCCAGGCGCCGTAGTTGCGCACCAGGCGGATCACGGACCGCTCGGTCATCCGCTCCCACGGCCAGGACACGGCGCTCAGCAGCACCTCGGCCGGGGGCCTGGGCAGCAGCGAGGACGGGGCGTCGCCGGTGGCCGCGGGGGAGCGGAACCAGTAGCGGGTCACCACCCCGAAGTTGCCCCCGCCGCCCCCGGTGTGGGCCCACCACAGCTCCCGGTTCGGGTCGTCCGGCTCGCGGGTGGCGATGACCGTGCGGACCTTGCGCCGGGCGTCCAGGGTGACCACCTCGACGGCGTACAGGTGGTCCACGACCAGGCCGTCGCGGCGGCACAGCATGCCCCAGCCGCCGCCGCTGACGTGGCCGCCCACCCCGACCGAGTAGCACACCCCGCCCGGCACGACGACGCCGTACGCCTTGTACAGGCGCTCGTAGACGTCGGTGAGGGTGGCGCCGGCCTGCACCTCGAAGGCGCGGCGCCGCTCGTCGTAGCGGACGTCCGTCATCTCGGAGAGGTCCAGGACCGTCTCGACGGCGTCGTTGAAGACGAAGTCCTCGTAGCAGTGGCCGCCGCCGCGCACGGTGAGCCGCTTGCCGGCGTCGGCCGCCTGCTGGAGGGCGGCGGCGACCTGCTCGGTGGTGGCGACCAGCCTCACGCTCTCCGGCCGGGCGCTCCAGCGCTGGTTCACGCCGCGCACCAGGTCCGGGTAGCGGGCGTCGGCGGGGCGCACGGCGGTGGCCGGGAACGGGGCCGCGGGCGCCGGGGCCGCGGCCGCGTGGGCGGGGCCGGCGGCGGGCACGGCGGCCGCGCCGGCCAGCGCGGCGGCGCCGGTCATCAGCCGCCGGCGGGACCAGCCCGGGTCGGTGCCGTGCGGAGGAGGGGTCTTCGGGCTCACAGTCACACCGCCGGGATCGAGAGGGCGTGGTTGAACAGGTTCTTGGGGTCCCACTGGGCCTTGACCGTCCTGAGCTGCCGGTAGCCGGACTTGAAGTACAGCTCGTGCCACGGTATGCCCGAGGTGTTCAGGCTTGGGTCGGCCAGGTCGGCGTCGGCGTAGTTGATGAAGCAGCCGTCGGTGTCCGCGTTGGGGGCCGGGACGCCGCCGGAGGCCGCGTACACGTCCTGGTAGAAGGTGCGGATCCACTTCAGGTGGGCGGCGTCCTGCGCCGGGTCGGTCCAGAAGCTGGCGTAGTGCAGCTTGAGCACCGAGTCGCGCTGCGACACGGCGGTGTCGGCGGCCGCGACGGTGTTGGTCTTCCCGCCGTACGCGGTGATCATCACCAGCGAGCCGGGGTGCGCGTAGTCGGTGCGGGTCATGTGGGTCCAGAACGCCTTGAGGTTGGTGTCGGTGAAGCCGCGCCGCATGTAGGCGGACTTGCCCTTGAACCGGGTGGTGGTGTCGGTGCCGGTGAAGCCCGGCCACTGGGTGACCGCGTGCAGCCAGGAGACCTTCCGCCGGTCGTCCACCCGGTAGCTCACGCCGGTGCCCTCGTTGACGGCGGCCAGATAGGAGTCCAGCAGGCCGGCGGCGTTCGGCGCGGCGGCGTCGATCTGCGTGGTCATCGAGAACTGGCCGGCCGACTTGTGCTGCGGCTTGAGCTGGCTGAACAGCGTGGCGTACGGCGAGTCGGCGCCGCTGTTCGCCTCGTACCAGCGCCCGAAGTTGCGCAGCAGGCGGGTGAAGGCGGCCTCGGTCATCCCGCTCCACGACCAGGTGACGTTGGAGATCAGCACCTCCGACGGCGGCTTGGGCAGCAGATCGGCGGGCGCGGAGCCGGTGGCGCCGGGTGAGCGGAACAGATAGCGGGTGACCACGCCGAAGGTGCCGCCGCCCCCGCCGGTGTGCGCCCACCACAGGGCGCGGTTGGGGTCGTTGGCCTCCCGGGTGGCGACGGTCTTCGACGCCTTGCCGGCCGCGTCGACGGTGATCAGCTCCACCCCCCACAGGTGGTCGATGATCAGGCCGTGCCTGCGGGACAGCGGGCCGTAGCCGCCGCCGGCCACATGGCCGCCGACGCCCACCGTCGGGCAGCTCCCGCCGGGCAGGGTGACGCCCCACTGGTGGTACAGCGCCCGGTAGGCGTCGCCCAGGCGGGCGCCGGGCTCGACGTAGAACACCTTGCGCGAGGCGTCGTAGCCGACCGCGTCCAGCCGGGACAGGTCGATCAGGGTGCGGACCCGCTCGTTGCCGGTGAAGTCCTCGTAGCAGTGCCCGCCGCTGCGCACCGCGAAGCCCGTGCCGCCGGAGACCGCCTGCTGGACGGCGGTCAGGACCTGGGCCGGGGTGGCGGGGAGCTGGACGGCGTCCGGGGTGCCCACCCAGCGCTGGTTGCTGCCCCAGGCCAGGTCGGGGTAGCGGCGGTCGCCGGGCTTCACCGTGACGAGGGCGGCCTCGATCCCGTCGGCGGCGAGCGCCGGCGCGTCAGCGGCGAGGGCCGGGGCGGTGGCGACGGCAGGCAGGACGGCCGTCGCCCCGCCCACCACCGCGACGTCTCTGATGAACCGGCGACGAGAGTGGCCTGGCATGGTGGTGTGCTCCTCCATCGGATTCCTGGCTGTTCTGGTGGTGGGCGCGCGGCGCCCGGCGGTCCGGGGTGTGGGGGGAGCACGCCGGTGGGT
>NZ_PVLV01000231.1 GCF_002982015.1 Streptomyces solincola
GCGGGGGGAAGTCCGGGGTCGTCATGTGCGCCACTGTCGCACGCGGGCAGGATGACCCCATGAATCACTCCCCTTCCCGTATCGCGGTCACCGGCGCCTCCGGGCTCATCGGGGCCGCCCTGGTCCGTTCCCTGCGCGCCGACGGGCACGAGGTGGTGCGGCTGGTCCGCCGCCCCGCCCGGTCGGGCGACGAGGTGGAGTGGGACCCCAAGCGGCGGTACGTGGACGGCGCCGGGCTGGCGGGCTGCGACGCGGTGGTCCACCTGGCGGGCGCCGGGGTCGGCGACCGCCGCTGGACCGCCGCGTACAAGAAGGAGATCCGGGACAGCCGGGTGCTCGGCACGACCGCCGTCGCGGAGGCGGTCGCCGCGCTGGACACTCCGCCGAAGGTGCTGCTGTGCGGCAGCGCGATCGGCTACTACGGGGACACCGGCGACCGCCCGGTGGACGAGTCCGCTCCGGCCGGGCGCGGTTTCCTGCCGTCGGTGTGCGTGGAGTGGGAGGCGGCCGCCGGAGCGGCGGTGGCGGCCGGCGTGCGGGTCGCCCACGCCCGTACCGGCCTGGTGGTGTCCCGTCAGGGCGGCGCGTGGGGGCGGCTGTTCCCGATCTTCAAGGCCGGGCTCGGCGGCCGGATCGGCTCCGGTGCGCAGTTCTGGAGCTTCATCGCGCTGCATGACGAGGTCGCGGCGCTGCGGCACATCCTGGACACCGAGTCGCTGACCGGGCCGGTGAACCTCACCGCGCCGGAGCCGGTGACCAACCGCGAGGTCACCGCCGCGATGGGCCGGGCGCTGCGCCGCCCCACCCCGTTCCCGGTGCCGGCGGCCGCGCTGAAGGTGGCGCTCGGCGACTTCGCGGAGGACGTGCTGAGCAGCCAGCGGGTGGTGCCGGCGCGGTTGCTGGAGTCGGGGTTCCGGTTCGCCTTCCCCACCGTCGACGAGGCCATCGCCTCGGTGCGGTAGCCCCCTCCCGCCGTCCGCCCCCGCCGCGCCCTTTTCGCGCGGGTGTGCGACCCCTCTTGCTCCGGTGCTCCGGTCCGCGCGCGGCCCCGGGCGGTGGCCCGCGCTCGTACGCTCGGTCACCGAACCCGCGTACATCCCGCGCAGATCCCGCATGCGTTCCGCGTCTGCGGTCGCCCGCGGCCGGGCACGCGCCTCCACGCACCGAACCGCCACCCCGGGGAGGGACCCGTGTTCACTACCGGACGCCACGCGGACGTCGTCATCGTCGGAGCCGGGATCGCGGGGCTGACCGCGGCCCGCAGGCTGGCCGGGGCGGGGGTGGCCGTCACCGTGCTGGAGGCCGCCGGCGTGCCGGGCGGGCGGATGGCCACCGAGGAGGTGGACGGCTTCCTGCTGGACCGGGCCGGGCTGCCGCTGAGCACCGCCCACCGGGTGCTGGACGGCGTCCCGCTGCGCCTGTTCCAGCCCGGCGTGCTGGTCCGGGCGGACGGCAGGCTGCACCGCACCGGCGTGCCGGGGGTGTCGCCGGCCGCCGCGCTGAGCCGGCCCCGGGCGCTGGCCGAGGTGCCGCGGAGCCTGGACCAGGCGAGGCTGGGCGCGGCGCTGGCCAGGCTGGCGCAGACCCCCGACGAGAGGCTGGCGGTTCGCCCGGAGCGGTCCGCGGGGCGGGCGCTGTCGGTCCGGGGCCTGCCGGCCCGCACGGTGCACCGCTTCGTCCGCCCGCTGCTCCGCGCGCTCCTGGGCGATCCGGAGCTGTCCACCTCCAGCCGCCTGGCGGACCTGGCCCTGCGGGACTACGCGCGCGGCCGGCTGTGCGTGCCCGAGGGCGGCGCGGCGGCCCTGCCCGCACGACTGGCGGGCGCCCTGCCCGCCGGCGTGCTGCACACCGACGTGCAGGTCAAGGACGCCTCGGTGAACCGGGTGGTGACGGCCGGGCACGGCGAGCTGGAGTGCCGGGCGCTGGTGGTGGCGACCGGGGCGCGGGCCGCGGCCGAGCTGCTGCCCGGGCTGCGGGTGCCGGACTTCCGGCCGCTGACGGTGCTGCACCACGCGGTGCCCGGACCGCCGCCGGCCGGGGCGTGGCCGGTGCTGGACGCGGACCGGCGGGGCCCGGCCGACTGGTCGGCGGTCATGAGCGAGGTGGACCCGGCCCGGGCGCCCGAGGGCCGGTCCCTGGTCTCCACGGTGGTGTCCGGCGCCCTGCCGGACCGCCTCGACGAGCGGGTGCGCCGGCAGTTGTCCGCGCTGTACGGGGTGGACACCGGCGACTGGGAGCTGCTGGACGTCCACCACGACCCGGAGGCCGTGCCGGCGACGCCCGCCCCGCACGACGCCGACCGCCCGGTGCGGCTGCTGGCCGGGCTCTACGTCTGCGGCGACCACCGGGGCGCGCCGGGGGCGCAGGGGGCGTACGCCTCCGGCCTGCGCGCCGCCGACGCGGTCCTGCGCGACCTGGGCGTCCCACTGCCCGCCGCCGGCCCCCTCCCCCTGCCGGCGGCGGCCTGACGACCACCCGGGCCGAGCCGGAGGCGTGCGCCCGGCCCGGCCCGGGTCTCCAATCCCCGTGGCCCCGTGTGCGGGGCTACCCCAAGGCGCCGACGCGGTCGCGGTAGGTGCGGACAGCGGCGGCGTCGCGGTAGGGCTCCAGGCGGCGTTCGAAGTCGCGGACGTATTCGGCGGCGCGGGCCGAACGCATCTCGGCGGCCTGCTGGGCGGCCTCCGCGCCCAGGGCGCAGGCGTGGTCCAGTTCGCCGAGGCCGAGCCGGGCGGTGGCCAGCACCACGCGGCTGAACAGCCGGCTGCGGGCGAACGCCGGGGCGCGCAGTTGCAGGGCGCGTTCGGCGTGCTGGGCGGCGGGCCGGTACTGGTGCAGGTCGCGGTGGCAGTGCGCGGAGTCGGCGGCGAGCTGGGCCTCGTCGAAGGCGCGGCCCCAGTGCGGGGTGTCGTCGCCGGGGCGGGCGGTGTCCAGGGCGCGTTCGGCGCGGGTGAGCGAGGCGGTGCAGGAGCGGACGTCGCCGAGGACGGCGTGCCCGCGGGCCTCGGCGGCGTGCAGCAGCGCCCCGACGGCCGGCGGCGCGGCCGGGCCGACGCCCTGCTGGGCGACCCGCGCCAACTGGACCGCCTCCCGCCCGTGGCCGAGGTAGACGGCCTGCCGGCTCATGGTGACCAGCACGTACGAGCCGTAGGCGCGGTCGCCGGCGGCCTGGGCGAGCCGCAGCGCCTGCACGAAGTAGCGCTGGGCGAGCCCGTGCGCGGCGATGTCGTACGAGGTCCAGCCGGCCAGCCGGGTCAGGTCGGCCACCGCGCCGAACAGCCGTCGGCCGGTGGTCTCCCCGTACACCCCGCGCAGCATCGGCTCGGCCTCGTGCTCCAGGTAGCGGACCAGGGCCTGGCGGGCGTGGCCGCCGCCGTAGGCGTGGTCCAGGGAGCGGAACAGCTCGCCGACCGACCGCAGCGCCCCGACGTCCCCGGCGGTGACCCGCTGGCCCGGGCCGCGGTCGGTGGAGCGCGGGCGGGGCAGCGCGTACCGGGCGGCGGCCGCGGCGGAGGGCCGGCCCGCCTCCGCGGTGGCGTAGGCGGCCGGTAAGGCGGCGGACGGGGCGGCGGTCCTGGTCTCCTGCGGGCCGCCCTGGGACGGCACCCGGACGGGGTGGCCGGGCGGCGGGGGCTCGATGCGGCCGACCCGCTCGTCGGCGCGGCCGATCAGCCAGTCGCGGCTGGGCACCACCAGTCCGGCCGGGGTGAAGGCGATCTTGCGGAGTTCGGCGTGGCTGCCGGAGTCCTTGCGCCACAGGCCGCTGACGATGTCGACGGCCTCCTCCGGGGTGGCGGCGAACTCCAGCCCCGCGTAGACCGGGGCGCAGGCGTCCAGGCCCAGGTCCTGGGCGGTGAGGCGGCGGCCGAGGCGTCGGGTGAACACCTCGGCGATGAGGGCCGGGGTGGTGCCCCTCGGCTGCTGGCCGCGCAGCCAGCGGGTGACGGAGGTCTTGTCGTAGCGCAGGTCGAGACCGTGTTCGAGTCCGAGCTGGTCGACCCGTCTCGCCAGTCCCGCGTGCGAGAAGCCGGCCTCCGCGATGAGGGCGGCGAGCCGGCGGTTGGGGGTGCGCTGCGGGGGTCGGTCCGTCATCGGCGGTGCGCTCTCCTGACTTGCCGTGCTGTGCCTTCCCGGCGGGGTCGCGGACCCCCTGGAACGGCGCGAACTTAACCGCCGCCGAAGCGCCCACCGCCACCTTCGCCCCGCATTCATCCGATCGTGTGAGGATTGAGGACGCCGCTGACGGGCCCCGGCGGCGCTCCGGTGGTCCGGGAGCCGCGTCCACCTGCCGCTCCGGCCGCCGCCAGACGGCCGTACAGTGGCACGGGGCGCGATGAGTGCACGCTGCACGTGCCGACAGGCGCTGCCGCACGTTCGTAGGGAGGCGTTGCCGTGAGTGAGCTGCGATTCGTCCAGGTGGGCTTCGGCGCACAGGCCGTCGAGTACCAGCGGGCGTGGGACCTCCAGCGCGAGGTGCACGCCGCCCGCTTCGCCGACGAGGCGCCCGACACCTGCCTGCTGCTGGAGCACCCGCCCGTCTACACCGCCGGCCGGCGCACCCTGGACAGCGAGCGCCCCCTGGACGGCACGCCGGTGGTGGACGTGGACCGCGGCGGCAAGATCACCTGGCACGGCCCCGGCCAGCTCGTCGGCTACCCGATCATGAAGCTGCCCCGCCCGGTCGACGTGGTCGCCCACGTCCGCCGCCTGGAGGAGGCGCTGATCCGCGCCGCCGCCGACTTCGGCGTGGCGACCACCCGGGTCGAGGGCCGCAGCGGTGTGTGGGTGCTGGGCGATCCGGTGGCGGACCGGCCCGCGCTCGGCGGCCTCTCCCTGGACTTCGACCCGCGCCTCGCGGACGAGGAGTTCGACCCGCGGCTCAACGGCCCCGAGTACGCCCCCTCCAACGCCGGTCAGCGCCGCGAGGACCGCAAGCTGGCCGCCATCGGCATCCGGGTCGCCAAGGGCGTCACCATGCACGGCTTCGCGCTGAACGTGAACCCGGACAACACCTGGTTCGACCGGATCGTGCCCTGCGGCATCCGCGACGCCGGCGTCACCTCGCTGGCGAACGAGCTGGGCCGGGACGTGCCGATGGCCGAGGTGCTGCCGGTGGTGGAGCGCCGTCTGCGCGAGGTGCTGGAGAGCGCCGAGCTGAAGCCGCGCGAGGTCGAGCGCCCGGCCGCGGGCGGGGTCCCGGCGGCCGACGGAGCCACGGCCGCCCCGGGGAGCCCGGTGGCCGCGCCCGCTTAGCGGTCTCCTGCGGGCCGGCGGCGGGCCCGGCCGGGGGAATGCTCCCCGCCCCGTCCCCGTTGCCCTCCCCAGGACCATATTTTTATCGGGCGTACCCTGGTGTTCGCCGAGGAATCGAAGCCGTAGGAGCCAGCCGTGTCCGCAGTCGCACCCGACGGACGCAAGATGCTGCGCCTGGAGGTCCGGAACAGCCAGACCCCCATCGAGCGCAAGCCCGAGTGGATCAAGACCCGGGCGAAGATGGGCCCTGAGTACAACCAGCTCCAGAAGCTCGTCAAGAGCGAGGGCCTGCACACGGTCTGCCAGGAGGCGGGCTGTCCCAACATCTTCGAATGCTGGGAGGACCGCGAGGCGACCTTCCTCATCGGCGGTGACCAGTGCACCCGCCGCTGCGACTTCTGCCAGATCGACACCGGCAAGCCGCAGGCCCTGGACCGCGACGAGCCGCGCCGGGTCGGCGAGTCGGTCGTCACCATGGACCTCAACTACGCCACCATCACCGGCGTCGCCCGCGACGACCTGGAGGACGGCGGGGCCTGGCTGTACGCGGAGACCGTGCGGCAGATCCACGCCATGACCGCCGAGCGCGAGGGCGGCCACACCAAGGTCGAGCTGCTGATCCCCGACTTCAACGCGGTGCCCGAGCAGCTCGCCGAGGTCTTCTCGGCCCGCCCCGAGGTGCTGGCGCACAACGTCGAGACGGTGCCGCGGATCTTCAAGCGGATCCGCCCCGGCTTCCGCTACGAGCGGTCGCTGGAGGTCATCACCCGGGCCCGCGAGGCCGGCCTGGTCACCAAGTCCAACCTGATCCTCGGCATGGGCGAGACCCGCGAGGAGGTCAGCGAGGCGCTGCGCCACCTGCACGAGGCGGGCTGCGAGCTGATCACCATCACCCAGTACCTGCGCCCCTCGGTGCGCCACCACCCGGTGGAGCGCTGGGTCAAGCCGCAGGAGTTCGTCGAGCTGAAGGACGAGGCCGACGCCATCGGCTACTCCGGTGTGATGTCGGGCCCGCTGGTCCGCTCCTCCTACCGGGCCGGCCGGCTGTTCCAGCAGGCGATGGAGGCCCGCAGCCAGGCCGCCGACGCCGCCTGAGCCACCCCTCCCGCCCCCGCGCGGCGGTGTGAATCGCCACACAGCGGACCAGAGGGCGTCAAGACCCGCGACGACGCGGCCCGCGCAGCTCCCCAGGCAGGGGCGGTGCGCGGGCCGCGTCGCCGTTTCCGCCCCGCCGCACCGGGTGAACCGTTCCGTCACCCGCGTTTGACCGCCCGGTCACGCCCTGGTAACACCGTTCAGTGACGATGGTCGCACGCTCCGCGCACAGGGTCGTCGCGGACCGGCACCGCGCCCCGCTCGCGCTTCCGCACCCGCCGGTGACCGCGCCGGCTCCGCCCGCCCGCTGGACCCGCTCCAGCCCGCGCCCCTGGGAGGCTCTCCCCATGCAGGCCCCGACCCCCGCGCCCGGCCGTTCCCGCGTCCGCCATCTCCACGAGGCCGGGAGCGCCGCGCACCCGGGCGCGCCCGGGCGGACCGTCGCCGCCGCGCCCTTCCCGTCCGTCACCGTCACCGGCGCCCTGCGGGCCGTCGAGGCGCTGCTGCTGGGCGCCGGGCAGCGCACCGCCCGGCGCAACGCCTGGACCTCCGTGCTGGAGGACCGCCGCCGGGCGGCGGACCGGGTGGCGGCCCAGGATGTTCTCGAGGCCGCCTCGGACCGGACGCCGCGCGCCACGTAAACTTCACAGCATGGCGAGGAAGGCACAAGCGGAGAGCGGCGCTGACGCGACCGCGAACCCCGGGCGACTCAAGCAGATCGCTCTGACGTACAAGATGACCCGCAAGGCCGACCCGAAGGTCGGTCTCGTCGTCGCGGGCGTGGGAGTCGTCGTCTTCGGCGTCCTCCTCGCGATCGGGTTCCTGATCGGGCACCCCGTCTATCTGGGCATCCTGGGCTTCCTGCTGGCCTTCCTGGCCATGGCGATCGTCTTCGGGCGCCGCGCCGAGCGGGCCGCCTTCGGGCAGATGGAGGGCCAGCCCGGCGCGGCGGCCGCGGTGCTCCAGAACATCGGCCGCGGCTGGACCACCACCCCGGCGGTGGCGATGAACCGCAACCAGGACGTGGTCCACCGGGCCGTCGGCAAGGCCGGCATCGTGCTGGTCGCCGAGGGCAACCCGAACCGGCTGCGCACCCTGCTGTCCGCCGAGAAGAAGCGGATGGCCCGCATCGTGGTGGACGTGCCCGTGCACGACTTCATCGTCGGCGACGGCGAGGGCCAGGTGCCGCTGAAGAAGGTGCGCACCACCCTGCTGAAGCTGCCCCGGGTGCTCGCCGGCCCCCAGGTGACCGCCACCAACGACCGGCTGCGCGCCATGGGCGACCTGATGAGCAACATGCCGCTGCCGAAGGGCCCCATGCCCAAGGGCATGCGCATGCCGCGCGGCGGCCGGACGCGCTGACCGCGTCCGCACCGGCGGCGGTACGGCGGAGGGCGCCCGATCCCGGATCGGGCGCCCTCCGCCGTACGTCGTCCGCTCAGCCGTCCGCCGTCATCCCCGCACCTGGATCGCGCGGCCGGCCCGGTCGTGCAGTCCGCGCCCGTCCCGGTCCCAGACCAGCGCGGGCAGGGCCAGGCAGAGCAGGGCGCTGCGCAGCACCGCGCGGCCGGCGCCCAGCCGCGTGCCGTCCACGGAGATCACCCGCAGGCCGAGCAGCCGCTTGCCGGGGGTGCAGCCGACGGTGCCGACGGTGAGCACGTTCAGCACGAACAGCACCACCACGGCCCAGTTGCCGGCCGCGGTGGAGCCGTCACCGCGGGCGATGAGGCCGTAGGCGATCAGCAGGCACAGGGCCCAGTCGACGAAGAGGGCGCCGAACCGGCGGCCCAGCGGCGCGAGGGAGCCGGGGCCGTGCTCGGGGAGGCCGAGCCGCTCACCCCGGTAGCCGAAGTCGGCGCCCATCTCCTCGGCGGCCGCACGCGGCCCGGAGAGCCACGATCCGATTGCTTGCCTGTTGTCCACCCGACCACGGTACTGCGCCCGCTTTCGATCACTTCCGCCCGGGTCGGCGCGGGACCGGGCGGGGCGGGGCAGGGGGCGCCGGCGGGCACGGCGGGGCCCGCTCCGGTTAACTTGAGCGAAACAAATGGGTCATGCTTGAGAAATGCCGCGTCCCTAAGGTCGGGATGAGCGTGTGCCACCGCACTGGCCGCACGACCGAGCTGCAACCCCGCCCTCCCCTGGGCGGGAGTAGGAGGAGTTGGATGTTCCAGAACGCCGACGACGTCAAGAAGTACATCGCGGACAACGACGTCAAGATGATCGACGTCCGCTTCTGCGACCTTCCCGGCGTGATGCAGCACTTCACGATTCCGGCCACGGCGTTCGACCCGGCCGAGGAGCTGGCCTTCGACGGCTCGTCGATCCGCGGCTTCCAGGCGATCCACGAGTCCGACATGGCCCTGCGCGCCGACCTCTCGACGGCCCGCGTGGACCCGTTCCGCCGTGACAAGACGCTGAACATCAACTTCTTCATCCACGACCCGATCACGGGCGAGCAGTACAGCCGCGACCCGCGCAACATCGCCAAGAAGGCGGAGGCGTACCTGGCCTCCACCGGCATCGCGGACACCGCGTTCTTCGGTCCCGAGGCGGAGTTCTACGTCTTCGACTCGGTGCGCTTCAGCACCGCCGCGAACGAGGGCTTCTACCACATCGACTCCGAGGCCGGCGCCTGGAACACCGGCAAGGTCGAGGACAACCGCGGCTACAAGGTCCGCTACAAGGGCGGCTACTTCCCGGCCCCGCCGGTCGACCACTTCGCCGACCTGCGGTCGGAGATCTCCCTGGAGCTGGAGCGGGTCGGCCTGCAGGTCGAGCGCCAGCACCACGAGGTCGGCACCGCCGGCCAGGCCGAGATCAACTACAAGTTCAACACGCTGCTGGCCGCGGCCGACGACCTGATGCTCTTCAAGTACATCGTGAAGAACGTCGCCTGGCGCAACGGCAAGACCGCGACCTTCATGCCCAAGCCGATCTTCGGCGACAACGGCTCCGGCATGCACGTCCACCAGTCCCTGTGGACCGGCGGCGAGCCGCTCTTCTACGACGAGCAGGGCTACGCGGGCCTCTCGGACACCGCCCGCTACTACATCGGCGGCATCCTCAAGCACGCCCCGTCGTTGCTGGCCTTCACCAACCCGACGGTGAACTCCTACCACCGCCTGGTGCCGGGCTTCGAGGCCCCGGTCAACCTGGTGTACTCGCAGCGCAACCGCTCCGCCGCGATGCGCATCCCGATCACCGGCTCCAACCCGAAGGCCAAGCGCGTCGAGTTCCGCGCCCCGGACCCGTCCTCCAACCCGTACCTGGCCTTCTCGGCCCTCCTCCTCGCGGGCCTGGACGGCATCAAGAACAAGATCGAGCCGGCCGAGCCGATCGACAAGGACCTCTACGAGCTGGCCCCCGAGGAGCACGCGGGCGTCCCCCAGGTCCCGACCTCCCTGCCCGCCGTCCTCGACGCGCTGGAGCAGGACAACGAGTACCTCCAGGCCGGTGGCGTCTTCACCTCCGACCTGATCGAGACCTGGATCGACTACAAGCGCACCCACGAGATCGCCCCGATCCAGCTCCGCCCGCACCCGCACGAGTTCGAGCTGTACTTCGACCTCTAGGCCGCCCGCGGGCCCGCCGCCCGCCCGCACCGACGAAGCCCCCCGCTCCACCGGAGCGGGGGGCTTCGCCCTTGGCCGGCCGCGCACAGGCCGGTTGGCCGACAAGACCTCGCCGTGACATCCTCGCCGAAGATCTTTCCTGATCGAGGATCGATGACGGGGGCGCATCATGGGTTACACGATTCCCGAAGGCGTCGACACCATGCTGGACGTCGTGGGCGTGGGCTGGCCGAACGTCGACGAGGACGCGTACCGCGACATGGCGACCGCGCTGCGGGAGTTCGATGAGCTCGACGCGTGGCTGCGAGCGAACGGCTGGCATCCCGGGCGAGAGGACGAGAGCGGAAACAGGGACAAGGCGGACCGGCTGATCACCGCCCGCGTCCGCCGCTCCGCGGACCAGGGCGCCGCCCTGGAGCCGTGGGAGGAGGCGCATCGTTTCGTCGCGTCCTACGTCGGACTGGAGTTCCCCATGCCGTTGGCCCCGGAGCGGCGGTTCCGGGCCGATCCGACGTTCGGCTACGACGGGGACGCGGAGGAGATCGCCGAACTGGCGCGCGGCCTGGGACGCCGGCTCTTCCCGGTGGGCTGGGAGACGTCCGAGAACGGCATCGTCCTGCTGGACGACACGGGGCGCTTCTTCTACCTGCACCACACCTGGCCCTACTTTCTCGGAAGTGACGAGGTCCAGGCCCTGTCCAGCCTGATGACCGGTGATCAGGAAGACGCGGAGGACTACTTCGTCTGACGCGGTCCCGGGTGTGGTCGCCTTCCTCCTCGTGCGGGGGACGGTGGTCAGCCATACCCACCTGACCGGGGACGAGAGCCCCCGGCTGCATCCGGCGGTGCGGGCCTTCCTCGAGGCGTTGCCCGCCGACCGCCGCGAGCTCGCCGTGTCCGAGCGGGCCGTGCTGGAGGGGTGTGCCGTCACCTTGGGGGTCACCGCCCCGGAGGGCACCCCCGCTCCGTACTCCTCGGTCGGCTGCACCGTCCGGGTCGGGCATGCGGCGGCGGCTCCGGCGGCGGCGGAGCTTTCCCTGCGGGTCGGCGCCGGGGCAGTGCTCGGGCGGCCGTGGGAGGCGGTCCGGCAGTGCGTACGGGAGCTGACCGGTTACGCGAGTGGCGCCGCCGAGCAGCCGGAGCCGCGGGTCGCCCGGTCCGCCACCTGACGGGTCCGCCCCCGCGCGCCGGTGGGGCGCGGACGGGGGCGGCGGGCCGGCCTCCGGGTCAGCCGGTGTAGATGAGGGTGCGGACGAGGCGGCAGGTGGTGGGGGACGGGGGGTGGACGCCGATGCGGGCGGCGACGGCGTGGATGGTGGCGTCGTCGGCGGCGGCGGGGTGGTAGACGCCCGAGTCGAGCAGGGCGATGGCCAGGCGCATGGCCTTGAGGCGGCGGTTGTGGGTGATGTACCACTCGCGCGGCAGGCCGGCGGGCAGGGGTTTCCTGGCGGGCGGCTCGACGCGGGCTGCGGGCAGGGTCGTGAGGGTGGCTACGGCCATCGGCGACCTCCTGGTACGCGGTGCGGGGCCCTCCCCCGGGCCCTGCGATGTGTCTCCATTCTACCGCCGGGCACTGACAATTCGCCCTGGGGGGACGGGGTTTGGGGCGGGTGGGACAGGTGCGGTCAGGGGGTTCCGGCGGCGGCGAGGAGTTCGGTGAGACGGAGGCCGAAGCGGGCGTCGCAGGGGTGGGGGCGGTCGTGGCGGACGGCGGCGAGGAGGGCGTCCAGGGCGGCGTGCAGGGCGGGGCCGGCGCCCTGCCAGGACGGCAGGGCGGCGCGGCCGTGCTCGCCGAACAGCTCGAGGCCGGCGTGCGCGGCGGCGGGCGGGGCGGACAGGCTCAGGGTGGCCGTGGCGGACGCGCCGGAGGCGTGCCGCAGGACCAGGTGGTGCGCGCCGTCCGGGGTGGTGACGGCGGCGGAGAGGTCGGTGACCTCGCCGAGGACGGGGAGGAGTACGGAGAGGGCGTGCGGGCCGACGTCCCACAGGGCGCCGCCCTTGGCCCGGCGCCACGGGGAGGCGGCGTACTCGCTGGTGGAGCCGGCGGCGAAGAGCGAGCCGAGCCAGTGCGCCTGGGCCAGGTACCAGCCGCCGCGCGCGGACTGCTCCTCGATCCAGGCGGCGGTCTCCGGGGCGAAGCGCAGGGTGCAGAAGACGACGGAGGCCACCCCGGCCCGCTCGGCGGCCTCGGCGACCTCGCGGGCGGCGGCCACGGTGGTGGCGACCGGCTTGTCGAGGAGCAGGTGGCGGCCGGCCGCGGCGGCGCGGGCGGCGAGCGGGGCCTGCACGTCCGGCGGCAGGGCGAAGGCCACCGCGTCGCAGTCGGCGATCAGCGCGTCCGGGTCGGCGTAGGCGCGGGTGCCGTGGGCGGCCGCGAGGGCGGCGGCGGCCTCGGGGCGCCGCCCCCAGACGCCGGTGAAGCGGACACCGGGGTGCGCGGCGAGCGCGGGGGCGTGGGTGTGGCCGGCCCAGGGGCCGGTGCCGAGCAGGCCGATCCGGAGCGGGGAGGGAGGAGCGGAGGGGGAGGGAGTGGCGTGAGGCATGGACGCCAGTCTGCATCGCGTACCACCGTTCGTACGACAATCGTCTACGGGTGGCGGGCTTCGGCGCTTCCCGGGTGGCCCCGGGGCGGGGCGGCGGCGAGGATGCGGCAGGCGGCCGGCAGCCGGCCCCGGGGACCGGTAACACGTGGTTCACCGACGGGCAACGGACGGGAAACGCGCCGTTGACAGGCTGCGCGCACACCGCTGCACCACCGCTGCACCCGCGAAGTGAGGTTGTCGACGTGAGCATCAAGGCCGAGTACATCTGGATCGACGGCACCGAGCCGACCGCGAAGCTGCGCTCCAAGACGAGGATCCTGGCCGGTGCGGTGGACGGCGTGGCGGCGCTGCCGCTCTGGGGCTTCGACGGCTCCAGCACCAACCAGGCCGAGGGCCACGCCTCGGACCGGGTGCTGCGACCGGTGTTCTCCTGCCCGGACCCGGTCCGCGGCGGCGAGCACCTGCTGGTGCTGTGCGAGGTGCTCAACACGGACATGACGCCGCACTCCTCCAACACGCGGGCGGCGCTGGCCGAGGTGGCGGGCCGCTTCGCCGCCCAGGAGCCGGTCTTCGGCATCGAGCAGGAGTACACCTTCTTCGACGGCGAGCGGCCCCTCGGCTTCCCGGCCGGCGGCTTCCCGGCCCCGCAGGGCGGCTACTACTGCGGCGTCGGCGCCGACGAGATCTTCGGCCGGGACGTGGTGGAGGCCCACCTGGAGAACTGCCTCGCCGCCGGCCTCGGGATCTCCGGCATCAACGCCGAGGTCATGCCGGGCCAGTGGGAGTTCCAGGTCGGCCCGCTCTCCCCGCTGGAGGTCTCCGACCAGCTCTGGGTGGCCCGCTGGCTGCTGTACCGCACCGCGGAGGACTTCAAGGTCTCCGCGACGCTCGACCCGAAGCCGGTCAAGGGCGACTGGAACGGCGCGGGCGCGCACACCAACTTCTCCACCCGGGCGATGCGCGAGGGCTACGAGGCGATCATCACCGCCTGCGAGGCGCTGGGCGAGGGCTCCAAGCCGCTGGACCACGTCAAGAACTACGGTGCCGGCATCGACGACCGGCTGACCGGGCTGCACGAGACCGCCCCGTGGAACGAGTACAGCTACGGCGTCTCCGACCGCGGCGCCTCGGTGCGCATCCCCTGGCAGGTCGAGCAGGACGGCAAGGGCTACATCGAGGACCGCCGCCCCAACGCCAACGTCGACCCGTACGTGGTCACCAGGCTGCTGGTGGACACCTGCTGCACGGCGCTGGAGAAGGCCGGGCAGGTCTGAGCGGCATGCGGGACCGCGGAGGCGTCCGCCGCACGGTGCGCGGCGGACGCCTCCGCGGCGTGCCCGGGGGCCTTCGGCCCACCGGCGAGGACAAGCCGGTTTCGCGAACGGCCGGTCACCGGGCGGCTCTCGTCTGGTTCAATGGGGCCATGGCCAGCTTGAAGCACACCGCGACGGGTCGCAGCGACCTGATGCCGTTCTGGCCTACCCGTCAGCATGACGACTTCGACCGGGTCTGTTGCCGCGCGACGCACGCGCCGGCTAGCTGAGAGCGCCCTCCCGGTCCGCCCCTCCACCGCAGGGCTCCTCACCGCCGCGCACGACGACGTACGACGTCCACTCGTCCCTTCGCGCCGCGAGAAGAGCTGATCCCCGATGTCCCAGACGCTTTCCCCTCCCCAGACCCGCCCTCAGGCCCGTCCGCAGACGCGTCCTCAGGGCCCCGCGCAGACGCGTTCGCTGCCGGTCGGGTCGGCTGCCGCCGCGACCGCCGCCGCCGTCCCACAGACGCCGTCCGCGCTCCCGTTCCCGGGCCGGCGGCTGCGCGCCGTCGGCCGGGACGAGGCGGTGGACGTCACCGAGCTGCTGGCGCCCGGCACCACCTGGCTGCCGGCGCCCGCGGGAGCGGTGCCCTCGCTGCCCGGCCAGCCGCCGATGGTCGGCTACCTGGTCCTGGTCCCGGCCGCGGGGCAGGAGGCGGCCGGTCCGGCGGACGGCGACCCCGCCGACGGCCCGGTGGCCATCGACGCCGAGCGCCGCACCGCGCTCGTCGACGGGCGGGTGCTGGACCTGACGTACCTGGAGTTCGAGCTGCTGGCCCATCTGGTGGCCCACCCGCACCGGGTGCACACCCGGGACCAGCTCGTCACCACCGTGTGGGGGTACGGGCACGTGGGCGACGGGCGCACGGTGGACGTCCATGTCGCCCGGCTGCGGCGGAAGCTGGGCGCCGAGCACCGCCACACCATCCAGACGGTGCGGCGGGTCGGCTACAAGTACACCCCGTAGGGGGAAAGGGGCTGCTCCTCGGGGCGTGTCTGGGGGGCGTGTCTGCGGGGCGTCCGCCCGGGGCGTCTGCCCGGGGCGGCGCCCCTCCCCCTGCCGGCCTCAGCCGGCGGCGGGGCGCCCGCGGCGGCGGGCGAGCGCCCCGACCGCGATGTCCACCAGCAGGAACGCCAGCAGGCTGAGGCCCAGCATCGGCACGAACCAGCCGGTCAGCGCGGCGACGGCGGTCAGCGGGAGCAGCAGGGGCGCGGGCAGCCGCCGCCAGGCGCCGCGCCGGACCGGGCGGCCGGGCCCCGAGGCGCGGCCCTTGACCGGTCCGCGCTGCCACCACATCCGGTAGCCCCACAGGATCAGCAGGATCAGCCCGGTCATCAGCGCGGCCAGCGCGAGCTGGTTGGGCAGCCCGAACAGCACGCCCATGTGCGCGTCGATGCCCAGCCTGGTCAGCTTGGCGAGCAACGGGTAGTCGCCGAACCGGAGTTCGTCGGTGATCCGGCCGTCCGCCGGGTCGACGGCCACCGAGTCCAGATGGACCGGGAAGGCGGTGTCGGTCTGCTTGACGACGTACGCCTGGCCCTCGGCGGGGAGGGTGACCGCGATCGGGCCGCCGGTCACCCCGGCGGCCTCGGCCGCCGCTACCGCCCGGTCGATGCCGATGTCCGGGCCGGTGGCCGCGGCCGCTCCGTGTCCGTCGCCGTGGCCTTCGTGCCCGCCGCCGGCCGGGGCCGCGCCGTCCAGGGCGGCGGAGACGGCCGGCGTCGCCCCGCCGAGCTGGGAGCGGACCGCGTCGATGTTCTCGCCCGCGTAGCGGGACCAGGTCAGGCCGGTGGCGGAGAGGACGACGAGCCCGGCCACCGTCCACAGGCCGACCGTGCCGTGCCAGGACAGGGTGCGGCGGCGGCCGGTGAGCCCGCGCTCGGGGACGGCGAGGGAGCGGCGCGCGGTGCGGCGGCGGCCGATCCACAGGGCGAGGCCGCCGAGGGCCACCACCCACATCCAGCTCGCCGCCATCTCGCTGTAGTTGCGGCCGGGTTCACCGAGGTGCAGGTCGACGTGGAGGCGGGCGAGCCAGGTGCGCAGGGGCAGGGCGCCGCTGCTGCCGTAGCTCGGCAGGTCGCCGCGCACCTCGCCGGTGTACGGGTCGACGAAGACGGCGAGCGAGACGCCCTCGGCGAGCGTGGGATCGGCCATCAGCACCCGGGTGGTGGCGCCCGGCTCGGGCGAAGGCCAGACGGCGGTCACCGGGATGTCGGGGTGGGCGGCGCGGGCGGCCTCGACCTGCTCGCCGAGCGGCACGGTCCGCTCGCCTGCCGGCACGGTCAGCTCGTGCCGGTAGACGACCTTCTCCGCCTGGTAGGAGAGGGCGTAGAGCAGTCCGCTGGCGGCGGCGACCAGCAGCAGCGGGGCTATCAGGACGCCGGCGTAGAAGTGCAGCCGCAGCAGGAGCGGGCGCAGGGCCGCCCAGGTGCCGGCGGGCCGGTCGGTCTGCGGCTCGGCGGCCGGCGGCGGGGGCGCGGGGG
>NZ_PVLV01000232.1 GCF_002982015.1 Streptomyces solincola
CGTAGTAGTACGGGGTGTAGCCGCAGGAGCCGTCGTCGTTGCGGTAGTCGGCGGTGATCGAGAGCGTGCCCACGCCCAGCGGCGCCGCGGCGTCGACCGCCAGCCGTACCTTGATGTCGGCGTGCTCGCCGGGCTTGAGCCCCTTCACCACACCGGTGCGGTGATCGGCGTCGGGCTTCTGCCAGGCCGGTGACCCGGCACCGGACCAGGTGAGCCGGAGGCTGCCGGAGGCGCCCTGCTGGCCGCTCTCGTCGACGGCGCGCACCGCGACGTACGGCAGGACGGTGTCGAGGGTCTCGCGGGTGCCGTTGGTGACGCGGACGGTGAACTCCGCGGTGGCGCCGCGGGCGATCGCACCGGGCAGCCCCTTCGCGTCGACCGTCAGCCGGGGCGCGGGGGTGCAGGAGTCGTCCCCGGCCTCGGCCAGCGCGTCCTCCAGCGCCTTTCCGGCCGCCTCCTTGGCCTTCAGCGCCTTGGCGGTGGCCAGCTCGGCGCGGTGGACGACCTTGGACGCCTCCACCTGGGCGTCGGCCAGGTCGTCGTGGGCGGCGGTCGCCTTCGCCGCCGCCTTCTCGTCCTTCTCCGTAGCGGCTTCGGCAGCCGTCGCCGCGTCCGCCACAGCCTGCTCGGCCGCCGTCCTCTGCTCCTCGGTGGCGTCCTCGGGCAGCGCGTCCAGGGCGGCCTCCGCCTCGGCGAGCGCCTTGTCGGCGGCGGTCCGGGCGGCGGCGGCGTCCTTGGCCAGCCTCCTGGCATCGGCCAGTGCGAGCACGAGCGGGGAGTCGGGGGCGGAGATCCGCTTCAGCTCCGCCAGGGCCGTGTCCTCGGCGGCCTTGGCGTCCCGGTAGGCCTGCTCGGCGGCGGCGAGCGCGCGCTCCAGGTCCTCGATGGAGGGCTTGCCCTTCTGGGCCTCCTGGGCCTTCGCCGACTTCCGGTCGCCGCCCGCCGTCGCCGACTTCCGGTCGTCCGCGGCCTTGGGCGACTGCCGGGCGTCCGGGGCGGGCAGACCGGCGGCGTCCCGGTCGCGGACGGTCCGCTGCGCTGCGCCCGGGTCTGCGGACGCAGACGCGGGCGCAGCGGCGAGGGCGGGGGCGGACGCGTCCACGGTGGTGGCGGGCGTGGTGCCGGCGGACCGGGGCACGGCCAGAGCCGGCGTGGCGGACAGCAGGAAGACGGGGGCGGTCACTGCGGCGGCGACGGCGGTGGCCAGCGTGCGGCGGATGTTCAACAAGAGTCCCTCGATCATGGAGCCGGCCCCTACGGCCGGGAAGATCGTATGACCGTCCTCGCCCCGAGCGAAGGGGGTTTCGCCCCTTCCGGCCCACCTCGGACCGGCGGCCGGCTCCCGGAGTGTCCACTGAGCGCGCACACGGGACATATAGGGGACGCAGAGGGGCGGGAAACGGGGCGAACGGCACGGGTGGCAGTGAGCGACCCGCGGGTGATGTGACTCATGTCACCCTCGCTGTCCCGCGGCCCCCGTCCCGCCGTGCGGGGCCCGGGCCGCCGGGCGATCATCGGAACATGACCACCACGATCCACCTCGCCCAGCAAGCCGAGGCGGACGAGCTGCTGGGGCGCAGTCCGCTCGCCGCGCTCGTCGGGATGCTGCTCGACCAGCAGGTGCCCATGGAATGGGCGTTCTCGGGGCCGTACACCATCGCCCGCCGGATGGGCGGCGACGACCTGGACGCCCACGAGATCGCCGGCTACGACCCGGAGGCGTTCGCCGGGATGCTGGCCGCCAAGCCGGCCGTACACCGCTATCCGGGGTCGATGGCCAAACGGGTGCAGGCGCTGTGCCGGTACCTGGTGGAGGAGTACGACGGCGACGCGGCGGCGGTCTGGGCGGACGCGGAGAGCGGCGAGGAGCTGCTGGCCCGGCTGGTGGCGCTGCCCGGCTTCGGCCGGCAGAAGGCGCAGATCTTCCTGGCGCTGCTCGGCAAGCAGTACGGGGTACGGCCGGCCGACTGGCGGGAGGCGGCGGGCGGGTACGGCGAGGAGGGCTCGTACCGGTCGGCGGCCGACATCACCGGGCCGGAGTCGCTGGCCCGGGTGCGCGCCTACAAGCAGGAGGCCAAGCGTGCGGCCAAGGCGGCGCAGCCGACCGAGGCGGCGAAGCCAGCCAAGGCGGCCACGGCGGCCAAGGCGGCGAAGCCGACCCCGGCGGCCCCGGCTGCGAAGGCAACGAAGTCGGCGAAGGCAACGAAGTCGGCGAAGGCAACGAAGTCGGCCAAGTCGGCCACGGCAGTCAAGGGGTCCGAGTCGGCCACGGCGACGTCTTCCACGGGCGCCAAGGCGTCCGGATCGGCGCGGGGAAAGGGAAGTTCGGCCTCGAAGTGACGGGTTCGGATGCCAAACGTACGCGATCGGACGCGAGTTGCGGCACATCCGTTCACAGGAGCCGTGGAGATCGCTAGCTTCCCCTCAACCTCGTTCGCACCGGAAGGACCTCTGTGAACGCATCCCATCGCAGAGCAGCGGCCGCCCTGGCCGCAGCCGCACTCGCGACTCCGCTCCTGCTGGTCTCCGCCTCGCCCGCCTCCGCCGTCCGGACCGACCCCGGCAAGGAGGCGGCGAAGAAGGCCGCGAAGCTCTCGCAGAAGCTGGTGCGCGAAGCCTCCGCCTCGGACGGCTACACGCACCTGAAGAAGTTCCAGCAGATAGCCGACTCGGCCGGCGGCAACCGCGCGGCCGGGACGATCGGTCACGACGCCTCCGCCGCGTACGTGTACCAGCAGCTCAAGAAGGCCGGCTACCAGGTCTCGTACCAGAAGTTCGACTTCCAGTACACGAACACCCAGGCCGAGAAGCTGGCGGTGGTCTCGCCCGAGGCCCGGGACGTCGCGATATCCGCGATGACCTACACCAAGTCGACGCCGGTGGGCGGCCTGACCGCCGCGCTGGCCGCGGTGCCGGCCCCGGCCGAGGACGCGACGCCCGGCTGCGAGACGGCCGACTACGCGGGGACCGCGTACACCGGCAAGATCGCCCTGATCAAGCGGGGCGGCTGCTCCTTCGCCGACAAGCAGGCGCAGGCCGCGGCGGCCGGCGCGGCCGGCGCGATCATCTATAACAACACCGAGGGCGCGCTCTCCGGCACCCTCGGCGACGCCGCGGCCGGCAAGATCCCGACCGGTGGCGTCACCCAGGCGGACGGCGAGCGGCTCGCCGCCGACGCGGCCAAGGGCCCGGTGACCGTCCGCTTCGAGATCCGCCAGCTTCAGGAGAAGCGGACCACCAACAACGTCATCGCGGAGACCGCCCGCGGCAACGCGGCCAACACCGTGATGCTCGGCTCGCACCTGGACAGCGTGACGGCCGGCCCCGGCATCAACGACAACGCCTCCGGATCGGCCGGTCTCCTCGACGTGGCGCTGAAGTTCGCCAAGTCGAAGGAGGCGAACAAGACCACCAACAAGGTGCGCTTCGCCTGGTGGTCCGCCGAGGAGAACGGCCTGCTCGGCTCCGAGCACTACGTGGCCAACCTCAACGCGCTGGACCGCAAGGAGATCAAGCTCTACCTGAACTTCGACATGATCGCCTCGCCGAACTACGGGCTGTTCGTGTACGACGGCGACGACTCCGACGGCGTCGGCTCGCCGGCGGGCCCGGCCGGCTCCGCCCAGTTGGAGCGGGACATCAACCAGTTCATGGACAAGCGCGGGCTGCCGCACGAGGGCACCGACTTCACCGGCCGCTCCGATTACGGGCCGTTCATCGAGGTCGGCATCCCCTCCGGTGGCACCTTCACCGGCGCGGAGGGCGTCAAGACTGCCGCGCAGGCCGCCAAGTTCGGCGGCACGGCCGGCGTCGCCTACGACTCCTGCTACCACGCCAAGTGCGACGACCTCGACAACATCAGCATGCCGGCGTTCGACGCGAACATCGACGTCATCGCCAACGCGGTCGGCACCTATGCGCATGACCTCAGCTCGCTGAACAAGCCGGTCGTCACCGTGCCCACCGAGGGCGACGAGGGCAGCGGCGGCGGTCTGCACGACGGCCACGGCCACGAGGTGACCGAGTGACGCGCACCGCCTCACTAGCCGCCCGCTGAGAGCAGGCGGCGCCGAGGGCGCGCGGGGCGCGGCCGGAGTACCTTCCGGTCGCGCCCCGTTCCGGCGTCCGGAGCACCTCTCCCGGTCACGCCCCGTTCCGGCATCCGGAGCACCTACCTCCGGTCTTTCCTCGTCTCGCCGTCCGTTTCGCCGTTCGATGCGCCACCCGGGTGAACCGGGACACCGCCGCCGCGCTCCCCCGTACCGGTCTGCCCGCCTTTGGACCGATGGACCGAATCCCGCCGACGCCGCGTGGCTGCGCCGGGCGCCGTCGGCCCGGTAGGCTTTCCGTGTGATCTTCAAGCGCATCGGCAACGGGCGGCCGTACCCCGACCACGGCCGGGAAAGCACCCGGCAGTGGGCGGACGTCGCGCCCCGCCCGGTCCGCCTCGATCAGCTCGTCACCACCAAGGGCCAGCTCGACCTGGAGACGCTCCTCGCCGAGGACTCGACGTTCTACGGCGACCTCTTCGCCCACGTCGTGAAGTGGCAGGGCGACCTCTACCTGGAGGACGGGCTGCACCGCGCCGTGCGCGCGGCCCTCCAGCAGCGCCAGGTGCTCCACGCGCGCGTCCTCGAACTGGGCTGACCGCCCGGCCGCCCCGGACTGACGGCCTCTGGCCCGACGGCTCCCCTTCGACCTTGCCGGATCAGTCGTTCGGACCGTTTCACACCCGTCCGGCGGTCATCGGATGATCCTTCTGTAGGCATAGTCAGGGGCCCGCATTACGCTGCGCCCATGAGCATGCTCACTCCCCCAGGTATGGGCGGGAAGTACCGCATCACGGGCAATACGTACCCGCGGATGCGACGCCCCCGGCGCCGCCGCCGGATCGTGGTCGGTCTCTCCGCCGTGGTCGCCCTGGGCCTGGCCGGATGGGGGACGCTGCAACTGGTCGACGTCTTCGGCGACGGCGGGAACGGGCGTACCGGCACCGCCGCCGGCACGGCCTGCAAGCCGCGCAAGGCGACGACCGCCACCACCACCGCCGTGTACGCCCCGCTCAAGCCGGCCCAGATCACGGTGAACGTCTACAACGCCACGCCCCGGGCGGGGCTCGCCAAGGCGACCGCCGACGAGCTGAAGAAGCGCGGCTTCACCATCGGCAAGGTCGGCAACGCACCGGCCGCCTACGACAAGAAGGTCCCGGGGCCGGGCGTCCTGCTGGGCGCCACCGACTCCACCAAGGCGGCGTTCCCGGTGCTCGCGACCCAGTTGAAGGGCGCGGCGCAGAAGACGGACCCGCGCCGGACGGCCGACGTCGACCTGATCATCGGCACCGCGTTCAAGACGCTGACGCCGCCGAAGGACGCCACCGCGGCCATGACGGCCCTCGCCGAACCGAAGAAGCCCGCACCGGAGAAGTGCTAGCCGCACCCGCGTCCGAGAGCGCGGCGGTCCGGGCGGAGGCGGTGGCGTTACGGGCCCGGGCACCGCGTACGGACCCTTGAGCTCCAGGCGGCGGCGGTACGAGTCCGGGCGGCGGCGGTCAGTCCGCGGTGCCGTACATCCGGTCGCCCGCGTCACCGAGCCCCGGGACGATGTACCCGTGCTCGTTGAGCCGCTCGTCGACCGACGCGGTGACGACGGTGACCGGCGTACCCGCCAGCTCGCGCTCCATGAGCTCCACGCCCTCGGGCGCCGCCAGCAGCACGACCGCCGTGACGTCGTCGGCCCCGCGCTTGATCAGCTCCTGGATCGCGGCGACCAGCGTCCCGCCGGTGGCCAGCATCGGGTCGAGCACGTAGACCTGGCGCCCGGAGAGGTCCTCCGGCATCCGGGTCGCGTACGTCGACGCCTCCAGCGTCTCCTCGTTGCGGATCATCCCCAGGAAGCCCACCTCGGCGGTCGGCAGCAGCCGGACCATGCCGTCCAGCATGCCGAGACCGGCCCGCAGGATCGGCACCACCAGCGGCTTGGGGGAGGAGAGCTTCACCCCGGTCGTCGGGGTCACCGGGGTCTCCACGTCGACCTGCTCGGTGCGCACGTCCCGTGTCGCCTCGTAGGCGAGCAGGGTCACCAGCTCGTCTGCCAGCCGGCGGAAGGTCGGGGAGTCGGTGCGCTTGTCGCGCAGCGTGGTGAGTTTGTGCGCCACCAACGGGTGGTCGACGACGTGAATCCGCATGTCCTCAACCCTAGCCCGCACTGGCATCAACCCACGCCAGGGAGGGAAGGTGGGGTGGACGGACCCAGCCTGGGGGTGGTCGAGATGCCGGAGCACGGAGAGCAGGATCGGCGGCGCCAGCGCGCCCGCACCTCCCGCCGCCAGGCCCGTACCCCCGCCCCCGAGGCCGCTTCCGATACGTCCGACACCGCCTCCGGTGGCTCCGGTGGCTCCGGTACCGCCGAGGCCGTTTCCGGTATCGACCGCGCGCGTGCCGAGCGCCAGGCGGAACGGCGGCTGATCGAGGAGCCGCCGGTGGTCGGCGGGCCGCGGCCGGAGGGGCCGGAGACCGACGCCGAGCGCCGGCGGCGCCGGGCGCAGTTCCTCCGCGAGCTGTACGAGGCGAAGGCGCTGCGCGACCGGGTGCAGCCGCGCCGGGCCAGGGCCGCCCGGATGCGGCAGCAGATGCGGATGCGCACGTTCCGCTGGTAGCGGTAGCGGCAGCGAAACGGGACGCGGGAAGCGGGAGCGTAGGGAGAGGTCTCCTCCGCCCATTCGTCCGGTTCCGCTCAACACCGTCGCCTGGATTGCGCCGCCGACCTGACCCGATCGCACCCGATCGCTCTCGACCTACTCCGACGCGCTTCGACGCGCTTCGATGGGCTTCGACCGCTTCGGTTCGAGTCGCCGAGTGACACCGAACGGCCGCCGGAGCCAGACTGGTGCACGACGCAAGAGCGGAACACCTCTCCTCAGCGCCTGGTATCTGCCACGATGCCGAGTGGGCGGGGCATTCAGGAGGGCCGCCCGATCCTCACACCTCTGATCAGTGGGAGAGTCACGGTGTACTTCGCCGCACTGCTCGCGCGCACCGAAGACGGGTGGGAAGCGAGCGACACAGAGCTCGACGATGTGGAGACCTTGTCGGATCTGATCGAGCTCGCCCGGGAAGCCTCGGTGGACGACGACATCGTGGTCGTCTTCATCGAGCAGGAGGACGCGTGGTTCGGCGTCGTCCGCGTGGAGGGTGAGGAGGACCCCCGTATCTACGTGTCCGACGGAGCGGCCGCCGCCCGCTCCTCGTACGGGGAGATCCTCACCAAGGAACTGCTGGGCGACGACCAGGAGGACGACGGCACCGACCTGGACGCCCTGGACCTCGACGGCACCGAGGACGGCGAGCCCGACGGCGTGGACGACGAGGACGACGACGGCGCCCCCGCGGCGGCCGGGTCGGTCCCCGCGGCGCCGGTCGGCGACCGCCTGGTCCTCGACGACCTCGGCCTGACCGAGAAGGAGCTGCTGGCACTCGACACCGACGCGCTCGGCACGATCGCCGACGCGCTGGGCGCCGCGGAGGTCCTGGAGGCCGTCCGCTAGTGCCCCACCCCGCACCACGACCACCCCGACCACCACTCAGCGATCCGGTACCCGAAGCGCCCATGCCGACCGACGCCGTCCGGCCACCCGACCACGATCCGGTACGGGAGCCCTGGCGTGCGGTCATGCGCCGGGCGCTGGCGGAGGCCGAGCAGGCCGCGCTGGCCGGCGACGTGCCGGTCGGCGCGGTCGTGCTGGCCCCGGACGGCACGCCGGTCGCCACCGGCCACAACGAGCGGGAGGCGACCGGCGACCCGACGGCGCACGCCGAGGTGCTGGCGCTGCGCAGGGCGGCGGCCGCGCTCGGCGAGTGGCGGCTGCCCGGCTGCACGCTCGTCGTCACCCTGGAGCCGTGCGTGATGTGCGCGGGGGCGCTGGTGCAGTCCCGGGTCGGCAGGCTGGTGTTCGGCGCCTGGGACGAGAAGGCGGGCGCGGCCGGTTCACTGTGGGACCTGGTGCGCGACCGCCGGC
>NZ_PVLV01000233.1 GCF_002982015.1 Streptomyces solincola
GTGCCTCACCGCCCCCAACCCTCCCGAGGGCGGCCCGGCCGCCACCGGGTCGCTGCTGCCGCCCTCGCTGCGGGAGGCGCTGGCGGCCGGGCCGCCCTCGGGAGGGTTGGGGGCGGTGAGGCACGTGGTCGTGCTGATGCAGGAGAACCGCTCCTTCGACCACTACTTCGGCATGCTCAGGGGCGTCCGGGGCTTCGGTGACCGCAACGCCGTGGAGCTGCCCTCGGGACGGTCGGTGTTCGAGCAGCCGGGACCCGGCGGGAGCGGTGCCGTGCTGCCGTTCCCGGTGCGCGGTGCCGCCGAGGCGCAGGCGAAGGACCTCCAGTACATCGGGGACCTGGACCACTCCTGGAGCGGCGGCGGCAAGGCGTGGCGGGACGGCTGGATGGACGGCTGGGTCTCCGCCAAGACCGCCGCGACCATGGCGTACTACGACCGCCGTGACATCCCGCTGCACTACGAGCTGGCCGACACCTTCACCGTCTGCGACGCCTACCACTCCTCGATCCACACCTCCACCAGCCCCAACCGCAACCACCTGTGGTCCGGCTGGACCGGCTACGAGGCCGACGGCAGCCGGGCGGTGAGCAACGCCGCGTACGACGAGGGCAAGCACCCCGGCTATCCCTGGCCCACGTACCCGGAGCGGCTGGAACGGGCCGGGCGGAGCTGGCAGACGTACACCGAGTGGGAGAACTTCACCGACAACAACATCGAGTTCTTCGGAGTCTTCAAGACGATCGCGAAGAAGGCCCTGGCCAGGACGGGCGGGTACACGTACATGGAGGCGTTCTACGCCGAGGTGCGCACCGCCCCGGCGGCCGAGCGGCAGCGGCTGCTGGCCGCGCTGGAGGAGGGGGTCGCCGCCCTCGACCCCGCCGAGCGCTCGCTGTTCGAGCGGGGGCTGCGCCGGGTGGAGAGCGGCACCCTGGCCGACCGGTTCCGGGCCGACGTGGCCGCCGGGCGACTGCCGGAGGTCTCCTACCTGGTCCCCTCGGCGGTGGACTCCGAGCACCCGGGCTCGTCCTCGCCCGTCGCCTCGGCCACCCTGGTCTACAAGATCCTCGACGCGCTCGGCTCCCACCCCGAGGTGTGGCGGCACACCGTGCTGCTGATCAACTACGACGAGAACGACGGGTTCTTCGACCATGTGCCGCCGCCCGTCCCGCCGGCCGACGACACCGACGAGCGCTGGCAGGGCAAGCCCACCGGCCTCGGCATCCGGGTCCCGCTGCTGGTCGTCTCGCCGTGGAGCACCGGAGGCTACGTCTGCTCGGAGGTCTTCGACCACACCTCGGTCATCCGCTTCCTGGAGACGTGGACGGGGGTGCGCGAGCCGAACATCACGCCGTGGCGCCGCCGGGTCACCGGCGATCTGACCGGGGCGTTCGACTTCCGGCGCGGGCGGCCCCGGCCCGCCCTGGAGCGCCCGGGACCGATCCCGCCGTTCACCGGCCGCTGGCGGCCGCAGCCGCCCGCCGAGCAGAGGATGCCGGTCCAGGAGCCGGGCCGCCGCCCGGCCCGCCCGCTGCCCTACCAACCGGACGTGCAGGCCCGGACCGCCGAGGGGGCGGTGGAGCTGGCGGTGAGCAACACCGGCCGGTCGGCGGCGAGCTTCGCGCTCTACCCGTACGCCGGCGAGTTCGCCGCACCGCAGCACCGCGACGTGCGCGGGCGGGCGCGCTGGAGCGTGCCGGCGCCCGGCCCGGCGTACCGCTTCACCGTCACCGGGCCGAACGGCTTCCGCCGCGAGTTCGCCGGACCGGCCGGCGGGGGAGCGGAGGTCGGCACCCGGCTCCACCCGGCCGACCGCGAGCTGCACCTGACGCTGGAGAACACCGGGCGCGAGCCGGTGGCGTTCACCGTCCGGCCGCTGGGCCACGCCGAGGGGCGCCGCGCCCGGTCCCGTACCGTCACCGTCCGGCCCGGCCGCAGCCGCACCCTCACCCACTCCGCCGCGTCCGCGCACGGCTGGTACGACCTGGAGGTCACCGCACCCGGCGGCTTCCGGCGGCGGCTGGCCGGCCACCTGGAGAACGGCCGGGAGAGCGTCTCGGGGTGAGCCCGCCGCCCTGGGCGGTCCCCGCGCCGACGCGGGGACCGCCCACCGGGGGTGACACGCCCCTGTGAAGAGCGCCACGAAACGGACAAAGGATCTCGTTAGGGTGCGAGAGTCCTGTACGCGGGTCACCGATCCGCACGGACCCGGTCCGCACGGACCCGGTCCGCACGGAAGGCCCGCGGCGGGCGTTCCCGTCCCGGTCGGGGGCGGCTGCCCGATCGGCGCAGACGCCCGGCGCCGGACGGGGCCCGACGTACCGGCACCAGGCCCGGCCTCAGGTCCGGCGCCTGGCCGAGGACGCAGGTCCGATCCACGAGCCCACCAGGGAGCGAACCGTTGGCAGCCCTCGCCCGTTGGTGCGTCGCCCACCGGCTCGCCACCGTCCTGCTGTGGCTGCTCACCCTCGGCGGCGCGGCCGCCGCGGCCGCCGTCGCCGGCCCCGCCTACAGCGACGACTACGAGGTGCCGGGCACCGAGTCCGGCCGCGCCGCCGCCCTGCTGACCGAGGCCTTCGGCAGCGGCGGCGGCGAGGGCGACACCGTCGTCTGGCACCGCGAGGCGGCCGGCGGGGTCCTCGCGGCCCCGGTCGAACACCGGCTGACCGCCATGCTGGAACGGCTCGCCGCGCTGCCCGGCGTCGCCTCCGTCACCAGCCCGTACGCCACCGCGCCCCCGGACCAGGGGTCGCGCACCCCGCTACCCGCGCCCGGCACGCTCAGCGCCGACGGCCGCACCGGCTACGCCCAGGTCGCCTTCGACCGCCCGGCCGGCGAACTGACCCCGGACCAGGTCCGGGCGTACGTCGCCACTGCCCGGGCGGCGGCCGGCGACGGCGTACGGGTGGAGTTCGGCGGCACCGCCGTGGCCGCCGCGAACGAGGTGCCCAGCTCGCACACCGCCGAACTGGTCGGCGTGGGCGTCGCCGCCGTGGTGCTCTACCTGGCGTTCGGCTCGCTGGGCGCCAGCGTGCTGCCGATCGCCACCGCGCTGGTCGGCGTCGGCACCGCGTACGCCGGCATCGGGCTGCTCGGGCATCTGATGCCGGTCGCCGACTTCGCGCCGATGCTCGGCGTGCTCATCGGCCTGGGCGTGGGCATCGACTACGCGCTGTTCATAGTGACCCGCCACCGGGCGGGCCTGCGGCGCGGGCTGCCCGTCGGGGAAGCGGTACGGGAGGCGGTGGCCACCACCGGGCGGGCCGTGGTGTTCGCCGGGGCGACCGTGTGCCTGGCGCTGCTCGGCATGCTGGTGCTGCGGCTCGGCTTCCTCAACGGCGTCGCCCTCGCCGCCGCGCTGACCGTCGTGCTCACCGTGGCCGCCTCCGTCACCCTGCTGCCCGCCCTGCTCTCCTACCTGGGCGTACGGGCGCTGTCCCGGCGTGAGCGCGCCCGCCTCGCCGCGCACGGCCCCCGGCCCGAGCCGGCCACCGGCTTCGCCGCCCGCTGGGCCGGGTTCGTCGAGCGCCGGCCCAAGCTGCTCGGCGCGCTCGCCGCCGTGGTCATGCTCGTCCTGGCGCTGCCCGCGGCCGCCCTCCACCTGGGCACCTCCGACCAGGGCAGCAGCCCGGCCGGCAGCACCGCCCGCAGCGCCTACGACCTGCTGGCCGCCGGGTTCGGCCCCGGCGTCAACGGCCCGCTGACGCTGGCCGCCGAAGTGGACGGGGCGGACGACCGGGTGGCGCTCAGCAGGCTGCCGCTGATCCTGGGCGCCACCGACGGCGTCGCCTCGGTCGGGCCGGTCGCCCACGGCGGCGGGGGTCGTGCCGTCCTCACCGTCGTCCCCGACTCCGCCCCGCAGTCCCGGGCCACCAGCGAACTGGTGCAGCGACTGCGCACCGAGGTGCTCCCGGCCGCCCAGGAGGGCACCTCGCTGCGGGTGCACGTGGGCGGGGTGACCGCCGGCTACGACGACTTCGCCCAGGTCATCATCGGCAAGCTGCCGCTGTTCACGGCCGTCGTCGTCGCGCTGGGCTGCCTGCTGCTCCTGCTGGCGTTCCGCTCGGTCGGCATCCCGCTGAAGGCCGCCCTGATGAACATCGCGGCCGTCGCCGCGGCGTTCGGTGTGGTCGTCGCCGTCTTCCAGTGGGGCTGGGGCAGCGGACTGCTGGGCCTGGGCCGCGGCGGCCCCATCGAGCCGTTCCTCCCGGTGATCATGGTCTCGGTGCTGTTCGGGCTCTCCATGGACTACCAGGTCTTCCTGGTCAGCCGGATGTACGAGGAGTGGCTGGAGACCGGCGACAACCGGCGGGCCGTGCGGGTGGGGCTGGCCGAGACCAGCCGGGTCATCAACTCCGCCGCGGTGATCATGATCGCGGTGTTCCTGGCGTTCGTCCTCACCGGCGACCGGGTGATCGCCATGTTCGGCGTCGGCCTGGCCGCCGCCGTCGCGCTGGACGCCTTCGTGCTGCGCACCCTGCTGGTGCCGGCCCTGATGCACCTGCTGGGCCGCGCCAACTGGTGGCTGCCGCGCTGGCTGGACCGGCTGCTGCCGCGGATCAGCATCGAGACCCCGGCCGCCCGCGACGGCGGCCATGCGAAGATCCCCTGGCAGCGCGCGAGCGACGACGAGCAGCTCGTGCCCTGACCGGGGCGGCCGCGATCACCGGCGGCCCGCCCGGACCGGGGCGGCCGTCCGGCCGTGACCCCCGCCCGAGCGAAGAGGAGTGCCGGCCGGATGTACGCGATACCGCTGGGCGTCCAGGGGGCCGAGCTGGGCCCGCTGGAGCCGTGGCAGGCCGGGGAGTTCCTGGCCCACATGGACCGGGGCCGGGAGTACATCGGGCGGTACGTGCCGCTGCCCGAGGTCACCGCGGACCTGGCCTCGGCCCGCGCCTGGCTCCAGCGGTTCGCCGACAAGGCCGCCGCCGACACCGGCCGCCTCTGGGGCATCCGGCAGGACGGCAGACTGGTCGGCGGGGTGCTGTTCCGCGTCTTCGACACCGAGAGCGGGGTGTGCGAGGCGGGCTGCTGGCTGGAGCCGTCCGCCGCCGGGAACGGCCTGGTCACCCGGGCCTGCGAGGTCATCGTCGACTGGGCCGTGGAGCAGCGCTCGATGCACCGCGTCGAGTGGCACGTCGACCCCGCGAACACCCCCAGCATCAACGTCGCCCGCCGCCTCGGCATGACCCGAGAGGCCCGGCTGCGCGAGGTCGGCGTCCACCGCGGCGAGCGCCGGGACGTGGAGATCTGGGCCGTCCTCGCACGCGAGTGGCGCGCCCGCCGGCGTACGGCTACGGGCGGCGAGTAAGCCCCGGCCGCGCGGGCCTTAGTCCGCGCGCCACCCGGCCGGCGCGGGGACTCGAACGACCGCGCGGCCGCCTAAGGCACCCCTCTGGAGCTTCTAAGCACCTCGCCCCGGGGGAATGCGGCAGGCGCCCGATGCGGGGGGACGTGCTGGGAGACCAGAGTAGGGAGCGTCAGGAAACCGCCCACGGCTCCCAGGAGAACCCGATGCTTCCGTACGAGACCCGCATGACCCGCCACGCCGAGCTGATCCGCGAGGCCCGCGCCGACGAACTGGCCCGCGCCGCGCGGGCGGCCCGCCGGGCGGCCCGCCGCACCGCCCGCGGCTCCGGTCGCGGCGACCAGGAAGGGCGGGTGAGCGACAGCGCCCGGAACCGCTTCGGCACCGCGGCCTGACCGCTGCCGTGGCCCTGACCTCGGCCGTGCTCTGACCTCCGCGCCGCCTCCCTGACCGCGACCGCGGCCGCGATCGGACCCCGGAGCG
>NZ_PVLV01000234.1 GCF_002982015.1 Streptomyces solincola
CCTGGGAGGGCGAGCCGTTCGGCGTCCAGCTCCCGGCCGGCGGCACGCCCCCGGTCCGGGTCGGCCGGCTCGACTGGGACCCGGGCGCCGGCCGGGAGCTGGACGCCGAACGGCTCGCCCTCCCAGGTGACCGGCGCGCCGTGCAGCGCGAGGTCGGCGAGCGCCGCGCCGAGGCGGGCGGCGGTGCGGTGGGCGCGGCGGCGGTCCGCGGCGGTGACCGGGCTGCCCGGGGTGGGCGCGCGCATCACGGCGAGCACGCCGTAGACGGACTGGCCGTGCAGCACGGGCACGTACAGGGAGCCGAAGGGGTAGGGCATGCCGGCCATGAGCTGGGGGAAGCGCCGCATGGCGTCCTCGGCGTCGGCGAGGTGGACGCCCTCCCGGCTGCGGTAGGCCTCGGCGACCGGGAAGGGCCGGTTGGCGTGCATCCGCCACCAGGGCCGGAACAGCCGTACCGGCAGCCCGGCCAGCACGGCGAGCCGCAGCAGCCCGGGGGTGCCGCTGCGCAGGTAGACGCCGCCGCCAAAGCCTCCGGTGGCTTCCACGGCCTCCACGGTGGCCCGGGCCAGCACCAGGGGCAGGCCGTCCGGTTCGGGGCCGCCGGTGGGGGTTGTGCCCGGCATCGTCCCACCTCACTCGGCGCGGGTCCCGGGCCCGCCGCGGCGGCGGCGGTCCGGGGCTCACAGCCAGGATGCTCCCGGGCGGCGGGGTGGCGCACGTCGGTGGGCGGGCGGTCGGAGCCCGGGGGACGCGCAGGCCGGTGGACTATCTTGAGCACGAGCGGGACGAGAAGGAGGCACGCCGGTGCCATCAGGTCAGCAGGCACGCGCCCAGTCGGCGGCGATCAGACCGGGGCGGGCCGGTCCCGCGGCCGGGACCCCGCCGTCCGATCCGCTGGAGCGGGTGCGGGCGCTGTTCGGCGGGCGCCGCCTCTCCCCCGCGCAGCGCCGGATCGCGCAGTACGTCTGCGACCACCTCACCGAGGCGGCGTTCCTGTCCATCACCGATCTCGCCGAGCGGGTGGGGGTGAGCCAGCCGTCGGTGACCCGGTTCGCCACCTCGCTGGGCTACAGCGGCTATCCGGCGCTGCGCGAGGCGCTCCAGCCGATCGCGCTGAGCGCGGTGGCGGGCGCGGCGGACGCGGCCCGCGAGGAGCCGCTGCGCAACGAGGTGCAGGCGGCGATCGACGCCGAGATCGAGAACCTGGAGAACCTGCGGCGGGTGGTCGCCGATCCGGGCCGGATCCTCACCGTGGGACGGGAGCTGGCGGCCTCGGTGCCGCTGACCGTGCTGGGGCTGCGGATCTCCGCGTCGCTGGCCGAGTACTTCGGCTACGCGGCCCGGCGCATCCACCCCGACGTGCGGCTGGTGACGCGGGGCGGCAGCGTGGCCTACGACGCGCTGCTCCAGTCGAGGGAGGCGGGCGGCGACTGGGCGCTGGCCTTCGCGATGCCGCGGCACGCCAAGGAGACGTTGTCGGCGCTGCGGGCGGCCCGCCGGACCGGGATGCGGGTGGCGCTGGTCACCGACGTCGCGCTGGGCCCGCTTGCGGAGGAGGCGGACGTGGTGCTGACGGCCGGCACGGGCGCACGGCTGGTCTTCGACTCCTACGCGGCCCCGGGCCTGCTGGCGGCCTCGCTGCTCCAGGCGATGGCGGACGCCAGCCCGGAGCGCACCCAGCGGCGGCTGGAGGGCTACGAGCAGGCCGCCGATCAGCACGACTTCTTCCTGGAGGACTGACAGCCGGCTCGCTGCGGCGGGCGGCCGTCCATCCGGGAGCCGGACTTCAAGAGGGTTTTCGGCCGTTTTCGCTGTCTTCGGTGGCATGAAATTTTTCATGCCCTTGCTTACTCATTGGTAAATATATTTACTGCACGGACACCCGGTCGCGACAAGCCGGGAACGGATCGTGCCTCTCCCTCGGGGGAGGCAGGTACAGGGCTCCCGTCCGGCACTCCCTCCTCGTGCCGCCCGGAGCCCTGGCCGGGAGCCCGCTTCGACGCGGGCCCCCGTGGCGGCCCCGGTCAACCCCTGGGCCGGGGCCGCCTAAAACCCCCCTCGCGCGACGGACGCGGAGGCCAGCGGCGCCGCGGCCACGCAGGCGTCCTTGGCGGCGGCGACCACGCAGGCGTCCTTGGCGGCGACCACGGCGGAGGCCGTGGCGGTGAGCCGGGCGCGGGCGGCGGCCAGCGCATGATCGAGGTCCCGCGTTCCGGTGGTCACGCAGAGCGTGTACGTCACGTCGTCCAGCCTGCGCTGGAGGTCCGGCGCCAGGGCCAGCCCCTGGGCGGCGGTGCAGAGGGACTCGTAACGGGCGACGAGCTCGCGAAGCACAGCGGGATGCGCCAACAGCATGAACGTACCTGCCTTTCCCACGCCACGGGGCAACGGAAGAGGAAGCCGGCGCCACGGCGGGAGCGCGCCTGTGGCAGGCGGCGACGCCGGTGGACCGTCTTCCTGGAGCCGGGCGATGGGCCGGGCCCCGGACCGGGGACCGCCCTCCCGCACAAGGTGTGCCCGCGCCTTCCGGCCCTCACACGGCATTGTGATGCAACCGTGACGGATCCGCTCTGCGTGGACACGCTGCGTACGGGCAGAAGTGCGCGCCTACCCGCGCGCCGGGGCGAGCGCCGGCGCGCGGTCGGGCCGGGCCGGCGCGGCCGGTGCTCCATTGTCGTGACACTGCCCCGGTCCCGTATCGCCCCTGGCGGCCGGTGGTACGCATCGCAGCATGGCTGTGAACCCGATCGAGATGCAGAAGGCCCTCGGGGGCGTCAACTACCCGGCATCGAAGGAGGACATCGTCGAGCAGGCGTCGAAGCACCAGGCCGGCCAGGAGGTCATGGACGCGCTGGGCTCGCTGCCCGACAAGGAGTACGACTCGCCCGCCGCCGTCAACAAGGAGGTCGGCAGGGGCTGACGCCCCGGCCGTCCGGGCCGGCGGACCGCCCCGCCGGGGGCGCGCGCCGACGGCTCCCCCGCCCCGCCGCCCCGGCGCCCGCCGGGGCGGCGGGGCGTTCGGCGTCGGCCCGCCGTCCCGGGTCCGCGACGGCGGGCCGTCACCCGGCCGGACGCGGCCGGGCGGTGGAGCCGACCGGGGCGCGCTGCACTGGAGGGGCGGCCGGGCCGGGAAACCGGGGCGGCGGCCCAGGCAACCCGTCCGCGCGCCCGGCCATCCTCTCGAAGTGGCAGGCCCGGAACGTCCTGGCCCCGATCCCGTGCCTGGAGAGAGCGAGCCCATGGTCCAACTGTCGGTCGTCGTCCCGTGCTTCGACGAGAGCGAGGTGATAGACGCCTTCCACACCGCGCTGCTCGCGGCCTTGGTCCCCGCGCATGTCTCGTTCGAGATCTGCTACGTCGACGACGGCAGTTCGGACCGCACGGTGGAGCACCTGCGCGCGCTGGCCGCCGCCGACCCGCGGGTCCGCTACACCTCCTTCAGCCGCAACTTCGGCAAGGAGGCCGCGCTGCTGGCCGGCATGCGCGCCGCCAAGGGCGCGGCGGTGGTGCTGATGGACGCCGACCTCCAGCACCCGCCGGAGCTGGTGCCCCGGATGCTGGAGCTGCACCGGCAGGGCTACGACCAGGTGGTGGCGCAGCGCGACCGGACCGGTGAGGGCGCGGTGCGCAAGGCGTTCAGCCGGGCGTACTACCGGCTGGTGCGGCGCTTCATGGACGTGGAGATCGCCGACGGGGCCGGGGACTTCCGGCTGCTGTCGCGGCGCGCGGTGGAGTGCCTGCTGGCGCTGCCGGAGAGCAACCGGTTCTCCAAGGGGCTGTTCTCCTGGATCGGCTTCGACACCGTCTCCTTCTCCTACCGCAACGTCCAGCGGGCGGCCGGCAGCTCCAAGTGGGGCGGGCGGCGGCTGCTGAACTACGGCATCGACGGGCTGCTGTCCTTCAACACCCGGCCGCTGCGCCTGGCCATCCACGCCGGGCTGTGGCTGTTCCTCTCCGCGGTGCTGTACGCGCTGTGGATCGTGGCCAACGCGGCCCTGGACGGTGTCGAGACGCCCGGCTACGCCACGCTGATCACCGCGATCACGGCGCTGGGCGGCATCCAGATCGCGATCCTCGGGGTGATCGGGGAGTACGTGGGCCGCATCTACCACGAGGCCAAGCGCCGGCCGCACTACGTGGTGCGGGAGACCGACCGGTCCGCCGCCCCGGTACGCCGACCGGAGCGGCCCGAGCGACCGGCCAGCCGGCGCCCCGCGGCGCGCCTGGAGACGGCCGGACGGGCGCGGCCCGAGTCGTGAGGGCCGTCTCCGCCGCCACCGTCCGGCAGTTCGCCTCCTTCGCGCTGATCGGACTGGTCAACACCGGCGTCTACTACGCGGTGTACGCCACCCTGAACCTCTGGCTGCCGTATCTGGCGGCGCACGCGGCCGGCTACTCGGTCAGCGTGCTCGGCTCGTTCCTGCTCAACTCGTACGTCACCGTCCGGACCCGGCCGACCTGGCGGGGGCTGGCGCGCTATCCCCTCTCCGGGGCGGTCAACCTGGTGGGCAGCGGGGCGCTGCTGCACCTGGGGGTGAGCCGGCTCGGCATGGGCGAGAACGTCGCCGCGCTGGCCGCCGGCGTCGCGGTGACCCCGCTGTCGTTCCTGCTGGCCCGGTGGGCGATCGTCGCCGGGGCGGCGGGCGGGCGGCGCACGGCCCGCCGGGGCGCGCCCCCGGCGGACCCGGCCGGGCAGGTCAGGGAGTCCGCGTTCCGCGAGTGACCTTCTCCAGGCCGTAGTAGTCGGCGACGCACTGGGCGGGCCAGACGCGCTTGCCGTCCTGGCTGAACGGCTCCAGCATCGACGCCACCTTCACCGGCGTGTACGGCAGGACGCGCTCGCCGGCCGCCGCGCCGGCCCGCAGCCGGGCGTCCTGGCGGTCCCAGCGCTCGGCCCGCGTCCTCATCTTCCCGCCGAGGTCGTACAGCGGGACGGTCAGGCCCACCACGGTCACCGCGCACAGGGCGGCGGCCAGCGCCGTGGGCAGCGCGGTGGCCGCTCCGTGGCGGCGCAGGGACCGGCCGAGGAACGCGCCGGCCGCGGTCAGCAGCAGCACCCAGAGCACCAGGTAGTCGTTCCAGGTGCGTTCGGCGGTGACCACCCCGGCGCCGAACACCGGGTAGGTGATGACGGTGCAGAGGTAGCCGGAGGCCAGGAAGGCGAGCAGCCCCGCGCCCAGCAGCAGGCCGGGGCGGGCCGGCTCCAGGACGCGGCGGGCGCCGGGCCGGGGGCGGGCCAGCAGGCCGACGAGCACTCCGGCGGCGACCGCGCCCAGGTAGGCCCAGGTGGTCAGCACGGTGGCCAGGATGCGGGCGAACGCCGCGGCCGCGTCGTACAGCGTGTCGGGGGCGAGCATCGAGGTGGTCTCGGCGCCGAAGCGGCTGCGCCGGGTGCGCGAGCCGGGCGAGGTGACCAGGATCAGGGTGCCGGCCGCGATGCCGGCCATGCCGGTGAGCGCCCAGGTCCGCGCGTACCGCCGGAGGGGTGGGGTCAGCACCCGGTGGGCGAGGAGCACGGTCAGCGCCAGGACCACCAGCGCGACGACGGAGGCCTCCTCGGAGAGGGTGCCCAGGAAGACGCCGACGGCGAGGACGACCGCGAGGGCGAGGGCCCGGCCGCGCCTCCCACCGCCCCGCAGCAGCGGGAGGGCCGCGGCGGCGGCGAGCACCGGGGCCACCGTGTGCGAGACCGAGGCGGCCGGCCAGTAGAAGGTCTTGTACGTGTTGGGGGTCGCGAACAGGATGACGGCGGTGGCCATGGCGGCGGCGGTCAGGGCGATGCCGCGCGGCAGGCGCTGCCCGGCCCGGCGCAGCACCAGCGCGGTGAGCGCCCACAGCAGGCCCAGCACGAGCAGCCCGCTGACCGCTCCGTACCACTGGTGTCCGGCGACGGGGAACTCGGCGTAGGCGCCGACCAGCAGGCCGTTGGCGACGCGTCCGTTGTCCAGGAAGTAGAACTTGTGGACCAGGCCGAGGACGCCCTCGTCGCGGACCACGGGCAGGAAGCACCACTCGTCGGCGCTGGGCCGCACGTACCGGCCGAGGTAGCTCGCCGCGGCGAGCAGGGCCAGCGGCAGGGCGGCCAGGGCCCAGGGCCAGGCGCGGCCGAGCGGGGTGCGCGGGCCGCCGTCCCTGCCGGGCCCGGTCCCGGGCCCGGAGCCCGGTTCCTGGGGGACGGTGACACTCGATGCGCCGACGGCCATGTCCTCTTCACTGCCTTTCGCCGAAACCTCCGGTTGCGACACCCAAGAGGTGTTTCCGGTGGAAGGCGTTGTCCGTGCGGAGCACCGGCTTTCACCGAGTCCATTGGGCCGCGCCGCCGCGGCCGCCCGCAACCGCTCGGCGGCCGTGCGGCGGACGCCCGGCGCTCCGGCGGCGGGTCAGCGGCGGTGGGCGGTGACCAGGCGGCAGCGCGGCGAGCCGTCGGCGCGGCGGCTCAGCGGCTCGAGGGCGGCCAGTTCCACGGCGAAGCCGGCCGCCTCCAGGTCGCGCAGCACGTCCGGCAGCCTGAAGGTGCGGTAGTACATGGTGAACCGGGGCCGCCACAGCGCGTTGCGCACGCGCATGGCGGTGTCGAAGCCCCAGAGCTGCCAGTAGGGGCGGGAGCCGACCGGCGGGGG
>NZ_PVLV01000235.1 GCF_002982015.1 Streptomyces solincola
GCCCGCCGGTGTCATGCCCGGCCTCCCCCAGATCGGCGCCCCCGCCCCCCTCCCGCCGGTCACCGGCGGCTGCACGGTCGCCTGATCCGTCCGGCACGCCGGCGACGCGAATCGCACGGATCGCGGCCGTACGGGACGGGGGCGGTGCGGGCCGTACGGGATCGGCGGGCGCGCCGGCAGCGGTTACGCTGCGGATCATGCTTGTCGCCGCCGCCGTCTGCCCCTGCCCGCCGCTGCTCGTCCCCGAGGTGGCCGCCGGCGCCGCCGCCGAGCTGGACGCCGCCCGTACGGCGTGCTCCGACGCGCTCGCCGTCCTCGCCGCCGCCCGCCCCGACCTGCTGGTCGCCGTGGGCCCGCAGGACGGCGCGGCCACCACCGCCCACCCGGCCGGCTCGGTGGGCGACCTGCGCGGCTACGGCGTGGACGCCGAGGTGCGCCTGGGCGCCGGAGCGCGGGCCGACCGCCCGCTGCCCGGCTCACTGGCCGTCGGCGCCTGGCTGCTGGCCCGCGCCGGATGGGCGGACGCCCCGGTCGAGGGGCTGGCCGTGGGCGACCGACTCGCGCCCGCGGCCTGCGCGGAGGCCGGCCGCGAGCTGGCCACCAGGGCGCCCCGGGTCGCCCTGCTCGTCCTCGGTGACGGCAGCGCCTGCCGTACCGTCAAGGCCCCCGGCTACCTCGACGAGCGGGCCGCCGGCTTCGACGAACGGTGCGCCCGCGCCCTGGGCGCCGCCGACACCGGCGCGCTGGCCGGCCTCGACCCGGAGCTCGCCCGTGAGCTGAAGGCCGCCGGCCGGGCCCCCTGGCAGGTGCTGGCCGGCGCCGCCGAGGGCGCCGGCCTGGAGGGGCGCCTGCTGTACGAGGACGCCCCCTACGGGGTCGGGTACTTCGTCGCCGCCTGGTCCTGACGTCCCGACGGCCCCCGCCGGTGCCGGCGGGGTCAGGAGGCCGGGGGCGGCGGCGGGGTGCCGGTCGTACCGGTCGTGCCCGGTCCGCCCTCGTCCCGGTGGGCCAGCTTGCCGAGCGCGTCCCTGGCCTTGCCGGCGCCCGACTCGATCTTGTCGCTGTACTTGCCCTTGGTCCGCTCGTCGACCACCCGGGCCGCCTTCTCCAGACCCTGGTCGATCTTTCCCTCGTGCTGCTGGGCGAGGCCGGACACCCGGTCCTTGGCGGGTCCGAGCTTGGCCTTCAGCGTGTCCAGGAATCCCATCGGGCACCTTCCTCGTCCCTGTCCGTCCGTACCTTCGTACCCCGCGCTCAGGCGCGGGCGGTCTCGTCCGCCGCGTCGTCCGCGGCCGCGTCGGCGGTCTGCTGCCGCGGAATGGCCGCGTCGCCGCCGCCCGCCCCGGCCTCTGCCGCCTCTCCGGCCTCCTCGGCGTCACCGGCCGCGTCGGCCGGTTCCGCGTCCCGAGCCGGCTCCTCACCGGCTTGCGCCGACTCGGTGACCGCCCCGTCCGCCGCCGGGGTGGCCCCGGCCGCCGACTCCGCCGCCGGCTCGTCCACCCGCTCGTGCGCCGGCTCCTCGGTCGTCACCGGCTCGACGGCGGTGTCCTCACCCACCACCGCGAACGACTTCCGGCGAAAGCGTGAGAAAAAGCCCATAACCACTCCATATTGTACGCAGCCAAGTGACATCAGCAGGTCGGCCCCGATGGCCGGAATCCCGCAACAGGCAACGACGCCCATCCGGCCCCGTCACCTCACTCGTTCGGGGAAGGCGGCCGTCCCTGCGACACTGGGCCGGTGAACAGCGCAAGCCGGGCCCCTCGGGTCATCGCCGTCGTCGGCCCCACCGCGGCCGGAAAGTCCGACCTGGGGGTCTTCCTCGCGCAGCGGCTCGGGGGCGAGGTCGTCAACGCCGACTCCATGCAGCTCTACCGGGGGATGGACATCGGCACCGCCAAGCTGACGCCCGAGGAGCGCGGCGGCATCCCGCACCACCTGCTGGACGTCTGGGACGTCACCGAGGCCGCCAGCGTCGCCGAGTACCAGCGCATGGCCCGCGCCGAGATCGACAGGCTGCTGGCCGAGGGCCGCACCCCGGTGCTGGTGGGCGGCTCCGGACTGTACGTGCGCGGGGCCGTCGACGCCCTGGAGTTCCCCGGCACCGACCCGGCCGTCCGCGCCCGCCTGGAGGCCGAGCTGGAGCAGCACGGCCCAGGCGCCCTGCACGCCCGCCTCGCCGCCGCCGACCGGGAGGCCGCCCGCGCGATCCTGCCCGGCAACGGCCGCCGGATCGTCCGCGCCCTGGAGGTCATCGAGATCACCGGCAGGCCGTTCACCGCCAACCTGCCCGGCCCCGACTCCGTCTACGACACCGTCCAGATCGGCGTCGACGTCGAGCGCCCCGAACTGGACGAGCGGATCACCCGAAGGGTGGACCGGATGTGGGAGGCCGGCCTCGTCGACGAGGTGCACGAGCTGGCGGCCCGCGGGCTGCGCGAGGGCCGCACCGCCTCCCGCGCCCTCGGCTACCAGCAGGTCCTCGCCGCCCTCGCGGGCGAGTGCACCGAGGACGAGGCGAAGGCCGAGACGGTGCGCGCCACCAAGCGCTTCGCCCGCCGCCAGGACTCCTGGTTCCGGCGCGACCCGCGTGTCCACTGGCTCAGCGGCGCCGCCGCCCACCGCGGGGAACTCCCGCACCGGGCATTGGCGTTGGTCGAACGAGCGGTCACAGCCTGATCACGTGATGGCATCGGGACGCTCAGCCCGCCACCCCGGGGGTACGGAGCGTGCCATCATCGAGCATCGACGAGCCAGTGGAATCCGAGTGGGGAGGGCGCGTGGCGATGGAGGCCGGCCCTCGCGACAGAGAAGAGCGGCAGACGGCGTCGCCACCGGAGGACGTCCGGGTGGGCGTCGCTCCCGGGGCTCCGCTCGCGCCGCCCGGACTCACCCCCGACGGCCCCGACCTCGACGAGGACGGCCGGCCCCGGATCGCGCCCGACGAGGTCGAGGTGGAGCTGCGCCCCCAGCGCAAGCTGCGCATCTGGCAGCTCGCCCCCATCGTCGGCCTGGCCGTCATCGGCTCCCTGATGTTCGGCTTCCCGCTCGCCTTCGGGTCCGGTGACGGCGGCGCGGTCCTCGCCATGCTGGGCCTGCTGCTGTGCGGCTGCGCGGCCGGCTGGGGCCTGATGGCCGCCCGCCGGGTGGGCTACACCTGGCCCGGACTGCCCGCCCGCGGCTCCGGCGAGCGCCCCGACTGGCGCGTCCTCGCCCTCTACGCCGCCGGTGTCGCCATCCCGGTCATGCTGGCCGTCTGGCGGGTGGCCCGCCTGCGCTGAGGCCCGGCCGGCAGTCCCCGTCGCCTCCCCCACGGCCGTGTCGCACCCCGGTCGTACGATGGGGCGCGTGAACACCGCACCCCTCGCCTTCCTCAAGGGCCACGGCACCGAGAACGACTTCGTCATCGTGCCCGACCCGGACAACGCCGTCGACCTGCCCGCCGCGGTCGTGGCCAGGCTGTGCGACCGGCGCGCCGGTATCGGCGGCGACGGACTGCTGCACGTGGTCCGCTCCGCCGCCCATCCCGAGGCGCGGGAGTCCGCCGGCGAGGCCGAGTGGTTCATGGACTACCGCAACGCGGACGGCTCGGTCGCCGAGATGTGCGGCAACGGCGTGCGCGTCTTCGCCCGTTACCTCCAGCACGCCGGCCTGGTCACCGCCGGGGACGTCGCGGTCGCCACCCGCGGCGGCGTCAAGCACGTCCACCTCGCGAAGAACGGCGACGTCACCGTCTCGATGGGCCGCGCGGTGCTCCCCGGGGAGGGGGTCACCGTCACCGTCGCCGGCCGGAGCTGGCCTGCCCGCAACGTCAACATGGGCAATCCGCACGCGGTCGCCTTCGTCGACGACCTCGCGCACGCCGGCGACCTGACCGCCGAGCCGCCCTACAGCCCCGCGCCGGTCTACCCGGACGGGGTCAACATCGAGTTCGTCGCCGACCGGGGCCCCCGCCATGTGGCGATGCGGGTGCACGAGCGCGGCGCGGCCGAGACCCGTTCCTGCGGCACCGGGGCGTGCGCCGTGGCGGTCGCCGCCGCCCGGCGGGACGGCGTCGACCCGGCCGCCACCGGCGCCCCCGTCACGTACACCGTGGACGTGCTCGGCGGCACGCTGCTGATCACCGAACACCCCGACGGCGCCGTCGAGATGACCGGCCCCGCCGTGATCGTCGCCGAGGGCCGCCTCGACCCCGCCTGGTGGGACGCGACGACGTCCGGTTGACGTGGCCGCGCCGGAGCCGGGCGCGGGGCCGCGACGGGCCGAGGGCCGGGCGCGGGGCGCCGCGGTGGCCGGGCGCCGGGTGGCTCCGAGCACCGGTCGAGGGGCAAACGCGGTGGGGTTCGCTCGAACGGGTGGTCCCGATCACGCTGAGCGAGAGCGGGTCAGCGCGCCGTGGTGGGCTCGGTAGCATCAAGCACCGGCCTGGCGGGCGTGTCGAGCCCCGCCCTCCGCCGGTCGACCGCCGGAGGTGCCCCCATGAGCGCAGAGGCCGCCAGTCCCGCCCCCGCTCCGCCCAGTCGGCGTCGCGCCCGACCGGGCATCGACCTCCGCAGACTGGGCCGCGCCGCCCTGCTCGGCCCGGCCGTCCGCGACCGGCTGCCCGACGCCATCGGGCACGTCGCCGACGCCCACCGCGCCCACCATCCCGACGCCGACCTCGACGTGCTGCACCGCGCCTACGTCCTGGCGGAGTCCTCGCACCGCGGCCAGTACCGCAAGAGCGGCGAGCCCTACATCACCCACCCGCTCGCCGTGACCCTGATTCTCGCCGAACTGGGCGCGGAGACCACCACGTTGACCGCCTCGCTGCTCCACGACACCGTGGAGGACACCGAGGTGACCCTGGACCAGGTCGGCCGGGAGTTCGGCGACGAGGTGCGCTACCTGGTGGACGGCGTCACCAAACTGGAGAAGGTCGACTACGGGGCCGCCGCCGAACCCGAGACGTTCCGCAAGATGCTGGTCGCCACCGGCAGCGACGTCCGGGTGATGTCGATCAAGCTCGCCGACCGGCTGCACAACATGCGCACCCTCGGCGTGATGCGCCCCGAGAAGCAGGCCCGGATCGCCAAGGTCACCCGGGACGTGCTCATCCCGCTGGCCGAACGGCTCGGTGTGCAGGCGCTCAAGACCGAGCTGGAGGACCTCGTCTTCGCCATCCTCCACCCCGCCGACCACCAGCGGACCCGCGCCCTGGTCGACGCCGCGGCGAGCGCGCCGGACGTGCTGGGCGCCATCGCCGACGACGTACGGGCCGTGCTGCGGGACGCCCGCATCCCGGCCGAAGTGCTGGTCCGCCCCCGCCACTTCGTCTCCGTGCACCGGGTGCGGCTCAAGCGCGGGGAGCTGCGCGCCACCGACTTCGGGCGGCTGCTGGTCCTGGTCGAGGAGGACGCCGACTGCTACGGCGTGCTGGGCGAGCTGCACACCTGCTTCACCCCGGTGGTCTCGGAGTTCAAGGACTTCATCGCCGCGCCCAAGTTCAACCTCTACCAGTCGCTGCACACCGCCGTCGCCGCCGACGGGGCCGTCGCCGAGGTGCTGATCCGCACCCGCCGGATGCACAAGGTCGCCGAGGCGGGGGTCGTGGCCCTGGGCAACCCCGACGCCCCGGAGACCGGCGCGGCGACGGCCACCGGAGCCGGCGGCAACGGCGGCAACGGCGTCGCGGAGGACGGGGAGCGACGGGACCCGACCCGGCCGGGCTGGCTCTCGCGGCTGCTCGCCTGGCAGCAGGACGCCCCCGACCCGGACACCTTCTGGGCGACCCTCCGCGACGACCTCGCCCAGGACGCCGAGATCACCGTCTTCTGTCCGGACACCGGCGCGCTCGCCCTGCCGGCCGGCGCGACCTGCGTGGACGCCGCCTACGCCCGGCACGGGGAGGCGGCGCACGACTGCGTCGGCGCGCGGGTCAACGGCCGGCTGGCCGCGCTCGGCACCGTCCTCGCCGACGGCGACACCGTCCAGTTGCTCCTCGGCCACCAGCCGGCCGCGCCGCAGCAGGCGGCGGTGTCCGGTCCCTCGCCGGAGTGGCTGGAGCACGCGCGCACCCCGGCCGCCCGGATCGCGATCGGAAGCTGGCTCACCGCCCACCCGCCGGCCCCCGCCACCGGGGCGCAGGCCGGCGCGCCGGTCGCCCAGGGGACGCCGCCCGCCGGCCGGCCCGGACGGGCCGACCGGCACAGCGG
>NZ_PVLV01000236.1 GCF_002982015.1 Streptomyces solincola
CGCTCTCGGTTCAGCCGGCCGCGCGGCCGGCTGAACCGAGAGCGTACGCGGGTGAGTCGGCCCGCCGCCCGGGGCCGGTGCGCGGGCGCGCCCTGTCCGGGCGGCGCCCCTGCCGGCTGGTGGCGGACCGGGACGCCTCGCTGTCCTCCGGGCGCCGCGGGGGCCTCGCCGCCGCGGTGGCGGCGCGGGGCGCGGAGTCGGCGGCGCGGACAACCGCGGAGGTGCGGGGGCGCGGTCCGCCGCCGGGCACGAGGTCGCGGCGCCGGCCCGCTGCCTCCGGTTCGGCCGGTGGCGGTCCGCGCCCGGGTACGGGGTGGGAGACTGGGACTGTCGAACCGGGAGGCGCGGATGACCGACACGAGGGCCCCGAGCGGGCGCGGCGGGGTGCGGGGCGCGGTGGGGGCGGCGCTGTTCGCGCGGGTGGCCGGTCCGCAGGGCCCGAGCAACCGGCGGCGCATCCACGAGACGCCGGGGCCGCGCTGGTTCGGCCCGGAGGCGCCGGTGCGCCGGGTGCACGGGGACGCCTCGATGTTCGTCGGCGGGCTGGCCGCCCTGCTGCTCCAGTCGCTGCACCCGCTGGCGATGACGGCCGTGGCGGAGCACTCCGGCTACCGGGGCGACCCGTGGGGCCGGCTGGCCCGCACCAGCACCTTCCTGGCGGTGACCACCTTCGGCACCGCCGACGACGCCCGGGAGGCGGTGGAGCGGGTGCGCGCGGTGCACGGCCGGATCAGCGGGGTCACCGCCGACGGCACGCCCTACCGGGCCGGCGACCCGAGGCTGCTGACCTGGGTGCACATCGCCGAGGTGGCGTCGTTCCTCGCCGCCCACCAGCGGTTCGGCGCGCATCCGCTGGACGCCGCCGGCTGCGACGGCTACGTGGCGGACACCGCGCGGGTGGCGGAGGCGCTGGGTGCGCAGGACCCGCCGCGCGACCTGGCCGGGCTGACGGCGCGCATCGGCGCGTACCGGCCGGAGCTGCGGGCCACGCCGGCGGCGCGGGAGACGGTGCGGTTCCTGCTGCGCCATCCGCCGCTGCCGTGGCCGGCCCGGCCGCCGTACGCGCTGCTGGCCGCTAACGCGGTGGGGCTGCTGCCGCCCTGGGCCCGGACCGAGCTGGGGCTGCGGCGTCCGGGCGGGGCGGCCGAACCGGTGCTGGTGCGGCCGGGCGGCCACCTGGTGACCGGCGCCATCCGCTGGGCGCTCGGCCCGGGTCGCCCGCAGCACCGGGCGCCGGAGCCGGCGGCGCGCTGAGCGGCGTGCCGCGGGGGCGGACGCCCGGCCGGCGGGGCGTTCGCCCGTTCGGGCTACCTGCGACGATTCGGCTTCCCGGGGCGGGCGGGCTTCCTACGATGACCGCCATGCCCGCGCGCCGTCCGGCGGCGGCCCGGTGCGGACAGCCGCCGCGCAGAGAGGACCCGTGCCCGTGGACGCCCACGCGACGAACGAGCCGAGTGAGTCAGGTGAGGCGGGCGGGCGGGTGCCGGGCCGGGTCTGGACCGTCCGCCTCGATCCGGTCGGCCGCGGCAGCACGGCGGTGCGCGTCTCGTGCAGCCGGCCGGCCTGCGCCGAGCAGAAGCTGCCCGCCGCGGCCGCCGGGCGCACGGCGGCGACCGCGCATCTGAGCGCCCATCTGCGGGCCGGCGCCGGCCCGCGGCCGGAGGCGTACTGCGCCTGCCGGGCCGGGGGCTGCAGTGCGCACACCGACCCGGTGGGCGGGGACGAGCGGGCCGCGGCGGCCTGGCGGTGCGGGGGTCCGGTGGTGCTCGCGGTGATCGCCGACCGGGCGGGGCGCTGGTGGCGGGCGCTGGAGTGCTGTGCGCGCTGCGCTGCCGCGTCCCCGGGTGCGCGGGTGGTGGCCGCGGCGGCGACCGCCGGCGGCGGGGAGCGGCCCCGCCCGGCGGCGGCCGGCGCCGCTCCCGTCCCGGCGGCTCCGGCGGTCGGCCCGCAGTTCTCCCACCGGCTGCCGCCCGGGGTGGCGGCCGCCGGGCCGGCGCTGCCGGCTCCGCGCGGGCCGGGCCGGCCGGTGCGGGCGCGTCCCCAGCCGCGGCGGGTGGGCCGGATCGGGCAGCGGGACGTGCCGGAGGACCTGAGTCCGGTGGCGCTGCGGGACGAACTGGTCGAGCTGGGCGAGCGGTTCCGCGGCTACCAGCGGCTCGCGGAGCCGGATCTGGCGCTGCTGGCCGATCTGCACGAGCGCAAGGCGCGGGCGCTCGGCGACTGGGCGGACGTCGTCGGGGACGGGCGGCTGCGGGCCGAGGCCGACCGGGCGCGGCAGGCGGCCGAGACGGTACGCCGGCAGCACCGGCACCGCACCGGCCAGTGCGATGACGGCGAGGCGCCGGGCGTCGTCCGGGTCCTGAGCGGCGCCGGGCACTGGGAGCGGGCGCGGACGGTGCTCGTCCTGGTCCGGGACCGGGCGCCGCTGCCCGGCCCGCAGGCGCGGCTGCTGGTGCTGATGCTGGCGCTGCGCGCGGCGCGCAGCGGCAGCGGGAACCTCACCGGTCAGGATCTCGACGGCTGGCCGCTGGACGATCCGGTCGGACTGCTCGGCGAGCTGGCGGAGTGCGGGTGGCTGGCGGTGCCCGGAGACGTCGGCGAGGTGATCGCCTCCCGGCCGGAGAGCCCGACCGCTTTCACCGTGCCGTCCCTCGTGCCGGGGCCGGACGGCCCCGGGCCGCTGTCGTTCGGCAAGAACACCCGGGCCAAGCTGAGCGGTTGGGCGCAGAAGGTGGTCGGCGAGAGGAAGCTGCGCAAGCGCCGGACGGCGGCGGAGGTCCGGCTGCTGGCCCTGGCGCTGGCCGCCCGGACGGACCCGGACGGGGCCTTGGGGGCGTCCGGCGAGGGGCTGGAGACGGCTGCGCTGGCCGCGCTGTGCGCGGTGGCGGAGGGCGAGGTGGCCGGGCTGGTCGAGGAGTTGGCCGCGGCGGACTGGCTGGCCGGGGCGGCGCTCGCCGGCGGGCGGCTGACCGGGCGGCTCACCGAGCGGGTCCTGCCCCTGAGCTGCCCGCTGAGCGCCCCGCCGGACTGACCCGGCCCCCTCCCCTCCTTGTGCAACTTGTTGCACAAACACGGCGGGCGTCGCACACTGGGGCGACGACCCGCCCGAGGAGGCAGCCGCGATGCATCCGACCCCCACGCCGTACCCCCGTCTGCTCAGCCCGCTGGACCTCGGGTTCACCACGCTGCCCAACCGGGTGCTCATGGGGTCGATGCACGTCGGCCTGGAGGAGGCGGAGAACGGCTTCGCGCGGATGGCGGCGTTCTACGCGGAGCGGGCGCGCGGCGGGGTCGGGCTGATCGTGACCGGCGGCATCGCGCCGAACGACGAGGGCCGGCCGTACGAGGGCGGGGCGAAGCTGAGCACGCCCGAGGAGGCCGAGCGGCACCGCGAGGTCACCGAGGCGGTGCACGCGGCGGGGGGCAGGATCGCGATGCAGATCCTGCACTTCGGGCGGTACGCCTACCACCGCGACCTGGTCGCGCCCAGCGCGGTGCAGGCGCCGATCAGCCCGTTCACACCGCACGCGCTGACCGACGAGCAGGTCGAGCGGACCGTCGAGGACTACGTGCGCACGGCGGAGCTGGCGAAGTCGGCCGGCTACGACGGGGTCGAGATCATGGGCTCCGAGGGCTATCTGATCAACGAGTTCATCGCGGCCGGCACCAACCACCGCACCGACCGCTGGGGCGGCTCGTACGAGAACCGGGTCCGCTTCCCGCTGGAGATCGTGCGGCGCACCCGGGAGCGGGTGGGGCCGGACTTCATCCTGATCTACCGGCTGTCGATGCTGGACCTGGTGCCGGGCGGCTCGTCGCTCGAGGAGGTCGTCGCCCTCGCCAAGGCGGTGGAGGCGGCCGGTGCGACGCTGATCAACACCGGAATCGGCTGGCACGAGGCGCGGATCCCCACCATCGCCACCTCGGTGCCCCGCGGCGCCTACACCTGGGTCACGAAGCGGCTGATGGGCGCGGTGTCGGTGCCGCTGATCACCTCCAACCGGATCAACACCCCGGAGGTGGCCGAGCGGGTGCTGGCCGAGGGGCGGGCGGACATGGTGTCCATGGCCCGCCCGTTCCTGGCCGATCCGGAGTTCGTCGCCAAGGCGGCCGAGGGGCGGCCGGAGGCCATCAACACCTGCATCGGCTGCAACCAGGCCTGCCTGGACCACACCTTCAGCGGGAGGATCACCTCCTGCCTGGTCAACCCGCGTGCCTGCCACGAGACCGAGCTGGTCCTCTCCCCCACCAGGCTGAGCAAGCGCGTCGCGGTCGTCGGCGCCGGACCGGCGGGCCTGGCCTGCGCGGTCGCGGCGGCCGAGCGCGGGCACGCGGTCACCCTGTTCGACGCGGCCGAGGAGATCGGCGGGCAGCTCGACACGGCCCGGCGCGTCCCGGGCAAGCAGGAGTTCGACGAGACGCTGCGCTACTTCCGCACCAGGCTGCGGGAGCACGGCGTGGAGCTGCGGCTGGGCACGTACGTGGCGGCCGAGGACCTGGCCGGCTGGGACGAGGTGGTGGTGGCGACCGGCGTCACACCCCGGGTGCCGGAGATCGAGGGCGTGGGGCACCGCAGCGTGATCGGCTACCGGGACGCGCTGCACGGCACGGCCGAGGTGGGGCGGCGGGTGGCGGTGCTGGGCGCGGGCGGCATCGGCTTCGACGTGGCGGAGTTCCTCACCGACGGCGGCGAGGGCGCGGACCGCGACCCGGAGGCGTACTTCCGGCAGTGGGGCGTGGACACGGCGTACGCGGGTCGCGGAGGGCTGCGCGCCCCGGAGCGGTCCGCTCCGCCGCGCGAGGTGCACCTGCTCCAGCGCAAGACCAGCAAGGTCGGCGCCGGTCTGGGCAAGACCACCGGCTGGATCCACCGCACCGAGCTGAAGCACCGGGGCGTCACCATGGTCGCCGGCGCGGTCTACGAGCGGATCGACGACGAGGGGCTGCATCTGACGGTGGACGGCGAGCGCCGGGTGCTGGCCGTGGACACCGTCGTGCTGTGCACCGGGCAGGAGCCGCGCCGCGAACTGTACGAGGCGCTGGTGGCGGCCGGCGCGAGCGCGCACCTGATCGGCGGCGCGGACGTGGCGGCGGAGCTGGACGCCAAGCGCGCCATCGACCAGGGCACCCGGCTGGCGGCCGAGCTGTGAGCGGGCGGGGGCGGCCGCCGGGTCGGCGCCGTCCCTAGGATGCGCTCATGTCACTGCCGCACGCGATCCTCACCGCCCTGCTGGAGAAGCCGTCCTCCGGTCTGGAGCTGACCCGCCGCTTCGACCGGTCGATCGGCTACTTCTGGTCGGCGACCCACCAGCAGATCTACCGGGAGCTGGGGAAGCTGGAGGAGGCCGGGCAGATCCGGGCCCTGCCGTCGCCGGTGCCGCTGCGGGGGCAGAAGAAGGAGTACGAGGTGCTGCCGGCCGGCCGGGACGAGCTGACCGGGTGGGTGCTGCGCAGCGAGGACCCCAAGCCCATCCGGGACGCGCTGCTGCTGCGGCTGCGGGCGGCGGCCGTGGCGGGGCCGCGGGCGGTGGACGCCATGGAGGCGGAGCTGGCGCGGCATCTGGCGATGCACGAGGCGCAGCTCGCGGAGTACCTCGACATGGAGCGGCGGCAGTTCGGTCCGGGCCGGGACTCGGAGGCGGACCGGCTGCGGCATCTGGTGCTGCGTGGCGGTATCGAGCTGGAGCGGTTCTGGACCGACTGGCTCACCGAGGCGCTGGCGTCGCTGCGCACCCGGTGAGCCGGAGCCCGGTCGGGCCGGCGTCGCTCAGGGCCTCATGACGATCTTGACCGCGCCGTCCGCCTTCTCCTGAAACGTCTTGTACGCCTCGGCGCCCTCGGCGAGCGGCACGTGGTGGGTGGCGAAGCCGTCCACGCCGAGCGGGTCGTCGTCGACGAGGAGGGGCAGGATGTCGTCGGCCCAGCGGCGGACGTTGGCCTGGCCCATGCGCAGTTGGACCTGCTTGTCGAAGAGGGTGAGCATCGGCAGCGGGTCGGCCGCGCCGCCGTAGACGCCGGAGAGCGAGATGGTGCCGCCGCGGCGGACCAGTTCGACGGCCAGCAGCAGGGCGGCGAGCCGGTCGGTGCCGGCCTTCTGGAAGAGCTTGGCGGCCCATGCCTGCGGTAGGAGTCCGGCGGCCTGCTGGCCGAGGCGGGCGGCGGGGCTGCCGTGGGCCTCGGTGCCGACGGCGTCGATGACCGCGTCGGGGCCGCGGCCGCCGGTGCGGTCGCGGATGGCCTCGACCAGTTCGTCCTGCCCGTCGAAGCCGGTCAGGTCGAACGCCTCGACGCCGCGTTCGCGGGCGCGGTGCAGCCGCTCGGGGACGAGGTCGACGCCGAAGACCTGTCCGGCGCCCTGGTGCAGGGCGATGCGGCAGGCCATGTCGCCGATCGGGCCGAGGCCGAGGACGGCGACGCTGCCGCCGGGCGGGACGTCGGCGTACCGGACGGCCTGCCAGGCGGTGGGCAGCACGTCGGAGAGGTAGAGGTAGCGGTCGTCGGCGGGGCCCTCGGGGACCTTGATGGGGCCGAACTGGGCCTGCGGGACGCGCAGGTACTCGGCCTGGCCGCCGGGGACGGCGCCGTAGAGCCGGGAGTAGCCGAACAGGGCGGCGCCCATGCCCTCGTCGCGGACCTGGGTGGTCTCGCACTGGGTGGGCAGTCCGGAGGTGCACATCCAGCAGTGCCCGCAGGCGATCTGGAACGGGACGACGACCCGGTCGCCGGGCTTGAGGTTCGGCACCTGCGAGCCGGTCTCCTCGACGATGCCCATCGGTTCGTGGCCCAGGATGTCGCCGGGGGTCATGAACGGGCCGAACACCTCGTACAGGTGCAGGTCCGATCCGCACAGCCCGGTGGAGGTGACGCGGATGACCGCGTCGGTCGGCTGCTCGATGCGCGGATCGGGCACCGTCTCCACCCGCACGTCGCGCTTGCCCTGCCAGGTCACGGCCCTCATCGTCATCGTCCCTTCCCGCCGGTACGGTCGGTGTGCTCGTGCGCCGCCGACGGGTACCCAGGGCCGGCGGGGCCGAACGCGCGGGCGGGGCGCGGCCGCAGGCGGCGGTTTCGGCCAGATCAGCCGCCCCCTCTTCCGTAGAGGTATAGACCAATGATAGGTGTGGTGTCACCCGTACGGCAGGCTCGGCTACGCTGAGCGAACATAATCGAGGGTTGAACCATGGCTGAATCGCCCGCCTCCATGCCTCTTCCGCTCTATCTCCGGGTGGCCGCCGCGCTCCGGGACGACCTGACCCACCGGCGGATCGCCCCGGGGACGCGGCTGCCTTCGGAGCGGTCCCTGGTGGAGCGTTTCCGGGTCAACCGGCAGACCGTGCGCAGCGCGCTGCACCTGCTGCGCGAGGAGGGCCTGGTGGTCACGGAGAAGCGGGGCACCTTCGCCGCGCCCGCGGCGGCGCGCGGCGCGGCCGGCAAGGTGCTCGCGCCGGCGGCGGACTTCCCCTGCGGGCCGGCCACCGCGTACCCGGAGGCGTCGACCGGGGTGTGCTGGGAGCCGGCGCCGGTGGAGCCGGCCCGCAGGCTGGGGCTGGTGGCGGGCGAGCACTCGCTGGTGCACCGCTACCGGGTGACCGGGGCGCGGGGCGCGGTGCTCCAGGAGGCGGTGACCCGCTTCTCCCGGCACGCGCTGGTGGAGGTGCCCGAGCTGGCCCGGCTGCGCCGCCCGGCGGACCGGTCGGCCGACCCGGACCTGCGGCCGCTGTACCGGTGGATGCACCGGGCCGGGCTGCGGCTGACCCGGCGGGAGTCGGTCGGGGTGGCCGGCGGTCCCGCCGCGGCCGGCCGGACGCCGGCGTACCTGTCGGTGCACCGGGAGGTGCGCGACCAGCACGGGCACCTGCTGGAGCTGACCGATCTGCGCTTCGCGCCGGAACACGCCGGACTGACCTACGAGTTCACCGGCTGAGGGCCGGTGCGCCGGCGGCGCCCGGGGCGGGCCCGGGCGCCGTGCGCCGCGCGGCGGCGCGCACCGCCGCCGGCCGCGCGGTCCGGCGTACCGCCGCCGGACGGGCCGGTGTCAGACGATGCCCTCGGAGATCTCCGCCTCCTCGCGGGCGGTGCCGTACGCGGTGGCGGTGGGGACGCCGTAGGAGCGGCGGGCCGCGTACCACCAGACGCTGGCGAGGACGAGGACCGCGGCGAGCGCGATGACGGCGTAGTTCATGGTGTCGACGGTGACCGGGGACTTCTGCGGCAGGCAGAACAGCACGGTGACCAGGGCGACCCAGACGACGGCGGTCCAGCCGATCGGCTTGCTCCAGCGGCCCAGGTGCCAGGGGCCGCGCTGGAAGCGGTCACCGGCGCGCAGCCGCAGGTAGATCGGGATGGCGTAGGCGGGGGTGATGCCGATGACGTTGATCGCGGTGACCGCGCCGTAGGCGGTGGCGGACCACAGCGAGGGCAGCGCGAGCAGGGCGGGCACGGCCACCGACAGCCAGACCGCGTTGACCGGGGTCTGGGTGCGGCTGCTGACCTTGCGCCAGGTCTTGGAGCCGGGCAGGGCGTTGTCACGGCTGAAGGCGAAGACCATCCGGCTGGCGGCGGCCGTCTCGGCGTTGCCGCAGAAGAGCTGGGCGACGATGACGACGAGCAGCAGGGCGCTGGCGGCCCCCGAGCCGAGGGCGTCGATGAGGATCTGGGCGGGCGGGACGCCGGTGGCGCTGTTCTGGGTGCCGGCGTAGTCCTGGATGGCGAAGGTCAGTCCGGCGAGCAGGGCGAAGCCGGCGATCCAGGAGACCCAGATGGCGCGGACGATGCCCTTGGCGGCTGCCACCGAGGCGTTGGAGGTCTCCTCGGAGAGGTGGGCGGAGGCGTCGTAGCCGCAGAAGGTGTACTGGGCGAGCAGCAGGCCGATGGCGGCCACGTAGAACGGGTTGGCCCAGCCGGTGTCGTTGACGAACTCGGTGAAGACGAAGCCGGGCGACTGGTGGCTGTCGGGGATGATCGCGAGAGCGCCGACGATGACGGCGACGCCGGCCAGGTGCCACCAGACGCTGATCGAGTTGAGCACGCTGACCAGGCGGACGCCGAAGAGGTTGAGCACGGCGTGCAGCAGCAGGATGACCAGGAAGATCACGAAGGTGGAGCCGGGGGTGGGGGTGAAGCCGAACTGCAGGTTGAGGAAGGCGCCGGTGAACAGGGCGGCGCCGTAGTCGATGCCGGCGATCGCGCCGAGCAGGCCGAGCAGGTTCAGCCAGCCGGTGTACCAGCCCCAGCGGCGGCCGCCGAGCTTGTCGGCCATGTAGTAGAGCGCCCCCGAGGTGGGGTAGGCGCTGGTGACCTCGGCCAGGGCCATGCCGACGCAGAGGACGAACAGGCCGACGCCGGCCCAGCCCCACATCATCACCGCCGGCCCGCCGCTGCCCAGACCGAAGCCGTAGAGGGTCATGCAGCCGGAGAGGATGGAGATGACCGAGAAGCTGATGGCGAAGTTGCCGAACCCGCCCATGCGGCGGGCCAGGACCGGCTGGTAGCCGAGCTCCCGGAGCCGCTGCTCCTCGTCCATGGGCGGAGCCTTGGGCTCCGGCCCGGCCGCTGCGATGCGGGACATGGCGCTACCTCCGAGTGGTGGGGTGGTGTGGACGTACGGATGCGGGGGGGCCGCGCGGGCGGGTCAGCCGTCGCGGGCGGCGGACAGGCAGCGGGCGCGCGCCCGGCCGAACAGCTCCTCGGCCGCGTCCCGGGCGCCGGGGTCGCGGGTGCGGCAGTTCCACGGCTGGGGGGTGTAGTACGGGCCGAGGGCGGTGAAGACGGCCCCGGCGTCGGCGAACCGCAGAGCCCCCCACAGGGCGTGCGCCAGGTGGTTGAGGTCGAGCAGCGAGCAGGCATCGGGGGTGGTGTGCGCGAACCAGGCGTACAGGGCCCGGTCGGCGTCCCGGGCGGCGTCCTCGGCCACCCAGTGCAGGTCCAGGGCGCGTTCCTTGCCGCCTTCGCGGCGGTAGCGCTCGACCCGCGTGTACAGCGGCAGGGCGTGCAGCGGCGAGCCGGGGGGCGCCTGGCCGGCGGCCCACTGGACGAAGTTGACGGCCTCGGACAGCGAGCCGCGCGAGCCGGTCCGGCGGGTGTGCAGGAACTGAAGCATCCGGTGGTAGGCCTCGCGGTTGAACGGGTCGCGTTTGTCGGCCTCGGCGAGCAGCCCCCAGGGCCCGGGCGGCAGCATCGGCCCGGGCGGGCGCACCCGGTGCTCGGCCATGGCCTGCTCCTCGTCCAGGACGGCGAGCGCGAGCAGGCAGGTCCAGGGCACCGGGTCGGCGGGGGCCGCCTGCGCGGCGGCGCCGCACGCCTGCCAGGCCGCGTGCCACAGCTCCTGGGTTCGGGAGTGGCGGGCGCGGTGGGCGCGCACGGCCCGCTCGACGGCCACCCGGGTGTGCATGACCAGGGCGGCGGTGGAGCCGGGCTGCTCGGCCCGCCACGCCTCGACCAGGTCGGAGCCGGCGGCCACGGCGGCCAGCACCTGGGTGCGCTGGGTCCAGGCCGCCCAGTCGGCGGTGGACTCCAGCAGCCTCGCCATGGACAGCCAGCGTCCGGCCCGCAGGTCCTGGACGGTGGCGCGCAGGGCGCCGTCGTGTCCGGCCGGGTGGTAGACGGGGCGGAAGTCCTGGCCGGGCATCACTCCGTCCCCGTCGGCGGGCAGGCTGATCTCGGTGCGGTGGTCATGGTTCCTCGTCGGGCGGGGTGGGGGTGCCGTCCGGTGGTCGCCGCCCCCGAGGGGCGGCGGCGGGACGTCCCGGAAAAGGCGCGTCGGCTACCGGCCGTTGATCGGCGATCACTATAGGGCCGATCACGGGCCGCCGCGCACTTTCGTTCGACAATCGCAAACAGACGCGCCGTGAGTTGTTCTGACGGACCGTCGGTCTCGCCGCGTGGGCATGACGGCGGATGATCTTCCGTCTGGTGGGCGGCACTTGACGGGGCGGGCGGTCTGGACCACGCTTCGAACGGCGATCATGGACGGTCGGCCGGACCGGGCGCGGCCGGCGGCCGGGACGGGAGCGGTGATGACGACGGGGCCGGTACTGGCCGTCGACCAGGGCACCTCGGGCACCAAGGCCCTGGTGGTCTGTCCGGAGCGCGGAGTGCTCGGGTCCGGCTTCGCCCCGGTGCGGCCGCGCCATCTGCCCGGTGGACGGGTCGAGGTGGACCCGCGCGAGCTGCTGGGGTCGGTGCTGGCCGCCGGGCGGGCCGCGCTGGCCGGGGCCGGGGAGCCGGTCACCGCGATGGGGCTGGCCAACCAGGGCGAGACGGTGCTCGCCTGGGACCCGGTGAGCGGCGAGCCGCTGACCGACGCGATCGTCTGGCAGGACCGGCGCGCCGAGGAGGTGTCCGCCGGTCTCGCCCCGCACGGCGAGGAGCTGCGGGCGGCGACCGGGCTGCCGCTGGACCCGTACTTCGCCGCGCCGAAGATGGCGTGGATCCGCCGCCACCTGACCGGCGAGGGCGTGGTGACCACCAGCGACGCCTGGCTGGTGCACCGGCTCACCGGGGCGTTCGCGACGGACGCGGCCACCGCCGGGCGCACGCAGCTGCTCGACCTGGACACGGCCGCCTGGTCACCGGCGGCGCTGGAGGTCTTCGGGCTGGCCGGCGAGCGGTTGCCCGAGGTGGTGGACTGCGCGGGACCCGTCGGCGCGACCACGGCGTTCGGCGCGGAAGTGCCGCTGACCGGACTGGTGGTGGACCAGCAGGCGGCGCTCCTCGCGCACGGGGCCGCCGGCCCCGGCGAGGCCAAGTGCACCTACGGCACCGGGGCGTTCCTGCTGGCGCACACCGGCTCCGCGCCCCGGCGCGGCGGCTCGGGGCTGGTGTCCTGCGTCGCCTGGAGGCTGGCCGGGCGGACGAGCTACTGCCTGGACGGGCAGGTGTACACGGCGGCCTCGGCGGTGCGCTGGCTCACCGACCTGGGGGTGCTCTCCGGGGCGGCCGACCTGGACGCGGTGGGCGGCGGGGTGCCGGACGCGGGCGGCGTGGTGTTCGTGCCCGCGCTGGCCGGGCTGGCCGCGCCGTGGTGGCGGGGCGAGGCACGCGGCTCGCTGACCGGGCTCGGCCTGGACACCACGGCCGGGCACCTGGTGCGGGCGCTGTGCGAGGGGATCGCCGCGCAGGTGGTGGAGCTGGCCGCGGCGGCCGCCGCCGACCTGGGCGCCCCGCTGGCGTCGCTGCGGGTGGACGGCGGCCTGACCCGGTCGGCGCTGCTGATGCAGACCCAGGCCGACCTGCTGCAACTGCCGGTGGAGGTCGCGGCGCTGCCGGACGCCACCGCGCTGGGCGTGGCCGCGCTGGCCCGGATGGGCGGTGAGCCGGGGCTGACGCTGAAGGAGGCCGCCCCGGGCGGCGCTCCGTCCGCGGTCTACGAGCCGCGGATCGGTCCGGACGAGGCGGCCGGGCGGATGGCCGCGTTCCGTGCGGCGGTGGCCGCGCTGCCCGAGCCGTCCGCCCCGGCCTCTTCCCGATGACGGCGCCCGCCGCCCGCGGCCCCGGCGCGGTGACCCGCCGGGGCGGCTTGCCGGCGGACGGCGTGGTGTACGACGTGGCGGTGGTCGGCGCGGGGGTGGTGGGCGCGGCCGTCGCCCGCGAGCTGGCCCGCCACCGGCTGCGCATCGCCCTGCTGGACGCCGCCGACGACGTCGGCGAGGGCACATCCAAGGCCAACACCGCGATCCTGCACACCGGTTTCGACGCCGTGCCGGGCACGCTGGAGGCCCGACTGGTCCGCGAGGGCCACGGACTGCTGACGGCGTACGCGGCACAGACCGGCATCCCGGTGGAGCCGGTCGGGGCGCTGCTGGTCGCCTGGGACGCGACGCAGCTCGCCGCGCTGCCCGCGCTGGCCGCCAAGGCCGCGCGCAACGGCCACCACGGCACCGGGCTGCTGGGCGCGCGGGAGCTGCGGGCCCGCGAACCGCATCTCGGCCCGGGCGCGCTGGGCGCCCTGGAGGTGCCGGGCGAGAGCGTCATCTGCCCCTGGACGACGGTACTGGCCTACGCGGTCCAGGCCGTCCGGGCCGGCGTGGACCTGCATCTGGGGTGCGCGCTGGAGCGGGTCGGGTCCGCGGGATCCGAGGCACCTCGGCAGCCGGGGGAATCCCGGGAACCCGGGGGAGGCGTGCATGAACTGCTCACCTCGCGTGGACGGTTGCGGGCCCGGTATCTGGTGAACGCCGCCGGGCTGCACGCGGACGCGGTGGACGCGCTGCTCGGCTACCGGGACTTCACGGTCACCCCGCGGCGCGGTCAGCTCCTCGTCTTCGACGCCTTCGCCCGCGACCTGGTCCGGCACATCCTGCTGCCGGTGCCGACGGCGCTCGGCAAGGGCGTGCTGGTCGCGCCGACCGTGCACGGCAAGGTGCTGCTCGGACCGACGGCCGAGGACCTGGACCCGGCCGACAAGGCGGCGACCGGCTCGACGGCGGAGGGGCTGGAGGGCCTGCGCGCGCAGGGCGCCCGGATCGTGCCGGAGCTGCTCGCGGAGGAGGTCACCGCCGTGTACGCGGGGCTGCGCGCCGCCACCGGGCAGGAGGACTACCGGATCGCCGCGCATCCGGAGCGGCGCTGTGTGACGGTGGGCGGCATCCGGTCCACCGGGCTGACCGCGTCGATGGCGATCGCCCGGCACGTGGCCGGGCTGCTGGCCGCCACGGGCCTGGACCTCGGCCCGGCGGGCCCGCTTCCGGACGTGCGGATGCCCTACGTGGGCGAGGCCCTCCCCCGGCCGTACGCGGACGCGGCGCTGATCGCCGCCGACCCGGCGTACGGGGCGGTCGTCTGCCACTGCGAGCGGGTGACACTCGGCGAGATCCGCGACGCCCTGGCCTCCGGCATTCCGCCGGTGTCCCCGGGCGGGCTGCGCCGGCGCACCCGGGCGGGGGCCGGGCGCTGCCAGGGCTCCGCCTGCGGGGCCTCGGTGCGGGCGCTGCTGGAGCGGGCGGGACGCAGGGGGGCGGAGCGGTGAGGCGTGAGCGGGCGGTCGACGTGCTGGTGGTCGGCGCGGGTCCGGCCGGGCTGGCCGCGGCGGCCGCGCTGGCGGCGGGCGGCGCGGGCCGGGTGGAGGTGCTGGAGCGGGAGCCCGCGCCCGGCGGCGTACTGCGGTACCTGCCCTCGGCCGGGCCGGGACTGCCGCTGGGCGGCCCCCGGTACGCCGGCCGGCTGGCCGCCGCCGCGCTGCGGGCCGGGGCGGAGCTGCGGTGCGGGATCGGCGCCACCGGTTGGGCGGGCCCGCGAACGCTGGAGACGACCGGCCCGGGCGGAACGGAGCGGATCACCGCCCGGGCGGTGGTGCTGGCGACCGGCGCCCGGGAGCGTCCGCGCAGCGCCCGGCTGGTGCCGGGCACCCGGCCGGCCGGTGTGCTGACGAGCAGCGAACTGCTGCGGTCGGTGCACCTGTTCGGGCAGCGGGTGGGCGACCGCGCGGTCGTGGTCGGCGCGGGCCCGGAGGCGGACCGGGCCGTGCGCGCCTTGCGCACGGCGGGAACGCGGGTCGTCGCCGTCGTCACGGCGGACGGCGGGGTGCGGCTGCCCGGGCCGTACGAGGTGGGGGCGCGGGCGCTGGT
>NZ_PVLV01000237.1 GCF_002982015.1 Streptomyces solincola
CGAGGGGCTCACGCTGTGCCGGAGCGCCAACGGCGAGACCGCGCCGGGCAGCCAGCGCTCGGGGCGGCGCAGCGCGGTCTCGCCGTTGGCGCTCCGGCACAGCGTGAGCACCTCGGCCACGGTGGGCCGGGCGGCCGGATCCTTGGCCAGGCACCGGGTGACCAGCTCGCGCAGCGGCTCGGGCAGGTCGTCCAGCCGGGGTTCCTCGTGGACGATCCGGTAGAGCACGCCGTGCGAGGTGCCCTCGCCGAACGCGGGGGTGCCGACGGCCGCGTAGGCGGTGATCTGGCCCAGCGCGAAGATGTCGGTGGCGGAGGTGACGGCCTGGCCGGCGGCCTGCTCGGGCGCCATGAAGGAGGGGGTGCCGATGGTGACGCCGCTGCCGGTGAGCGAGGTGGCGTCGGCGGCGCGGGCGATGCCGAAGTCGATGACCCGCGGTCCGTCGGCGGCCAGCAGCACGTTGGCGGGCTTGAGGTCGCGGTGCACGATGCCGGCGCCGTGGATGACCGCGAGGGCCTCGGCGATGCCGGCGGTGAGCAGCAGGACGGTCTCCACCGGGAGCCGGCCGTGGCTCTGGACGGCGGCGGCGAGCGAGGGCCCGGGGACGTAGGCGGTGGCCAGCCAGGGCTGGCGGGCCTCGGCGTCGGCGTCGATCACCGGCGCGGTGTAGAGGCCCTGGACGCGCTGCGCGGAGTGCACCTCCTGGGCGAAGCGGCGGCGGAACTCCGCGTCCTCGGCGAAGTCGGGCCGGATCACCTTGATGGCGACGGGGCGGCCGCCCGGCGTGTACGACAGGTAGACCTTGCCCATGCCGCCGGCGCCGAGCCGGGCGGCCAGCCGGTATCCGGCGACGGCGCGCGGGTCGTCCTCCTCCAGTGGCTGGAAGACGGCGTCGCCCTGACCTGACGGACCACCACTCATCGTTCGCTTCCCCCATACGGCGTCGGTGCGTTGTCCTGCGTTCCCGTGTCCGCGCGCGTCCGCGTTCCCGCGTGCGCGCGTCTGGGCTACCGCACCTTAGCCGAGCCGGAGAGGCCCTCCGCGGGCCATGCGGTATGCACGGCGTCATGAGTGAGACGACGACCGAGGAAACGCCCGCGCGGATCGCGGGGCTGCTGCTGGCGGCCGGCGGCGGACGGCGGCTGGGCGGCAGGCCCAAGGCGCTGCTGGAGCACCGGGGGCGGCCGCTGGTGGAGCACGCGGCAGGGGTGCTGCGGGCGGCCGGCTGCGAGCGGGTGCACGTGGTGCTGGGGGCCGCGGCGCAGGCGGTACGGGAGCGGGCGGCGCTGCCCGGCTGCGTGCTGGTGGACAACCCGGACTGGGAGCGGGGCATGGGTTCGTCGCTGCGGGCCGGGCTCGGCTCGCTGGCCGGGACGGAGGCGGACGCGGTGCTGGTGTCGCTGGTGGACCAGCCGGGGATCGGCGCGGCGGCGATGGGGCGGGTGGCCGCGGCGTACCGCTCCCGGATGTCGCTGGCGGCGGCCGCGTACGACGGCCGGCGGGGGCATCCGGTGCTGCTGGGCGCGGACCGGTGGGCGGCGGTGGCGGCGAGTGCCTCGGGCGACCGCGGGGCACGCGCCTATCTGAGGGAGCACGAGCCGGCGATCACGCTGGTGGAGTGCGGGGACCTCGCGGAGCCGTACGACATCGACACGCCGGAGGACCTGCGGCGGCTGGCCTGAGCGGTCGGCGCGGGCCCGGCTGCGGCGGGTGAGTGGCGTGGCACCGAGCGCCACATTCTGTCGACTCGGAGAATCTCGACATCAAACAACCATTGAACTTCCACCATAAGGAAACTAGTATCCACTGATCAGAAGCGTCTGTACGTCAGAAGGCGCCCGTGGCCGCATCCCGGCGCGCGCGGCACTCAGTGCCGTGCGACGACGCCCCGGCGGTCATCGCTCGGCGCCGCGCCCATGCCCCGCTGAAGGAAGTGACAGCTCATGTCCGCACCAGCGCCGACCCCGCTGGCGACCGTCGAAGCCGCCGAGCCCCTCCCCCGGCAGGACGAGGTGCTCAGCGAAGCCGCCCTGGCCTTCGTGGCCGAGCTGCACCGCCGGTTCACCCCCCGGCGCGACGAGCTGCTCGCCCGCCGGGCGGAGCGCCGCGCGGAGATCGCCCGCACCAGCACCCTCGACTTCCTCCCGGAGACCGCACAGCTCCGCGAGGACGAGAGCTGGAAGGTGGCCCCCGCGCCCGCCGCGCTGCGGGACCGCCGGGTCGAGATCACCGGCCCGACCGACCGCAAGATGACGATCAACGCCCTCAACTCCGGGGCGAAGGTCTGGCTCGCCGACTTCGAGGACGCCTCCGCCCCGACCTGGGAGAACGTCGTCCTGGGCCAGCTCAACCTGATCGACGCCTACGAGCGGAAGATCGACTTCACCGACCCGCGCAGCGGCAAGTCCTACGCCCTCAGGGACGCCGCCGAGCTGGCCACCGTCGTGATGCGGCCGCGCGGCTGGCACCTGGAGGAGCGCCACCTCACCGTGGACGGCCGCCCGGTGCCCGGCGCCCTGGTCGACTTCGGCCTGTACTTCTTCCACAACGCCCAGCGCCTGATCGACCTCGGCAAGGGCCCGTACTTCTACCTCCCGAAGACGGAGTCGCACCTGGAGGCGCGCCTCTGGAACGAGATCTTCGTCTTCGCCCAGGACTACGTCGGCATCCCGCAGGGCACCGTGCGCGCCACCGTGCTGATCGAGACGATCACCGCCGCGTACGAGATGGAGGAGATCCTCTACGAGCTGCGGGACCACGCCGCCGGGCTCAACGCGGGCCGCTGGGACTACCTGTTCTCCATTGTGAAGAACTTCCGCGACGGCGGGGCGCGGTTCGTCCTGCCGGACCGCAACGCGGTGACCATGACCGCCCCGTTCATGCGGGCGTACACCGAGCTGCTGGTGCGCACCTGCCACAAGCGCGGCGCGCACGCCATCGGCGGCATGGCGGCCTTCATCCCGTCCCGCAAGGACGCCGAGGTCAACAAGGTCGCCTTCGAGAAGGTCAAGGCCGACAAGGACCGCGAGGCCGGCGACGGCTTCGACGGCTCCTGGGTCGCCCACCCGGACCTGGTGCCGATCGCCATGGCCTCCTTCGACGCGGTCCTCGGCGACAGGCCGAACCAGAAGGACCGGCTGCGCGAGGACGTCTCGGTGGCGGCCGGCGACCTGATCGCCATCGACTCGCTGGACGCCCGCCCGACGTACGACGGGCTGCGCAACGCCGTGCAGGTCGGCATCCGCTACATCGAGGCGTGGCTGCGCGGCCTGGGCGCGGTGGCCATCTTCAACCTGATGGAGGACGCGGCGACCGCCGAGATCTCCCGCTCGCAGATCTGGCAGTGGATCAACGCGGGCGTGGTCTTCGAGAACGGCGAGAAGGCCACTCCGGAGCTGGCCCGCACGGTCGCGGCCGAGGAACTGGCCGCCATCCGCGCCGAGATCGGCGAGGAGGCGTTCACCGCGGGCCGCTGGCAGCAGGCGCACGACCTGCTGCTGAAGGTCTCGCTGGACGAGGACTACGCCGACTTCCTCACCCTCCCGGCGTACGAGCAGCTCGTCGGCTGACGTCCGTCACGGCACCGCCGCTCCGCCCCCTGGCACCGCACAGCGCCCGGGGGCGGAGCGCTGTCAGGTGCCGGGCGGGATGACGACCGTGCGCTGGGCGGAGAAGTCGCCCCAGGCGCCGTCGGGCAGCTTGGCCCGGATCTTGACGCTGTAGCGGGTGCCCGGCGGGTCGCTGACGGCGAAGGTGTACGCCGCCCGCCCGGCGGGCGGCTCGCCGCCCCAGACGATGGTGGTGGCGAACTTCCCGTTCAGGTAGAGCTGGTGCTCGGTGACCGGGCCGCCGGTCTCCGGCGGGGTCCAGCGCAGCACCACCTCGCCCTTGCCCGGGGTGGCGGTCAGCCCGGTGGGCGCGGTCGGGGCGTCGCCGCCGGGGCCCTGGCGGGTGGTCAGGTCCACCACGGCGCTGTCCGGCGAGGAGTTGTCGGCGGCGTCCCGGGCCCGCACGGTGAAGCTGTAGACCTGGCCGGGCCGCAGCCCCTCCACCCGGGCCGAGGTCGCCGTGCCCGGGACGCTGTGGATCCGCGAGTCCTCCTGGTAGACGTCGTACGCGGTGACGCCGGTGTCGTCCTCGGCGGCGCGCCAGCTCAGGGTCACCGCGCGGGAGGACTCCACCGTGCCGCGCGGGGCGCCCGGGACGCTCGGCGGCCGACGGTCGTCCGGCTTCGGCTGCGGTGTGGTGACGGAGACGGCCTTGCTGGGGGCGGAGAGGTTCCCGGCGGCGTCCTTGGCGCGCACGGTGAACTCGTAGGCGGTGCCGGGCGTGAGGCTCTCCACGTCCACCATGGTCTTCGCGGCGGGCAGCGCCTTGACCCTGGCCCCGCGCTGGAACACCTCGTATCCGGCGACCCCTTCGGCGTCCGCCGCCCGCTCCCACATCACGTGCGCCGACGTGGCGCTGCTCGCCTGGACGGTGACCCCGGCGGGCACGGCGGGCGGTTCGGTGTCCTTCGGCGCCGCGTCGGCGCCGCCGGAGCAGCCGGCCAGCAGCAGCGCCGCCACGCAGGCCGGGACGGCGGACAGGGCGAGGGTACGTCGCACGGTGGCGCCTCCGGGTCTCGGCGGGCACGGGCCGGGATTGGTCCAGACCTATAGGCCGGAGACCTGTATGCCACATCCGGAGCCGGGGATTCAAGACCCCGTCGGGAAGTGGATCGCGTGCGGGCGCGATGCGTTGTCAGTGCGGGGTGCTTCACTGGATCTCGTCACTCTCCGTGATGATTCGGTACGAGGATCGGGGGATCCGATGGCTGACCGCATGACCTATCTGCGCGCCGACGGACTGCGCGGGCGCGGCTGGTCGGACGGCATGGTCCGGGCGCTGCTGGGCTGGCCGGACGTCCAGGGGCGCGACCCGCGGCGGCGGTCGGTAGCGCCGGTGCGGCTCTATCTGCTGGCCCGGGTGGAGGCGGTGGAGCGGTCGCCGGAGTTCGCCCGGTGCGCGCAGGCCGGGCCGGGCGCGGCCGCGCGGGCGGCCGCCGAGCGGCGGCGCCAGGCGGTGCTGGCCGCGGTCCGGGCGGAGCCCGTCCGGGTGCCGGTCCTGCCGGTGCCCGAGCTGGAGCGCCGGGCCGCCAGCCACCGGCGCGTCCTGGCGGGGGCGGGACCGGGGGCGGCCGCCGGGCCGCCGGGAGCGGCGGCGAGAGGGCCGTCCGGCGCCCCGAGGGCCCGGACCCGGCCGCCGGGTGACCCGGTGGCCCGGGTCGGACCGCCGGGGGCGCTGGTGCGGTGGCAGGTCGACTATCTGCGGCACGCGCTGAGCCGGTACGACGTGCTGCTGGACGGGCTGCACGGCGGCGTCGGCCGGGCCGAGGCGGAACGGCTGCTCCACCGCCGCCTGCTGGAGGCCGTCGCGGCCGCGTACCCGCATCTGGCGGCCGAGTGCCGGCGGCGGCTGCGATGAGCCGGCCCGCGGCGGCTGCGGGCCTCTCCGCGCCGAAGAGTCCCGGGCGGCCTGCGGCGGCGCACGGCGGCTCGGGGGCCTGGGCCGATGAGTCCGAGGTGGCCCGCGGCGGGGAGCCCGGGGCGGCCCGCGGCGGCTCCGGGGCGGCCTGCGGCGAGAGTCCGGGGTGGCCTGCGGCGGCTTCGGAGCGGCCCGCGGCGGGGAGCCCGGGGCGGCCTGCGGCGGCTCCGGGGCCTGGGCCGATGAGCCCGGGGGGCCTGGGCCGATGAGTTCAGTCCGCGCGAGCGGTCTGCACTGCCATGGACTCGCACACCGACACCCCTGCCACCGCCCTGCTCGACCTCGGCCCGGCCACCCGGGAGGTGGCCGCGCTGCTCGACGGCGTCTCCGAGGAGCGGCTGGACGGCCCCACGCCCTGCCCGGATTACGCGGTACGCGAGCTGCTCGCCCATCTCCAGGGCCTGGCCGTCGCCTTCCGGGACGCCGCCCGCAAGGACCTGGGCCCGACCACGGACACCGACCCGGGGTCGGCCCGACCGGTGCTCTCCGCCGACTGGCGCACCGCTCTTCCCCGGGTCCTCGGGGAGCTGGCGGACTCCTGGCGCTCACCGGAGGCGTGGCAGGGCCTCACCCGGGCCGGCGGGGTGGACCTGACGGGCGAGGTGGCCGGGATGGTCGCGCTCAACGAAGTGGTGGTGCACGGCTGGGACCTGGCCCGGGCCACCGGCCAGCCGTACACGGCGGACGAGGAGGCGCTGAAGTCGTCCTACGCGCTGCTGTCGCCGCCCGCCGGCGGCGGAGAGGGGGACGGTGGCGGCGACAGCGGCGGAGAGGGGGATGGCGGAGCCGACGCCATCTTCGGACCGCCGGTGCCGGTGCCGGACGACGCACCGCTGCTGGACCGGGTGATCGGCCTGAGCGGGCGCCGCCCGGACTGGCGGCCGGCCGGCTGAACCCGCCCCTCACGCGGCAAGGGGGTCAGGCGTCGCCCTGGCCCGGTCGGGCGTCGTCCTGGCTGGGGACCAGGTTGATGCGCTCGCGGACCACCGGGTAGCCGGCTCGGGCGAAGGCCGTGGCCATCGGGATGTTGCCCTGGTCGGTGGCGGCGGCGATGGCGTCGGCGCCCCGCTCCACCAGGTAGTGGGTGCACTCGGCCAGCAGGTCGGCGGCGTAGCCGTGGCCTCGGTGCTCGGGCAGGACGCCGATGAAGCCGACGCAGGGGCCGGACGGGTTGTGCGCGGGGATGTGGATGCCCGCGAGGGTGCCGTCCGGGGCGTGGGCGACCTGCCACCACTCGCGCGGCGAGGGGCACCAGTGGAAGAAGTCCAGCTCCTCGCGGGCCGCCTGCTCCAGGCCGCCCTCGGCGATGGCGCGCAGGGCGTGCGCGTCCAGGGTGGCGGAGTGGATGCGGCGCAGGGCGTCGAGGAAGACCTCGTCGTCCGGTTCGGGGGCGCAGGTCAGTCGGCCGGGGCGCGGGGGCAGGCCGGACGCGGGGGTCCAGCGGTACATGAAGCGTTCGACCAGCACCTGGTAGCCGGCGGCTCGGGCGGCGCGCAGCCGGGTCTCGCCAGCCGCGCGGGTGGCCGGGTCGTCGCGCCAGCCGGAAGGGAGGTTGAGTTCGAGCTCGACCCGGTGCGGGGCGGTGCGCAGCAGTTCGGCGCCGGCCTCCTCCTCGCCCTCGGCGACGTCGAACCAGTTGACGTTCACGGGCGAGGTGTCGTGGGGGCCGCCCCACCAGGCGCCGCGGGCGACGACGCGGTCGCCGCGCAGGGCGATCCGCTTCCAGTCGGGGCGGTGGGTGGTGCGGGCGTGGGCCGAAGCGGCGTCGAGGGGGTCGGGCAGGGTGTCGAACAGGTGGGCGTCGCTCGCGTCGAGCGCGCGGATGACCAGGTCGGTCACGGGATGTCCTCCGGGGACGGGAAGGCGGGGCGCGCTCCCGGGCCGGACGGATCGTCGCGTCAGGCCGTGTGCGCCGGGGAGTGGGAGGGGGAGCGCGTGATGACAGGGGTGGACATGTCGGCTCGCCTCCTTCCGGTCCGTGCGGGCGTCATGGACACGCTAGCGGTGGGCAATGCACCGCGTCCACCGGTTTGCCGATCTTGCCGCCCGGGTCGCCGGGCCGCCTGGGGCGTCCGGGGCGGGCCGCCCGGGGGTTCGGACCGTCCGGGGCGCGCCGCGCCGGGCCGCCCGCCGGACGTCCTCGGGTCCGGACGCGCCTCGGGTCCGGACGCGCCTGGGGGGCGGGCGCGGCGGTGGTCGCCGGGCCCGCCCCCAGGGGAGCGGCTGGGTCAGTGGACGGGCGCGGCCGGCCGGGTGCGGCTCTCGCCGATCTCCTGGCCGGGCTCCATGGGAGCGGTGACCTCGTCGTCGTCCCGGCGCCGGCCGAGGTGGTTGAAGACGAGGTTGAGCAGCACGGCCATCACGCAGCCGGTGGAGATCCCGGAGTCCAGGATGATCTTCGCGGTCTCCGGGAAGGAGTGGTAGAACTCCGGCGCGGTGATCGGGATGATGCCGACGGCCAGCGAGACGGCCACGATCAGGACGTTGTTGTCCTTCTCCAGGCCGGCCCGGACCAGGGTCTGGATGCCGCTGGCGGCGACCGAGCCGAACAGCACGACACCCGCGCCGCCGAGCACCGGCCGGGGGACGACGGAGATCAGCGAGGCGGCGACCGGGGACAGGCCCATCAGGACCAGGAAGCCGCCGCCGCAGGCGACCACGAACCGGCTGCGGATCCGGGTCATCGCGACCAGGCCGATGTTCTGGGCGAAGGCGCTACAGATGAAGCCGTTGAACAGCGGGCTGATCGCCGAGCCGAGGGTGTCGGCGCGCAGTCCGCCGGCGATGGTCTTCTCGTTCGCGGGCCGGTCGACGATCTCGCCGAGGGCGAGCATGTCGGCGGTGGACTCGGTCATCGACACGAGCATCACCACGCACATCGAGATGATGGCGGCGGCGGCGAACTGCGGGGCGCCGAAGTGGAACGGCGTGGGGAAGCCGACGATGTCCGCCTCGGTGACGGGGCTGAAGTCGGTGACGCCGAAGGGCATGGCGATCAGGGTGCCGAGGACCAGGCCGACCAGGACGGCGATCTGCTTGAGGAAGCCGCGGGTGAAGCGGCGCAGCAGCAGCACGATGACCAGGGTGATGCCGGCCAGACCGAGGTAGGTGGTGGAACCGTAGTCGTCGGCGCCGGGGTTGGGTCCCTGGGCCCAGCCGAAGGCGACGGGCAGCAGCGAGATGCCGATCAGGGTGATCACGGTGCCGGTGACGACCGGCGGGAAGAACCGGACCAGCTTGCTGAAGTAGGGCGCGGCGATGAAGCCGAGCAGACCGGCGACGATGACCGCGCCGAAGATGACGGGGAGGGCGTCGGCCTTGTTCTCGGTGGTGTCGATGATGGCGAGCATCGGGGCGACGCCGGCGAAGGTGACGCCGTTGACGAACGGCAGCCGGGCGCCGATCTTCCACACGCCGAGGGTCTGAAGGAAGGTGGCCAGGCCCGCGGTGAAGAGGCTGGCGCCGGTCAGGAAGGTCAGCTCGGTGGGGGACAGCCCCACGGCGGCGCCGACGATGAGCGGCGGGGCCACCACGCCCGCGTACATCGCGGCCACGTGCTGGAGGCCGCTGGTGGCCATCTTCAGGGGCGGCAGGACTTCGTCGACCGGGTGCTTGCGCTCCGTGTCGGGTGCTTCGAGGTCGGCGGCGGTGTTGCCCGGGGCGGCGGGGGACTCGTCGCCGCTGCGGGGGTTGGGCTCAGGGGCCATGTCGGCTCCTCCGGTCGATTTTCGCGTCGCGCTGGACGCGGCTTCAGGGAGGTGGTGCTGGTGGTGCGCCCGTGTGTCGTGGTGCCGTGGTGGGGGGCCGACACGTTCACCGTGCCGGGGGGTGGGGCGGGCCCGTATG
>NZ_PVLV01000238.1 GCF_002982015.1 Streptomyces solincola
CCCCCCCCCCCCCCCCCCCTCCCCCCCCCCCCCCGCCGGGCCCGCCGCCGCCCGGGCCCTGGCCCACCCCCTGCCCCCCCGCCTGCTGCGAGGACACGACCGCTCCCCCCCCCGTTGGTTCTGAGGCCGGCATCACCAAGCGGACCGCCATACCCGAAACGCCCCGAGCCGCGCGGACAGCCCGCCCGGTTCAGTCCTGGAGGCCGGCGAGCCAGCCGGTCAGCAGGCTGTTGACCTCCTGAGGGCGCTCCTGCTGGATCCAGTGGCCGCAGCCATCCAGGAGATGGGAGGCGGACAGGGCGGGCAGGGTGGTGGGGTAGGCGTCGATGGCGTCCGCCATCCAGGTGGTGGAAGCGTCCAGTGCGCCGCCGGCGAACAGGGACGGCTGTGTGATCGGAGCTCCGCGGTGGCGGGCGAGGTCCTCCCAGTCGCGGTCCATGTTGCGGTAGCGGTTGAGGGCGCCGGTCAGGCCGGTGCGCTCGAACTCCCCCGCGTAGACATCCAGGTCGTCCTCGCTCAACCAGGCCGGGAGAACCCCTGCCGGAAAGCGGTCGCGCAGCCGGCCGCCGCCGCGGGTGACGAAGTGCGGATCGGGCTCGCCCCCGGCCGGCATGGTGTCGCCGGACAGGGCTGCGTAGAAGCCCGCGAGCCAACCCCGGACGTCGGGCTCGATCTCCGCCTCGGCGCGGCCGGGCTCCTGGAAGTAGGAGACGTAGAACTCCTGCTCGGGGCCGCCGACCCGGCCGAAGACGTCGGTGGGGCGGGGACCACCGGGCGGCGCGTACGGGACACTCAGCAATCCGACGGCGCGGAAGGCCTCGGGGTGCAGCAGAGCGGAGGCGGCGGCGATGTTGGAGCCCCAGTCGTGGCCGACGATCACCGCGCTCTCCTCGCCGAGGGCGCGCACGACGGCGACGTTGTCCTCCACCAAGTCGAGCATCCGGTAGGCCTCGGTCGCCTCCGGCCTGGAGGAGCGGCCGTAGCCACGCACATCGATCGCCGCCGCCCGGTAGCCGGCTGCGGCGAGGGCCGGGAGCTGGTGGCGCCAGGAGTACCAGAACTCGGGAAAGCCGTGCACGAGCAGGACCAGCGGACCGGTGCCCTGCTCGACCAGGTGCAGGCGCCCGGCCGGGGCCTCGACGGTGCGATGGCGGAGCTCGGCGGTCGGCTCAGGCTGCATGGACTTCTCCTCGGCTCACGGACGACTGGCGCATACCCGTCGATCATGCGCACGGCGGCCCCCCAGCGCGATCAGCGTTGCCATTCCAGCAAGCTCCCAGCTCAGAGCCAGACCACCCCCCCAGCCTGCGCCCGGCCCGGCCCCCACCAGCCCGGCCAAAGGCACCGGCGGGCACCGGCCGCCACCGGCGGACCCGGCAGGATTGATGGGGCCCCGTTCACTTCCGTTTCCGCAGATGCTCTCTGAGCAGCGTTCGCAGCCCGGTCACCGGAGCACGCGCGCCCAGGCCGTCCAGAAAGTCCGGCACACTCCACGGCCAGTTGGTAGAGAGCCGGGGGCTTGAGCGCGTAGGGCCGGGTCGTCGCCTTGCAGTCGATGAGCAGTCCGCCCAGGATGAAGTCCGCGTCGGCCCCGCCCAGGTCGGTGCTACCAGCGAAGGTAGGCCCGCATACCCGCTGCTCGGGCGGCAGTCGCAGCGCCGGTGCGAGGGCCTGCTCGGCAAGCGCCATCTGCTCGGAGATGTCCGCGATCACATATGCAGGCACCGCCGCGAGCAGATCGTCCAGGAGGGTGGCCGCGTCGGCTTGCGCGAGTAGGTTGCGGGTCCTGGCGAAGGTGCCCTGACGGTAGAGGGCTTCGAAGAAGCCGGCCACATGGCTCAGCTGGGTCAGTTCCCCCTCGCCCAGGCGCCTGGAGCCCTCCCGATGAGCTTGGAGGCGGGCCAGGAGCTGCTGGCCCGCGGTGGCCAGGGCCTGACGTACTTGAGGGCTGGGGGCGCCGGTCAAAGGCACGGCGCTGCCGATCAACGCCACCCCGGCGGCGACCGCGTCGCCCGGCCCGTGGCCCAGGGCCAGCCGCAGCCGGTAGTCGATGGTGCGTCCCAGCGCCGCGTAATGCGGGCGGCGCTCGTCCATCGGCTGGACCGCGGGCGGTAGATCCCGTACGCGCTTGAGGTACTGGTCCACTACCCGCCGCACGTGGGGCAGGTGCCGGGTCATGAACGTCGACAACGGCGAGCGCGCGTACTCAAGCTGGCCCGTCAGCGACAGCGCGGCCATCTCGACCCCCTCCGCCGTATGCGTCGAGCCGGCAGAGGAAGCTCCGACGCGGCGGGTCTCGATCACGGAGAGCCCCTCGACGTCCAGCAGCTCCCGCGCGCGGGTCACTGCCACGTAGACCAGCCGCGCCTCCGCAGCCCGTACCCCTGTCCTCGTCGAGCCCGGCTCCGAGACCGACGGGTTGAAGCCTTCCCCGACGCGCACCCGGTTCCACTCGCGGCCCTTGGCCTTGTGCACGGTGGAGACCACGACCCGTGCCTGGTCCTCGGAGGTCATCTGCTGCACCGCTGCGATGATCTGCCGCGGCCCATAGGCGTCGACCAGGTCCACGATCGCCCGCAACCCTGCCGCGGCGGCGTCCTGCGCAGCGTACTCCTGCACCTCGCCCCAGGAGGAGAAGAGCACCAGCTCATGGTGCGACGTACGCCGCCCCGCCTGCAGGTCGATGGCCGCCTTCGCGATCGACAGCAAAGGCCCTCCGCCCCCGACCAACGCCACCGGCACCCTCTCCTCCAAGAAGCGCAGTACCTCGGCGAGTGCGTCGGCGTTGCCCCGGCACAACACCGCGTCCGGCACCTCCAAGCGCCCCAGCCCCGAGGGCCCGCCCGCGTGCCCGCTCAAGCGCATCGTCGAGAACGCCGCCTGGAGCCACCGATTGGCCACCTGCGCAATCGCCGGCCCGAACCGGAAGGACTGCGTCAACTGAAGCTGCCGACCGGGGAATCCGGTCATGATGTCCTTGGCGTGCCGCCACTCATAGAGTTGCTGGGCCGGGTCTCCTACGCACACCCGCTGCGCGTCCTGTGCCAGGAAGATCTCCTCCAGCACGGGGTTGGTGTCCTGCGCCTCGTCCAACAGCACGAAGTCCGCTGCCAGGCGCGGCCGTGTCAACGCCCACATCTTCAGGTAGTGGTCATGCTGGAACGGCATCCGCCCTCCAGGCGATCGGAGGTCGTCCCATGCCCATCGCGCCCGAGGCAGCAGCACCTGCGCCAGGTACTGCGCACCGTGCTCGTCCAGCCCGTTGACCGGTCCCAAGTGCCGCGCAGCCACCTCCTGGTCAGTGCTATAGCAGAACCGCCGGATCATCTCCGTCACCAGCCTCGCCTGCGTGGTCGCCCTCAGTCTCCTGGTCCCCACTGCCAGGTCGTGATCCAGTCCCAGCAGCCGCGCGGTGTGCCTGAGAGGCATGTGCCCGGAGGCGTTCAGTCGGTCCAGGAACGGCCGCTGAAGCCAGCGGCGCGCCAAGGCATGCGAGGTGGAGCACCGTACGTTGCTTGGGAAGCGCCGTTCGGCTTCCTGCGCGATCGGCTTGTTGAACGCCACGTACAGACCGTGCCGAGGTGTCGCGGCTCCCATCATCACCAGCGTCGAGGTCTTGCCCGTGCCGGCCCCGGCCACGACGGCCAAGTCCTCGCCCGCGGTGAACGCCTCGCGGGCTGCCTCCTGCTCAGGCGTCGCCTTCGCCTCTCCCGTCATCTGTCACTGCCCCCTTCTCGTTGCCTCCTTGTCACTACGAGGCTTTCCAAGCCTTTACTGGTAGGTCCTGTCCCCGTAGTGCCGGCATTAGTGCGCCACTAGCAGCATCACAACCAGCACTGACACCTCCCGTCCGTTCCGTGGACACTCGTACGCGTACCGATAAAGCATGCGAATCGCCACCCCTCAGAGCCCCACTCCACGGCACGCACCCTGCTGCCGGCCCCCTGACCTGCACGGCATCCCATGAATCCAGTGGCGCTGCTCCCCACCCGAATCCCATTGCCGGCACAGTGCATCATGAGCCAAATTTGCTGTGAAGGTTTGTATGCGGTGGTGCGTACCAGTAAGACCGGGGAGGCGAGGCGCAGCGTTCTTCATTGGCAGGCCGTGAAGGTCTCACCCACCCGCTTTTGGCCGTAGCGAGGGATGCCCGTAAGCGCGCATCGGACTGTTCCCGGCGTAGCGTCAGCGGAGCCGGCTTGCCTGTACTGCAGCGCAGGATGAGTGTGCATGCTGTCCTCGGTTCGGGAGGTGGGTTTCGACGGTTGGGTGTTTTCTGATGGGATTGCCCCTGCGCCCCCGCCCACCCACCCGTGGGGTGTCGTGTGGTTGGCGGAGCGTCAGCGGAGCGGGTTTTTGGTGGCGGAGGGGTTGTTGCCCTCGCTTTACGTGTGACGTGAGTGGGGTGGGTCGCCCGGAGCGCAGCGGAGGGCCCCCCCTTTCCGGCTTGCCGGGAAGGGGGTTGGTTTTGTGTGGCGTAGCGTCAGCGGAGCCGGCTTGCCGGAGCGTAGCGGAGGCAAGCTGTGGTGCCCGCTTGCGGGCACCGTTCGTTGTC
>NZ_PVLV01000239.1 GCF_002982015.1 Streptomyces solincola
GAGCAGGGTGAGCGGTTCGAAGCCGCCGAGCGCGGCAAGCTCGACTCGGTGTTCCTCGCCGACGGCCTCGCCCTGTGGGGCCAGGTCGCGCACAACGCGCTCGGCGGCTTCGAACCGCTCACCCTGCTCTCCGCGATCGCGGTGGCCACCGAGCGGATCGGGCTGATCGCCACCGTCTCCACCACCTTCAACGAACCGTTCCACACGGCCCGCAAGTTCGCCTCGCTGGACCACATCAGCGGCGGCCGGGCCGGCTGGAACATCGTCACCTCCGGCACCGTGCAGGAGGCCCGCAACTTCGGCTTCGACGAGCACCTGGAGCACGCCCTGCGCTACGAGCGGGCCCGGGAGTTCGTCGAGGTAGCCACCGGACTCTGGGACAGCTGGGAGGACGACGCGGTGGTCCTGGACCGGGCCGCCGGGATCTACGCCGACCCGCGGAAGGTCCGGCCGATCGGGCACCAGGGCGTCCACTTCGGCGTCCAGGGCCCGCTGAACGTGCCGCGCTCCCCGCAGGGCCACCCGCTGCTGGTGCAGGCCGGCTCCTCCGAGGACGGCAGGGAGTTCGCCGCGCGGTACGCCGAGGCGGTCTTCACCGCCCAGCAGACCCTCGCCGACGGGCAGGCGTTCTACAAGGACCTCAAGAGCAGGCTGGCCCGCCACGGCCGGCGCGAGGACGACGTGCGGGTGCTGCCGGGCATCGCCCCCGTCATCGGCTCCACCGAGGCCGAGGCGCGCGCCCTGGAGCAGGAGCTGACCGACCTCCAGGTGCCCGAGTACGGGCTCGCCCAGCTGTCCGGGATGCTCGGCGTCGACCTGACCGGCCTGCCGCTGGACGGCCCGCTGCCCGACCTGCCCGAGGAGCGGGACATCAACGGCAACAAGAGCCGCTTCACACTGGTCGCCGAGCTGGCCCGGCGCGAGGGGCTGACCCTGCGGCAGCTCATCGCCCGCCTCGGCGGCGGCCGAGGGCACCGGGTGGTGGTCGGCACCCCGGAGCAGATCGCCGACCGGATCCAGGAGTGGTTCACCCAGGGCGCGGCGGACGGCTTCAACATCATGCCGCCGTACCTGCCGGGCGGCCTGGAGCACTTCGTGGACCAGGTGGTGCCCATCCTCCAGGAACGCGGCCTGTTCCGCACCGAGTACACCGGCCGCACCCTGCGCGACCACTACGGCCTGCCCCGGCCGGGCGGCCGCCACCCCGCCGAGCCCGCGGCCGCCGTCTCCTGAGCCGCATCCGCCGGGGAGGGGGCGCCGCGGCCGTCTCGACGGCGGCCGGGGCGCCCCCTCGGCTCCACCCGGTCCCCGCTCGTCCCCACGAGCGGCGGCGCCGCCCGGTGGGGCGCCGCCGTGGCTGCGTCTGCCCGGGCCCCGGCCCCGCAGACGGAGCCACCCGGGTGAATCCGGATCTTCCTCCACCCGGGGCGTCCCGGCGCACGAGGACTGCGACAATCAAGCGGTGAGCGAGACTCCGGATGTGATCACGACACCGGTCGACGGCGTGTGGCTCGTCCGCGTCGGCGGCGAGTTCGACCTGGACTCGACCGGCGGGCTGGCCGAGGCGCTGGACCCCGCGCCGCACCACGCCGCCCGGGGTGTGGTGCTCGACCTGTCCCTGGTCGACTTCGCCGACTCCACCTTCCTGCACGTGCTGCTGGAGGCGCGCAAGCGGTTCGCCGCTGCCGCGCTGCCGTTCGTCCTGGTCCGGCCGCACCGGCACGTGCGCAGACTGCTGGACCTCACCGACACCGCGCGGGCGTTCACCGTGGCCGGCGACGTGCCGGCCGCCATCGCCCTGGTGCACGCCCGCAGCGGCGGCCGGTAGGCCCGGCCCGCTCAGACGCCCGTCCGCTCCGGTACGCGCGCCGGCGGAGGCGGTACGGGGAGGGGTGCGGCCTTCCTCCTCCGGTGCGGCGCCCACCAGTTGGCGTCGCCCAGCAGCCGCATGGTCGCCGGGACCAGCACCCCGCGGACCACGGTGGCGTCGATCAGGACCGCCAGCGCGATGCCGAAGCCGAGCTGCCGCAGCGGCATCACCTGCGACCAGGTGAGCGCCCCGACCGAGACCGCCACCGCCAGCGCGGCCGCGGTGAACACCCGGCCGGTGCGCGCGATGCCCTCCACCACGGCCGCGGTGTTGTCCCCGGTGGCCCGGTAGTGCTCCTGGATCCGGGAGAGCAGGAACAGCTCGTAGTCGACGGCCAGCCCGAACGCGATGCAGAAGACCAGCACCGGGATGGTGGTGTCCAGGGTGCCGGTGAGTGCGAATCCCTCGGTGAGCGGGGCGAAGCGGCCGTGCTGGAAGACCAGCGCCACACAGCCCAGCGCCGCGGTGAGGCTGACCGCGGCGACCACCACCACCTTCAGCGGCACCAGCACGCTGCGGGTGTGCAGCCCGACGACGGCCAGGGTGGCCAGCGCGATCAGCGCGCCGGCCAGCGGCAGTCCGTCCGCCAGGGCGCTACGGGCGTCCACCGTGGCGGCCGCCTGCCCGGCGACCAGGACCGGCCCCGGCGCCGGCAGCGCCCGGACCGCGCGGATCAGCCCGGCCGACGCCTCCGCGTACGGCGGGCCCTCCGCAACCACGGTGACCAGGACCCCGGCGGCCGGGGCCCGCCCGGCCGCCGGGGTCGGCGGCGCGGCCGGGACGCGCCGCCCTGCCTCGTACCGCCCGGTCGGGGTGGAGACCGCGGCCGCGCCGGGCAGCGCGGACAGCGCCCGGCCGTAGCGGTCCAGGGCCGGGGCCGCGGCGGCGCCGACGGGGGCGTCCGGGAGCACCACGGTCAGCGCCCGGTCGGAGGCGGCCGGGAAGAGCCGGGCGACCGTGTCCGCGGCGGCGTGCGCCTCGGCGGACACCGGCAGGTTGCGGTGGTCGGACAGGCTCAGCCGCACCTGGGTGAACGGCAGCAGCATCAGCGCGAGCAGCAGACCGCTGGCGGTCAGCGACACCACCGGCCGGCGGGTGACCGCCCGCGCCAGCGCCGCCCACACCCGGCTGCCCTGGGCCGCCGGATCCGCCCCGCGCGACCGCCCCGACCGGCGCAGCGGGTCCAGCGCCTCCACCCGCGGGCCGAGGCAGACCAGCGCGGCCGGAATGACCGTCACCGCCGTCGCGGCGGCCAGCACGGCCACGCCCATCCCCGCGTACGCCATCGAGCGCAGGAACGGGAACGGGAAGACCAGCAGCGCGGCGAGGGCGGCCGTGATGGTGCAGGCCGAGACGGCGACGGTACGTCCCGCGGTGCGGGTCATGGTGCGCACCGCCGCCTGCGGGGCCCGGCCCAGGGCGCGTTCCTCGCGGTAGCGGCTGACCATCAGCAGCGAGTAGTCCACCGCGAGCCCGAAGCCCAGCGCGGCGGCGAGGTTCACCGCGAAGACCGACACCGGGGTGAACGCGGTCGCGCCGTGCAGCGCGGCCAGCGCCCCGGCGGTGGCGATCCCGCCGACGACGACCGGCAGCAGGGCGGCGACCAGCGAGCGGAAGGCCAGCACCAGGACGGCGAACGTCAGCGGGGCGGCGAGCAGTTCGGCGCGCAGCAGGTCGGCGCGGGAGCGCGCGGTGGACTGGGCGGTGGCCCACGCCGGGCCGGTCGCCTCCACCCGCAGCGGCCCGTTCCCGGCGCGGTAGCGGGGGACCAGCTCGGCGGCCCGGCGCGCGGCGGCCGTCTCGTCCCCGGCGAGGTGGACCAGCACGAGCGCGGCCCGCCCGTCGGGCGTCCGCAGGGCTGAGCCGCCGGCGGGGGGCCGCGGGGCCGCGCTGGAGTCGGAGGGCCGTAGCGCCGTTGCGGCGCCTGCGGCGGGTGGGAAAGGTGAGCGCACCTGGTCCACGCCCGGTTCCCGGGTCAGCCGGGACACCAGCCGGGCGGCCTGGGCGCGGGCCGCCGTCCCCGCCTCCACCGGGCGCAGCAGCAGGACCAGGTCCGGGCGCTCGCCGCCGAGACGGGCGGCGGCCTCGGCCGCGCGGACCGAGGGGGTGCCGGTGGGGGCGAACCCGCCGCTGGCGAGCCGCCCGTACAGCCCGGCCGACGCGGCGGCGAACACCGCGCACAGGACGCCGGCCACCGCCAGCACGAGCCGCGCCCTGCGCAGGGCGCGGGCGGGGTCCGGGGGAGCGGACG
>NZ_PVLV01000023.1 GCF_002982015.1 Streptomyces solincola
GCTTCCCTGGTGCGGACGGTCAACGCGGCGCTCGGCGAGCGCGGGGGTGGGGCGAACCGTGGTAGTTTCGTCGGACCGAGGCAGGCGTTGTATGCTGCTCCGGTTGCCCGATGAGAATCGGGCCATTCCCCCGGCAACGCCACTCGGTCGACGAACTGATCCGGCTCGCCGGATTCCCGTACGTGATCTGAAGTCTTTGGAGTGACCCGTGGCTGCCAACTGCGACGTCTGCGGCAAGGGGCCGGGCTTCGGCAACAACATCTCGCACTCGCACCGCCGTACGTCCCGTCGCTGGAACCCGAACATCCAGCGCGTCCGTGCCGTGGTCAGTGGGACGCCGAAGCGCCTCAACGCCTGCACCTCGTGCATCAAGGCCGGCAAGGTCGCGCGCTGACGCTCCCGTCGTAGCGCAGCCTGTCGGTTGCCTGAAAGCCGGTCCACCTCGGTGGGCCGGCTTTTCGCCTTGCCCTGCGCACCGGCCGGCCTTCCGCCGTGCCGGCAGCGGGCCCCCGGCCCCGTGGGGACGCGGGGGCCCGCCCGGGGCGGCTAGCGCAGCCGCCAGCCGTGGTCGACCGGGCCGATGCCCGCGCCGAGTCGGAAGCCGGCCGCGATGGCGCCGGTCACGTACTCCTTGGCGGCTCGCACCGCCTGCGGCACGGTGAGCCCCTTGGCCAGGCCCGCGGCGACCGCCGAGGCGAGCGTGCAGCCGGTGCCGTGGGTGTGCCGGTTGTCGTGCCGCGGGGCCCGCAGCCAGTGCTCCTCGGACCCGTCGGTGAGCAGGTCCACCGCGTCCCCGGCCAGGTGGCCGCCCTTGATCAGCGCCCAGCGCGGCCCGAAGGCCAGCAGCGCCCCGGCCGCCGCCCGCAGATCGTCCTCCTTCTCCACCCGTACGCCGGTCAACTGCGCGACCTCGTCCAGGTTGGGCGTCGCCACGGTGGCGACCGGGAGCAGCGCCCCGCGGACCGAGTCCAGCGCGGAGGAGGCGAGCAGCGGGTCGCCGTGCTTGGAGACGCCCACCGGGTCGACCACCACGGGCGCGTCGGTGTCCGCCAGCAGCTCGGCCACCGCCTCCACCAGCGGCGCGGTCGCCAGCATGCCGGTCTTGACGGCCTGGACGCCGATGTCGTCCACCACGCTGCGGTACTGGGCGCGCACCGCCTCCGCGGGCAGCTCCCAGGCGCCCTGCACGCCCAGGGAGTTCTGCGCGGTGACGGCGGTGACCACGCTCATGCCGTGGACGCCGAGGGCCAGCATGGTCTTCAGGTCGGCCTGGACGCCGGCGCCGCCGCCGGAGTCGGATCCGGCGACGGTCAGCACGTTGGGCAGCACGGCCGCTTGGCGGTTCACGGGTCTCAGCTCTCCTCTCCGAAGTGGTCCCAGCCGCCGGTTGCGTGCCAGGGCGCGCCGTCCACGGTGACCTGGGGCAGCGCCGAGGGGTTGACCACCTCGCCGATCACCTTCCAGCGGGCGGGCAGTTTCACGTCCGGCGGGAAGGTGGCGACGATGGCGTGGTCCTCACCGCCGGTGAGCACCCACTGCATGGGGTCGACGCCGACGGCCTGCCCGATGTCGTTCATCTGGGTGGGGATGTCGATGCGGGCCGAGCGCAGGTCGATGCGGACCTTGCTGGCCTCGGCGATGTGTCCGAGGTCGGCGATCAGCCCGTCGCTGACGTCGCACATGGCGGTCGCGCCGAGCCCGGCGGCGGCCGGGCCCGCGTGGTACGGGGGTTCGGGGCGCCGGTGCGCCTCGACGAAGGCCCTCGGCGAGCGGAAGCCGCGAGAGAGCACCGCGTAGCCGGCGGCGGACCAGCCGAGCCAGCCGGTGTAGGCGACGATGTCGCCGGTGCGGGCGCCGCCGCGGGTGACCGGCTCGTGGTTGCGCAGGTCGCCGAGCGCGGTGATGGAGACGGTGATGGTGTCGCCGCGGACCACGTCGCCGCCGACCACGGAGGCGCCGGCGACCTGGCACTCGTCGCGCAGCCCGTCCATCAGCTCGGTGGGCCAAGCGGCCGGGAGTTCGGCCGGCACGACGAGGCCGAGCAGCAGCGCGGTGGGCACCGCGCCCATCGCGGCGATGTCGGCGAGGTTCTGTGCGGCCGCCTTGCGGCCCACGTCGTAGGCGGTGGACCAGTCCCGGCGGAAGTGCCGTCCTTCCAGCAGGATGTCCGTGCTGGCCACCACGCGCCGGTCGGGCGCGGCGACGACCGCGGCGTCGTCGCCCGGTCCGACGCGTACCGCCGGGGTGGTGGTGAGCCGGGAGGTGAGCTCTCTGATGAGCCCGAACTCCCCCAACTCGCCCACAGTGCCCTTCACCGAGGTTCACCTCTCCATGTGATCGTGAGTCGGCGTGATCGTGAGCCGGCGTGCTGCCACCGTACGACCGCGCCACCGCGCCCCGCACCGGCCCCGTCCCCGGACGCGCACCGGCTGTCCGGCGTAGGTCTCCCGCTCGCCGGTGGCGACGCGGTACCGTGGCGTCCCTTTCGTTGACCTGCCGCTCTCCCCGCCGAGGGCGGGGACCGAGATCCTCGCGGCCGCCCTGGAGGTTCCGTGGTACAGGCGTACATCCTGATTCAGACCGAGGTGGGCAAGGCGTCGACGGTCGCCGAAACCATCGCCAAGATGCCGGGGGTGGTGCAGGCCGAGGACGTGACCGGCCCGTACGACGTGATCGTCCGCGCCCAGGCGGACACCGTCGACGACCTCGGCCGCATGGTGGTCGCCAAGGTGCAGCAGGTGGACGGCATCACCCGCACCCTGACCTGCCCGGTCGTCCACCTCTAGCCCCCCGTGTCCGGGCTCCGCCCGGTCCTCGCCGGGCCGGTGCGGTCCCGCCACCGGCCCTCCCCCGGCGCCGTCGGCCCGGGGGACGGGGCGATCGTACTGCGCGGTCGCCCGTGCGGCCTACGGGGAGCCTCCCCGGCGGCCCCGGACACCCGTGAGGGGCGGCCACCTTCCGGTGGCCGCCCCTCGGTTCTCCGGTCCGTCAGCGCAGCCCGGTGGGGCGGCGCAGCGCCGCCCCGATGAGCCGGTCGATCAGCTCGGGGTAGTCCACGCCGCTGGCCTGCCACATCACCGGGTACATCGAGATGGGGGTGAAGCCGGGCAGGGTGTTGATCTCGTTGATGACGAACTCGCCGTCGTCGGTGAGGAAGAAGTCCGCGCGGACCAGGCCCTCGCAGGAGGCCGCCTCGAACGCGGCGACCGCCAGGCGCTGCACCTCTTCGGTCTGCTCGGGGGTGATGGGCGCGGGCACCACCCCGGCGGCGGAGGCGACGCCGTACTTGGCCTCGAAGTCGTAGAAGCCGTCGTCGGTGACGGGCGGGATCCAGGCGGGGACGGAGGCGCGCGGCCCGTCCTCGAACTCCAGGACGCCGCACTCGATCTCGCGGCCGGTCAGCAGCGACTCGACGATGATCTTCGGGTCGTGGCGGCGGGCCTCCTCGATGGCCTCGTCCAGGCCCTCGAAGCCGTCGACCTTGCTGATGCCCATGGAGGAGCCGGCGCGGGCGGGCTTCACGAACAGCGGCCAGCCGTGCTCGGCGGCGAGGTCGGCGATCCGCTTGCGGGCGCCGGCCTGGTCCTGCTCCCACTCACGGGGGCGGATCGTCTCGTAGGGGCCGACGGGCAGCCCGAACGAGGTGAAGACCCGCTTCATGTACTCCTTGTCCTGGCCGACGGCCGAGGAGAGCACCCCGGCGCCCACGTAGGGCACCCCGGACAGCTCCAGCAGGCCCTGGAGGGTGCCGTCCTCGCCGTAGGGGCCGTGCAGCACGGGGAAGACCACGTCGACGTCGCCGAGGGCCTGGGGCACGGCGCCGGGCTCGCTGTGGACGACCTGGCGGCTGGCCGGGTCGACGGAGAGCACCACGCTGCCCTTCTCGGACCGGGCGAGGCCGGTGACGCTGGGCAGGACGCCGTCGGTGATCGCCATCCGCTCGGGTTCGTCGGCGGTCAGCGCCCACCGCCCGTCGGTGGTGATGCCGATCGGCAGCACGTCGTACTTCGACCGGTCGATGGCGCGCAGCACGGCGCCGGCGGTGACGACGGAGATGGCGTGCTCGGAGCTGCGTCCGCCGAAGACGACGGCCACACGCGGCTTGCACCCGGGGCTGGTGGGGAGGTTCTCGCTGCTCATATCGCGTTGAGGGTACCCGCTGCCCGCTTCCCCGTCTGTGACCCGCCCCGCCGTGGCACCCGCCGTCTGTCTCAGCGCCGTTCGGGCTTGGCGGCGCGCGACATCAGCTCCTTGAGGGCGACCACCGGCGGCTTGCCCTCGTGGACGATGCCGACGACCGTCTCGGTGATGGGCATGTCGACGCCGTGCCGGCGGGCCAGGTCGAGCACGGACTCGCAGGACTTGACGCCCTCGGCGGTCTGCCTGGTGACGGCGATGGTCTCGGCGAGGGTCATGCCGCGGCCGAGGTTGGTGCCGAAGGTGTGGTTGCGGGAGAGCGGCGAGGAGCAGGTGGCGACCAGGTCGCCGAGGCCGGCGAGCCCGGAGAAGGTCAGCGGGTCGGCGCCCATGGCGAGGCCGAGCCGGGTGGTCTCGGCCAGGCCGCGGGTGATCAGCGAGCCCTTGGCGTTGTCGCCCAGGCCCATGCCGTCGGCGATGCCGACGGCGAGCCCGATGACGTTCTTCACCGCGCCGCCCAGCTCGCAGCCGGTGACATCGGTGTTGGTGTACGGGCGGAAGTACGGGGTGTGGCAGGCGGCCTGGAGGCGGCGGGCGGTGTCCTCGTCGCGGCAGGCGACCACGGCGGCGGCCGGCATCCGGGCGACGATCTCCTTGGCGAGGTTGGGTCCGGTGACCACGGCGACCCGCTCCTCGGGGACGCCGGCGACCTCGCCGATGACCTCGCTCATCCGCTTGGCGGTGCCGAGTTCGACGCCCTTCATCAGGGAGACGAGCACGGTGTCCGGGGCGAGGTGCTCCCTCCAGGCGGCGAGGTTCTCGCGGAGGGTCTGGGAGGGCACCGACAGCACGGTGAAGTCGGCGTTGCGGGCGGCCTCGGCCGGGTCGGTGGTGGCCCGGATGCCGGCGGGCAGCTCGGCGCCGGGGAAGTAGTCGGGGTTGGTGCGGCCGGTGTTGATCGCGTCGGCGACCTCCTTGCGGCGGGCCCAGAGCACCACCTCGCAGCCGGCGTCGGCGAGCACGATGGCGAAGGCGGTGCCCCAGGAGCCGGAGCCGAACACGGCGGCCTTCGGGGGCCTGGCCGCGGCGCTCGCGCCGTACGCCTGCGGTGCGGGCTGTGTCACGTGACTTCCTCCCCCGCCGCCCGGCGGCGCTGCGCCAGGCGGGCCTTGCGGTGGTCGTACGGCTCCGGCGGCGCCTGCTCGCCGCGGACCTCCTGTAGCAGCTCGGTGATCGCGGCCATGATGGCCTCGGTCGCCTCGCGCAGCACCTCGCCGGTGGGCTCCTTGCCGTAGAACCGGTCCAGGTCCACGGGCGGTCCGGCGCGCACGATCAGGGTCTTGCGCGGCAGCAGGCGGAGCTTGTTCTCCCGGGCGTAGGGCGGCATGGCCAGGTTGGCGCCCCACTGGGCGACGGGGATGACGGGCGCGCGGGTCATCAGCGCGACCCGTGCGGCGCCGGTCTTGCCGGCCATCGGCCACATCTCCGGGTCGCGGGTGAGGGTGCCCTCGGGGTAGAAGGCGACGCACTCGCCGCGTTCGATGGCGGTGACGGCGGCACGGAAGGCGTCCAGCGCGTCGGTGGTCTCGCGGTAGACCGGGATCTGCCCGGTGCCGCGCAGGATCGCGCCCACGAACGAGCCGCGGAACAGGGCGGCCTTCGCCAGGAAGCGCGGTACGCGTCCGGTGTTGTACTGGTAGTGCGCGTAGGAGAGCGGGTCGAGGTAGCTGTTGTGGTTGACGGCGGTGATGAAGCCGCCCTCCTCGGGAATGTGCTCCATCCCCTGCCAGTCCCGCTTGAACAGCACCACCAGCGGCGGTTTTGCGATGACCGCCGCAAGGCGGTACCAGAAGCCGATTCTGCGGCGGGACACGCGGACACCTTTCCTTGTCGGGACGTGATTCGCCCCTTGCCGGTATGCGGTCGGGCAGCGGGACCTGGCCCGACCGGGGGTCAAGTGTGGCCTCGGGCCCCTGGTCTGTCGAGGACACCGTACGCCCCGCCCCGGACACCGGCCCGCCCCGCGGTGGCGGGGCCGCGCCACAATGGGCGCGGCGCGTGAGGCGCGCCCCGAGGAAGGAGAGCCCGCCACGAACCCCGATCCGACCGGCGCCTGGTCGCTGGTCGTTCCGCTGAAACCCCTTGTACTGGCCAAGAGCAGGCTGAGCGGCGCCGCCGGCCCGCTCCTGCGGCGCAGGCTGGCGCTGGCGTTCGCCGAGGACACCGTGGCCGCCGCGCTGGCCAGCACGGCGGTGCGGGATGTGTTCGTCGTCACGGACGACCGGGCGGCGGCGCCGGCGCTGTCCGCGCTGGGGGCGCGGGTGGTGCCCGACGTGCCGGCCGCCGGGCTGAACGCGGCGCTGGCGTACGGGGCGCGGGCGGCGCGGGCGGTGCGGCCGGCCGCCCCGGTGGCCGCCCTCAACGCGGACCTGCCGGCGCTGCGGCCGGCGGAGCTGGCGCGGGTGCTGGCGGTGGCCGGGGAATTCCCGCGTGCTTTTCTCGGCGACGCCGCCGAAATCGGTACGACATTGCTGTCGGCTTCGCCGGGTGCGGAATTGCGGCCGGCTTTCGGCGGGCCGTCGAGGCAGCGGCATTCGGCGTCCGGCGCGGTGGAAATCCTGCTGGGCGGCGTGGACTCGGTGCGCCAGGACGTGGACACCGCGGAGGACCTGCGGGCGGCCGTCGCGCTGGGCGCGGGCCCGCGCACGTCCGCGCTGTGGGCGGCCCGTGAACCGGTCCGCCGCGCCGGCCGCGTGGACTCCCGTCCGGCGAGGGCCTGACCAGGTCCTTCCCCGGGGGCCGGGCGGTGACCGGACGGCTAGGCTCGGGGCCATGCAGGCGACCGCGTACACCTTTGACCCCGCGACCCGCAGCGGCAGTGTGCTGCTCGACGACGGCACCCCGGTGGACTTCCCCGCCGCCGCCTTCGACGCGGGCGGGCTGCGGCTGCTGCGCCCCGGGCAGCGGGTGCGGATCGAGACGGCGGAAGTGGCGGACGAGGCCGGGGCGCCGCGCATCACCCTGGTGACGTTGCAGACGTTCTGACGCTCTCCGGCAGCACGCCGGGCCGGGACCCGGCGTGCGGGTCCCGGCCCGGCGGTGCGACGGCGGGGCGGTGCGAGCGGCCGGCGCACCCCTGGGGGCGGCGGGCCGAAGTCGTGCGCCGGCTGCCTACTTGGCGCCGGCGGCGGTCTTCTTCGCGGTGGTGGTCTTGCGGGCGGTGGTCTTCTTGGCCGGGGCCTTCTTGGCGGTGGCCTTCTTCGCCGGGGCGGTCTTCTTGGCCGCGGCGGTGGAGGTCTTCTTCGCGGCGGTGGTCTTGGCCGCGCCGGTCTTCTTGGCGGCGGCGCCGGTGGTCTTCTTCGCCGTGGTCTTCTTCGCGGCGGCCGTCGTCGTCTTCTTGGCCGGGGTGGCCTTCTTGGCGGCGGTCTTCTTGGCCGCGGCGGCCGAGGTCTTCTTCGCGGCGGCCTTCTTGCCGGCGGACTTGGCGATGGTGGGGGGCGGGCCGGAGAGGCTGCCCTTGGGGGCCTTCTTCACCGAGACCTCGCCGCCCTTGGGGAGCTTCTTGGAGCCGCTCACCAGGTCCTTGAAGCCCTGACCGGCACGGAAGCGCGGAACGGAGGTCTTCTTGACCCGGACGCGCTCGCCGGTCTGCGGGTTGCGCGCGTAGCGGGCCGGGCGGTCGACCTTCTCGAAAGAGCCGAAGCCGGTGACGGAGACCCGGTCACCGGCGACCACGGCCCGGACGATGGCGTCCAGCACCGCGTCGACGGCGTCGGCGGCCTGCTGGCGGCCACCCATCTTGTCGGCAATCGCTTCTACGAGCTGCGCCTTGTTCACGTCTTCCCCTTCGGAGACATTGCCGGAACGAAAGTGTTCAAGCTTTTCGCACGTTAGGCAGATATATACCGCAAATCAAACACGAAACGGGCTAATCACCCTAGTGCCGCAACGGAGTCGGCCGTCCGTCGCGGAAATCGGATGTCAGTCCCCTTCAGGGAATCGACCCTCGTCCAGGTCCTTCATCAACCGGTCCAGCCGCCTTGCCGCGGCCGCGAGATCGTGCTTCGCCGCAGCCGTGATGGCCAGCAGCTTCCGGGACAGCGCCATCCTTACGCCCTCCGGGACTTGCAGTTCACGCACGCGGGCGTGCGCGTCTTTCAGACGGGCTGCGACGGCCTGATAGAGCTGGAGTTGGCTGTCGCGTTCCATGCACCGATTGTGCCATCTGGGGCGAGTTGTCGCCCGCCTAGGGGGCAACTACCGTGCTGCGCCCGCCTGTCGGCGCCCGTCGCACCACCCTGCCGGACCACCCCCGGGGACCCGCAACTACCCTGCAATGATGGCGAGTTGAGGGTACGGGCGGGGGTCTTCGCAGTGCCCCGAGGAGGTGTCGCGAATCGCCGCGCGAGCGTCAGCCGGATGGCTCCCTCCCCTGGCGTCCGCTACCTCGCGGGGTCGGTTTCAGGCCACCTTCGCAGCGGCCGCCGGAGCCGAGTTGACCGGGGTCCGGAAAACGACGGCGCCCCCCGGCCGGAAGGCCGGGGGGCGTCGGGGTGTCGGGGCGCCGCGGGGGGCTCAGCCCTGGAGGGTGCGCGGCTTGTGCGACGGACGGGAGGTCTCGTACGCGGCGATGTGCTCTTCCTCGCGCAGGGTGATGCTGATGTCGTCCAGGCCGTTCAGCAGCCGCCAGCGGGAGTTCTCGTCCAGCTCGAAGGCGGCGGTGATCCCGGGGGCGCGCACCTCGCGCTCCTGGAGGTCGACGGTGACCTCGACGGTCGGGTCGGCCTCGGTCAGCTCCCACAGCGCGTCCACGACCCGCTGCTCCAGCACCACCGTGAGCAGGCCGTTCTTCAGCGAGTTGCCGCGGAAGATGTCGGCGAAGCGGGAGGAGATCACCGTTTTGAAGCCGTAGTTCTGGAGCGCCCAGACGGCGTGCTCGCGGGAGGAGCCGGTGCCGAAGTCGGGGCCCGCGACCAGCACGGTGGCGCCCTGCCGCTCGGGGCGGTTGAGGACGAACTCCGGGTCCTTGCGCCAGGCCTCGAAGAGCCCGTCCTCGAAGCCGTCGCGGGTGACCTTCTTGAGCCAGTGCGCGGGGATGATCTGGTCGGTGTCGACGTTGCTGCGGCGCAGCGGGACGGCCCGGCCGGTGTGGGTGGTGAAGGCTTCCATGGCGGTTCAGACTCCGGCGGTGGCGGGGGCGGCGGCTTCGGTCAGGTCGGCGGGCGAGGCCAGGTGGCCCAGGACCGCGGTGGCGGCCGCGACCTGCGGGGAGACCAGGTGGGTGCGGCCGCCCTTGCCCTGCCGGCCCTCGAAGTTGCGGTTGGAGGTGGAGGCGGAGCGCTCGCCGGGGGCGAGCTGGTCGGGGTTCATGCCCAGGCACATCGAGCAGCCGGCGTGCCGCCACTCGGCGCCGGCGCCGGTGAAGACCTTGTCCAGGCCCTCCTCGACGGCCTGGAGGGCGACCCGGACGGAGCCGGGGACGACGAGCATCCGCACCCCGTCGGCGACTTTGCGGCCGTCCAGGACGGCCGCGGCGTTGCGCAGGTCCTCGATGCGGCCGTTGGTGCAGGAGCCGACGAAGACGGTGTCCACGGCGATCTCGCGCAGCGGCTGCCCGGCGGTCAGGCCCATGTACTTCAGGGCGTTCTCGGCGGCCAGGCGCTCCGAGGCGTCCTCGTAGGAGGCGGGGTCGGGGACGGCGGCCGAAAGCGGGGCGCCCTGGCCGGGGTTGGTGCCCCAGGTGACGAAGGGCGCCAGCTGGTCGGCCTCGATGACGACCTCGGCGTCGAAGACGGCGTCCTCGTCGGTGCGCAGGGTCTTCCAGTAGTCGACCGCGGCGTCCCAGTCCGCGCCCTCGGGGGCGTGCGGGCGGCCCTTGAGGTAGGCGAAGGTGGTCTCGTCGGGGGCAATCATGCCCGCGCGGGCGCCGGCCTCGATGGACATGTTGCAGATGGTCATCCGGGCCTCCATCGAGAGCTTCTCGATGGCGGAGCCCCGGTACTCCAGGACGTAGCCCTGGCCGCCGCCGGTGCCGATCCTGGCGATGATCGCCAGGATCAGGTCCTTGGCGGTGACGCCGTCGGGCAGCTCGCCGTCGACGGTGATGGCCATGGTCTTGGGGCGGCTCATCGGCAGCGTCTGGGTGGCCAGCACGTGCTCGACCTGCGAGGTGCCGATGCCGAAGGCCAGCGCGCCGAAGGCGCCGTGGGTGGAGGTGTGCGAGTCGCCGCAGACCACGGTGGTGCCGGGCTGGGTCAGTCCGAGCTGGGGTCCCACCACGTGGACGACGCCCTGCTCGACGTCGCCCAGCGGGTGCAGCCGGACGCCGAACTCGGCGCAGTTCTTGCGCAGGGTCTCGAGCTGGGCGCGGGAGACCGGGTCGGCGATCGGCTTGTCGATGTCGAGGGTGGGGGTGTTGTGGTCCTCGGTCGCGATGGTGAGGTCGAGGCGGCGGACGGGACGGCCGGCCTTGCGCAGTCCGTCGAAGGCCTGCGGGCTGGTCACCTCGTGCAGCAGGTGCAGATCGATGAAGAGGAGGTCGGGCTCGCCCTCGGCTCGCCGGACGACGTGGTCGTCCCAGACCTTCTCCGCGAGTGTCCTACCCATCGCTTTCCCTCCGGCCGGCAGGTCGCGCCGGCACTTCTCAGAGATACGGGGGCCCGCGTCCGTACCCCCGTGTGACCGCACGCGTCTCGTGCGTGTTCTCACCTGGTGGACGCCGGCTGCGGACCCTGTTGGTCCGCGGGCCGCCCCTACAGCCTGGCAAGTTCTCGGGAAAATTGAACTTGCGTTTCACAGAGTGAGACGACAGTATCGTTGCATGGACAACTCTAGCGGCGTCGGCGTTCTCGACAAGGCGGCTCTGGTACTGAGCGCCCTGGAGTCCGGTCCGGCCACCCTCGCCGGGCTGGTCGCGGCGACCGGGCTCGCACGACCCACGGCCCATCGCCTGGCCGTGGCACTGGAACACCACCGGATGGTGGCGAGGGACATGCAGGGCCGGTTCATCCTCGGCCCGCGGCTGGCGGAGCTCGCCGCCGCGGCCGGCGAGGACCGTCTGCTGGCGACGGCCGGGCCGGTGCTCACCCACCTGCGCGACGTGACCGGGGAGAGCGCGCAGCTCTACCGGCGCCAGGGCGACATGCGCATATGCGTGGCAGCGGCCGAGCGGCTGTCCGGGCTGCGGGACACCGTGCCGGTCGGCTCGACGCTGACCATGAAGGCCGGCTCGTCGGCGCAGATCCTGATGGCCTGGGAGGAGCCGGAGCGGCTGCACCGGGGCCTTCAGGGCGCGCGCTTCACGGCGACGGCGCTGTCCGGCGTACGCCGCCGGGGCTGGGCGCAGTCGCTCGGCGAGCGGGAGCCGGGCGTGGCCTCGGTCTCCGCGCCGGTGCGCGGGCCCTCCAACCGCGTGGTGGCGGCCGTGTCCGTCTCCGGGCCGATCGAGCGGCTGACCCGCCACCCGGGCCGGATGCACGCCCAGGCGGTGATCGACGCGGCCGCCCGGCTGAGCGACGCCCTGCGCCGCGCCGGCTGAGCCGCTCCCGCGCCGCCTTTCCTCTCCCCCGTCGTCCACGTTGCCGGCCGGGCCCCTCCGACGCCGTGGGGGCCCGGCCGGAGGTGTTCGCCGAGGTGTTCACGGGGAGCCCCGGGTGCACCATGGAAGGGAGTGGCTGCCGAGCCCTGGAGGTGCAGAGGCGATGACGGAGTTCATGGACGTACACCGGGGGATGCGGGGGATCACCAGCGATCAGCTCATGGAGGCGCACCGGGCCGACCTGGCGATCGAGGGCGAGGAGGGGGTGCACTTCAAACGGGCGTGGGCGGACCCGGACACCGGGACGGTCTACTGCCTGTCGGAGGGCCCCTCGGCGGAGGCGGTGCAGCGGATCCACGAGCGGAGCGGCCACCCGGCGGACGAGGTCCACCCGGTGCCCCTCACGGTGTGAGATCCGGTGCCGCTCGCGGTGTGAGCCGCGGCTGATCCGCGAACGGCGGAAGGGGCCCTCCCTGCTGGGAGAGGCCCCTTCCGTACGCGTACCCCCGACCGGATTCGAACCGGCGCTACCGCCTTGAGAGGGCGGCGTGCTAGGCCGCTACACAACGGGGGCTAGCTGTGTCGCACGGCGTGAACCGTGCTGTTGTCCTGCGTACTGCGCTGGCCTACCTGGACTCGAACCAAGACTAACTGAACCAGAATCAGTCGTGCTGCCAATTACACCATAGGCCACTGGTGGTTTAGACCACGTGGTACCCCCGACCGGATTCGAACCGGCGCTACCGCCTTGAGAGGGCGGCGTGCTAGGCCGCTACACAACGGGGGCCCTGGCGATCCCACCCGGCTCGCGCCGGGTGATGTCACCGCATGCTCACCGGGTGCGACCCTGGTGATCCGCGGGATGGATCTGTACCCCCGACCGGATTCGAACCGGCGCTACTGCCTTGAGAGGGCAGCGTGCTAGGCCGCTACACAACGGGGGCTTTGCAGATGAGCTCTGCGAGCTGGCCTACCTGGACTCGAACCAAGACTAACTGAACCAGAATCAGTCGTGCTGCCAATTACACCATAGGCCACCAGAACAAGATCCCTTGCGGGCTTCGTTCGGGTTGTGCGTGGAGGGTTCCGGGCTTTTCCGTCCCGCTCCCCTCGGCGCAGGAAGAACATTACCCGAAGGAGTCCGGGGCTCCAAAACGGGTTCCGGCCCGCGGCAGCGGGGGCGTCGGCGCCGGGCCGGTCGCCGCCGGACGCCACCCGGGCCGGCGGCAGTTGCCGGCCGCCGGCGTCCCGGTTCGGGACGAGCGCCCGGGCGGTCTCGTGGACGTCCCGGGCTCAGACCGCGGCGGGGGCGTCGGCGGGCACGACGTGGAAGTCCGTGACGAAGGACACCACCCGGCCGCCGGCGTCGCGGCCGACCCAGGTGGGGTAGGCGCCGTCGCCCCAGCCGGAGCTGAAGGCGGCCAGGGTGTGGCCGGTCCCCTGGTCGGTGATCAGGTGCGGGCCGAGCTGGGCGTCGTCGTCCTCGGCGTCGAAGGCGTCCCAGAGCGGGCCCTCGTCCTCGCCGGTGCAGGGGAAGGACTCGTCGCAGGCCGCGTCGTAGAAGCAGCCGGTGCCGGCGTCCACGCCGTAGCCGAAGAACTCGTCGTCGGCCAGCTCGGCCGGGTCCTGGCCGGCGGTGAGGGCGGGCTCCCAGGAGACGGCGGGGGCGTCGGCGATCAGCAGTCGGGCGGCGGCGATCCGGCGGTGCGGGCGCTCGCCGGGCTCCTGGCCGGGCCGGGTGAGCGTGGCGACGGCGCACTCCACCGCGTACCGCCCGGGCGGGACGGTGGCGGTGAAGGGCTCGGCCTCGCCCTGACCGAGGGAGACGAACGGGTCGCAGGCGGTGACCTGCCCGGTGGGCAGCCACAGTTCGCCGGGGACCCGCACCACGGACAGGGTGCCGGCCAGGCCGTGTTCTCCCGGCTCCTCGAAGCGGCTGCCTGGCGTGAAGTGCCAGGCGAGGTCGGGCGCGGTCATGGGCATGGCGGTCCCCCCGGGGAGCGGCGGTTCGGTGATCTCCTCGAACACTAGCCGTGGGGTCGGACAACGCGAGGGGGCGGTGGCCGGTGTCGGCCACCGCCCCCGTACGGGCGTACGCGCGCCTACGCGGCCAGCTTGGCCAGGGCGGCGTCGATCCGGGCCAGGGTGCGCTCCTTGCCGAGGATCTCCAGGGACTCGAAGAGCGGCAGGCCGACGGTGCGGCCGGTGACGGCGACGCGGACCGGGGCCTGGGCCTTGCCGAGCTTGAGGCCGTGCTCCTCGCCGGCGGCCAGCACGGCCTCCTTGAGGGACTCCGGGCTGGACCAGTCGGCCGCTTCGAGCGTGGCGCGGGCGGTGGTGAGCAGGGCCGCCGGGTCGCCCTTCATGGCCTTCTGCCAGGACGCCTCGTCCTCGACCGGCTCGCGGCGGAAGAGGAAGTCGACGTTGGCGGTGATCTCGGAGAGGACGGTCAGCCGGGTCTGGGCGTGCGGGGCGATGGCCTCCCAGGCGGCCTGGTCGAAGTCCTCCGGCGCCCAGTTCGCGTGCGGGGCGCGCAGCCAGGGCTCGCAGGCGGCGGTGAACGCCTTCACGTCCAGCATGCGGATGTGGTCGCCGTTGATCGACTCGGCCTTCTTGAGGTCGAAGCGGGCCGGGTTGGCGTTGACGTCGGCGATCTCGAAGCGCTCGACCATCTCCGGGACGGTGAAGACGTCCTGGTCGGCGGAGAAGGACCAGCCGAGCAGGGAGAGGTAGTTGAGCAGGCCCTCCGGGAGGAAGCCGCGCTCCCGGTAGAGGTTGAGGGAGGCCTGCGGGTCGCGCTTGGAGAGCTTCTTGTTGCCCTCGCCCATGACGTAGGGCAGGTGGCCGAAGGCGGGGATCTCCTTGGCGACGCCGAGGTCGATCAGCGCCTTGTACAGGGCGATCTGGCGGGGGGTGGAGGAGAGCAGGTCCTCGCCGCGCAGGACGTGGGTGATCTCCATCAGGGCGTCGTCGACCGGGTTGACCAGCGTGTACAGCGGGAAGCCGTTGGCGCGGACGATGCCGTAGTCCGGGACGTTGTCCGGGGTGAAGGTCAGCTCGCCGCGGACCAGGTCGGTGAAGGTGATGGGCTCGTCGGGCATCCGGAAGCGGACGATGGCCTCGCGTCCCTCGGCCTGGTACGCCTCGGTCTGCTCGGCGGTCAGCTCCCGGCAGTGGCCGTCGTAGCCGGAGGGGCGGCCGGCGGCGCGGGCGGCGTCGCGGCGGGTCTCCAGCTCCTCGGTGGTGCAGTAGCAGCGGTAGGCGCGGCCGGCGTCCAGGAGCCTGTCCGCGACGTCGCGGTAGACGTCCATCCGCTGGGACTGGCGGTAGGGGGCGTGCGGGCCGCCGATCTCGGGGCCCTCGTCCCAGTCCAGGCCGAGCCAGCGCAGCGAGTCCAGGAGCTGGGTGTAGGACTCCTCGGAGTCGCGGGCCGCGTCGGTGTCCTCGATGCGGAAGACCATGGTGCCCTGGTGGTGCCGGGCGAACGCCCAGTTGAACAGGGCGGTGCGGACCAGGCCCACGTGGGGGTTGCCGGTCGGGGAGGGACAGAAACGTACGCGGATCGTGCCGTTAGCCACGCTTGATCACCCTGTTGGTGAGAGTGCCGATGCCTTCGATGGTGACGGCGACCTCGTCGCCGGGGTAGAGCGGTCCGACGCCCGCGGGGGTGCCGGTGAGGATGACGTCTCCGGGCAGGAGGGTCATGGCCTCGGTGATGTGGACGACCAGGTCGGCCACGGAGCGGACCATGTCGCTCGTACGGCCGAGCTGGCGCTGCTCGCCGTTGACGGTGCACTGCACGACGGCGTCGGCGGGGTCGAAGTCGGTCTCCACCCAGGGGCCCAGCGGGCAGGCGGTGTCGAAGCCCTTGGCGCGGGCCCACTGGGACTCGCGCCTCTGCACGTCGCGGGCGGTGACGTCGTTGGCGCAGGTGTAGCCGAAGATCACGTCCTGGACGCGTTCGCGGGGGACCTCGCGGCACATCCGGCCGATGACGACGGCCAGCTCGGCCTCGTGGTGCAGCTCGTTCGAGAAGGACGGGTACTCGATCGCGTCGCCGCTGCCGACCACGGAGGTGGTGGGCTTGAAGAAGGCGACCGGGACCTCGGGGACCTCGTGGCCCAGTTCGGCGGCGTGCTCGGCGTAGTTGCGGCCGATGGCGACCACCTTGTTGGGCAGGACGGGCGGCAGCAGCCGCACCTTGTCCAGCGGGACCCGGGTGCCGCTGAGTTCGAAGTCGCCGTACGGGATGCCCTTGATGATGTTGAGGGCGAGCCCGTCGGCGGTGCCGGGGGCGGCCTCGCCCTCGACCGCGCCGAAGGCGACGTTGCCGTCGATGGAGAATCTGGCGATGCGCACGGGTTGCCGTGCCCCCTGTTTCCGCTGGCTGGAGTCTGACGCTCCAGGCTAACGCGGGCGCCGCCGCCGACCTGCCGGGCCGTGGCTCCGGCAGGCCGCCGCGGCGGCGGGCGGGGCGGGCGTCAGCCGGCCGGGAAGGCCGGGACGGCGGCCGGCACGAAGGCGGCGGGGGCCTCCATCAGGACGGTGCGACGGGGGTTGGCCGTGACCGGGGGCAGCTCGGCGGCGGTCTCGGGCAGGGCGGCACGACTCAGGGTCTCGGTGCCGTCGAGGTGCATCAGGGTGGTGCGGCGGGGGTTGGCGGTGCTGCGGATGATGGTCGCCGTCTTCGCCGTCTTCGTGGTCTTCATCGGTGGCTGCGAACCTCGGGTACGGGCGCCGGCCGGGCGCTGGTGGACTGTTGGCCATCCCAAGTAAAGCGTCAGGCTAAACATGGGATTCCCGCGGAATGCCGGGATGAGGCCGTCCACCATATGTGAGTTTGCTCACCCCGAGGGGGGCAATTCCGGCGCATCGGACACGTAAAGAGCTTGCGACAAAGGGACATTCCGTACGGGAATGAGTCATTCCGCTGCTGATCATGGCGACTGGGACACCGGCGCCCCTCGAAGCCCCGTCGGGCGAGTCGCACGGAAACGCCCGGTTTCGCACTGATCGACTTCCACAGCAGGTGATCCCGTTCTCACACCGTGTGTTCGGCATGCCGGACCGGATCACCGGCCTTGTTGGAGATCCGGCACTGTGCTGGAATCTCCGCACCGCCGCGCACCACATACCGGCGCGCTGGGGCGCAGCGCGGCGCCGGGCGGCGGTACGGGAGGGGGGACTGCGCCGGTCAGTGACGATCATTCGTACCGGAGCGCGCCCGCGCTCCACAGACGCCGACACCGTCCTCGCCGTTCGCGCGGCGGGACGCCTGGTCCAGAGGTTGCGACGCTAGTGCAGGGACGTTTCAAGAGGGATGGCGCGGGGCGTCCCCAGGCCCGCAAGGGCCAGGGGGAAGCCGCAGCGGAGCAGGAGTCGTTCGGCGCCGCCGACCGCGGCTCCGCACCCCAGCACACCCGTACCCCGGGACAGACCGGCGGCGAGCACGCGGGACGTCCGGGCCCGGCGGCCGGCGGCGGCGAGGCTCCCGCCGGGTCCCCCGACGCCACTCCCCCGGCCGAGGGCGGCGCCGCCAAGCCGCGCTCCAAGTCCGGCTCGCGGGCCCGCTCGGCGACCCCGTCCGAGACCGGTTCGCGCCTGGCCCTGCGCAACTGGCGCATCTCCACCCGCCTGGTCGCCCTGCTGACCCTCCCGGTGGTCGCGGCGACCACGCTGGGCGGACTGCGCATCAACGAGTCGATGAACGACATCGAGCAGCTCGACCACATGCAGCTGCTCACCCAGCTCACCCGCGAGGCGACCAACCTCGCCATGTCGCTGCAGAACGAGCGCGACATGACGGCCGGTCCGCTCTCCAACGGCTACTCCGCCGACGACTACGCGGTCACCGACTGGCGCAAGAAGTCCGACCAGGCCCAGCAGCGGTTCCTCAAGGCCACCGAGGGCCTGAGCGACACCCAGGGCAACGACGCGTTGCAGTCCATCCGCTCCAACGTCGAGCAGATCGCCGCCCAGGTCATCACCCTGGGCCGGATCCGGACCAACGCCTACTCGGACAAGTCCCAGGACTTCCAGACGGTCCAGCGCTACAGCCGTCTGATCGACTCGCTGATCAGCCTCTCCCAGGACATGGCCCAGGCCACCAGCAACCCGGAGATGATCAAGCGGACCCGGGCGCTGGCCGCCTTCTCCTCCGCCAAGGAGTACGCCTCCATCCAGCGCGCGATCATCGCCGCCGCGCTGCCGGAGACCAACAAGGAGCGCCGCACCCTCGACGAGAACGACCGCGAGTACGGCTTCGCGGCATACAGCGACGAGCAGCAGGCGCTGCGCTCGTTCGAGGCGGTCTACAGCTCGCTGGGCGGCGACGCCCAGGAGCTGATGTCCCCGCTCGGCGCCAACAACCCCTCGGTGCAGCAGGCCGACCAGTACGCGGGAGGCGTGCTGCGCACCAAGGAGGGCATGTCCCGCACCGAGCCGCGCAACTACCTCGACTGGACCGACGCCGAAGAGCCCAAGATGCGGGCCATGAAGACCATCGAGCTACAGCTCCTCGGCGAGATGGAGTCCACCGCCCGTGAGCTGCGCCAGGAGGAGCAGCAGGACGCGCTGATCAACGGCGCGCTGATCCTGCTCGTCCTCGGCGTCTCGCTGATCGGCGCCTTCGTGGTGGCCCGGTCCATGATCCGCTCGCTGCGCCGGCTCCAGGACACGGCGACCAAGGTCGCCCAGGACCGGCTGCCCGAGCTGGTCAAGCAGCTCTCCGAGTCCGACCCGCAGGACGTGGACACCTCGGTGGAGTCGGTCGGCGTGCACTCGCGCGACGAGATCGGCAAGGTGGCCGCGGCCTTCGACGACGTGCACCGCGAGGCGGTCCGCCTCGCCGCCGAGCAGGCCCTGCTGCGGGGCAACGTCAACGCGATGTTCACCAACCTCTCGCGCCGCTCCCAGGGCCTCATCCAGCGCCAGCTCTCGCTCATCTCCGAGCTGGAGTCCCGCGAGGCCGACCCGGACCAGCTCTCCTCGCTGTTCAAGCTGGACCACCTGGCGACCCGTATGCGCCGGAACGGCGAGAACCTCCTCGTCCTCGCGGGCGAGGAGCCGGGCCGCCGGTGGACCCGCCCCGTCCCGCTGGTCGACGTGCTGCGCGCCGCGGCCTCCGAGGTGGAGCAGTACGAGCGCATCGAGCTGGCCTCGGTGCCGGGTACCGAGGTGGCCGGCCGGGTCGTCAACGACCTCGTCCACCTGCTGGCCGAGCTGCTGGAGAACGCCACCTCGTTCTCCTCCCCGCAGACCAAGGTCAAGGTCACCGGGCACGCCCTGCCCGACGGCCGGGTGCTGGTCGAGATCCACGACACCGGCATCGGCCTCTCCCCCGAGGACCTGGCCGCGATCAACGAGCGGCTCGCCTCGCCGCCCACCGTGGACGTCTCGGTCTCCCGCCGGATGGGCCTGTTCGTGGTCGGCCGGCTGTCGCTGCGCCACGGCATCCGCATCCAGCTCCGCCCGTCCGACTCCGGCGGCACCACCGCGCTGGTCATGCTGCCGGTGGACGTCGCCCAGGGCGGCAAGAAGGCCCCGGGCAAGCCGGGCGCCGGCGGCCAGGGCCCGGCCGGGCAGATGCCCCCGGGCGCCCCGGGCCGCCCGGCGGTGGGCAACGGCGGGAACGGTGGCAACGGCGGTCGTGCCGGGCTGCCCGGACGCCCGGGCGCGGGCGGCGCCCGCCCGGCCCTGGCCGGCAACGGCGGTCCCGGCAACGGCGGTCCCGGCAACGGCGGCCAGGGCGGCGGCCTGCTCGCCGGCGGCCTGCTCGCCGGCGGCCGTCAGGGCGGTCGCCCGCAGCGGCCGGCCCCGGCCCAGCAGGCGCAGGGCCGGCTGGCCCCGCAGCACCAGCAGCAGCCGCAGCACCAGCAGGCGCAGGGCGGCCAGCAGGGCCGGCACGCCCAGGACGCACAGCGCCAGGGCGCCGGCGCGGCGGGCGGCTTCGGCGGCGCGGGCGCGAGCACGGACAGCCTCGGCGTCCAGCCGGGCGGTTCCATACCGACCCGCTCCGACGTCTGGGGCAACAACGCGCCCGGCGCGGGCAACCCGGGCAACGCCGGTCTGGGCAACGGCGGCAACCCGGGCAACACCGGCAACACCGGCGCGGGCAACCCGGGCAACCGCCCCGGCGGCGAGCCGCAGCGGCCGGCCGGCCGGGAGCGCCCGCTGCCGGCGGCCGGCGGCCCGCGCGGCGAACTGCCGGGCGGCGCGCAGGACCGGCAGGGCCCGGCGGCGGCCACCTCCTCCTGGAACGCCCAGTCCGGCGTACCGCAGCAGCCGCGCACCCCGCGGGGTGACGCCGGCGCTCGGCACGCCGACTCCGGCGCGGCGCAGGGGCACACCACTCCGCTGGACGCTCCGCGCGGCCACGAGGAGTCCGAGTCGACCGGCCAGCACGCCCGCCCGGGCGCGCAGGACCCGGCGTCCACCGCGCAGTTCCCGATGCCGGACTACGGCGTCCCGCAGCCGCAGGCCCCGCAGGCGCGTCCCGCCGGCGAGTTCGGCGGGCAGCAGCAGCAGCGGCCCGAAGCGCTGCCGCCGGCTCCGGCCGGCGGCGACGGCCGCACCCCGCTGTACGACACCCTGGAGACCGACTGGCGGCACGGCCAGGACGGGCAGCGGGGCCAGTACGGCAACGGCAACGGCCAGGCGCAGCAGGGCGGCCACCCCGGTCAGGGCCGCGACGGCCAGTACCAGCAGGGCGGCCAGACCCCGGCGTACGGCCAGGGCGGCGGACGCCCGGCGTTCGACGAGACCATGCCGACCCCGGTGGTGCCGCCGCAGGCGCCGACCCGGCGCGGCCCGCAGCACGGCACCGACCCGGCCCAGCCGGGGGACCCCTCGTCCACCGGTTCCTGGCGGGTCTCCCCCAACGACGAGCTGGTGCGCCAGGCGGAGCGGGTGCGCAAGCCCGCGGCCGGCGGCGTCACCACCTCGGGTCTGCCCCGCCGGGTGCCGCGCGCCAACCTGGTGGCGGGCACCGCGCAGGACTCGGCCCGCCCGACCGGACCGCAGGTCTCCCGCGCGCCCGACGACGTGCGCGGCCGGCTGACCAACCTCCGCCGAGGCATCCAGCAGGGCCGCCAGGCCGGCGGGCAGCCCGGCGGCCAGACCGGCGGCGGCTACGGCTTCGGCCCCTCTCACCAGCAGGAGCGTTAGTTGAGACCGATGAGCCAGGCGGCCCAGAACCTGAACTGGTTGATCACCAACTTCGTGGACAACACCCCCGG
>NZ_PVLV01000240.1 GCF_002982015.1 Streptomyces solincola
GTCCCCACGCTCACCAAGGGCCCCCGGGAGCCGGCCCGGCCGGACGGCCCGGCTCCCGGGGGCCCTTGGTGAGCGTGGGGACCGACATGGTCGCTCCTTGGGGTGCTGCGGTGCCGTGCGGTCCCCGGGGCCGGGCGGGTGTCTCCTCCCGGCCCCGGGGGGCGTCGGTCACTGGTTGGCGAGGACCTGGTCGACCTGGGCGGCGGCGGTGGACAGCAGCTTGTCGACGTCGGCGTCCTTGTTGGTGAGGACCCCGGACATCACGTTGTCCAGCACCTTGTAGATCTCCTGGGCCTTCGGCGGCTCGGCCTTGCCGGCGACCGGCTTGTCCATATACGCCTGGAAGTTCCGCACCGGCATGGTGGCGTGCTCCTTGCGGCCGGCGTCGTCCTGCGCCTTGGCGTCGTTCAGCCAGAGGTTGGGCTGTGGCAGGCCGACCGGCAGCCCGTCGGCCTTGGCGCGCTGCCAGTCGTACTGGCCCTTGCCGGGGGTGGTGAACTTGAAGTTCAGCCAGGCGACGGCGGCCTTGACCTTGTCGGACGAGATGCCCTTCTTGATCATGTAGTTGTTGCCGCCGGCGAGGGTGGCCTGGCCGCCGGGGATCGGGCCCATGCCGAAGTTCTCGTACTTCGCGCCGAGCTGCTGGACCATGTACGTGATGTCGTCGGGCGCGGCGAGGAACATGCCGAGCTTGTCGGTGGCGATCTGCTTTTGCAGGTCGCCCCACTTCAGCAGCTGGGTCTTGCCCATGGACTCGTCGTCCCAGCGCATGGCGCGCAGGTTCTCCACGACCTTGCGTCCGGTCTCGTCGTCGAACGCGGCCTTCTTGCCGCTCGCGTCGACGACGTCTCCGCCGAGGCTGTACATCTGGGCGGTGAAGTGCCAGCCGCCGGTGTTGGCGGCGCTGTACTCGCCGAAGCCGGCGATGCCGCCGCCGAGTCCGGCGATCTTCTTGGCGGCGGCGCGCACCTCCTCCCAGGTGGCGGGCGGGGCGTCGGGGTCGAGGCCGGCGTCCTTGAAGAGCTTGCGGTTGATCAGCAGGCCCATCCGGTGGTTGCTGGTGGGCAGGCCGTAGAGCTTGCCGTCGTTCTTCAGCGAGCCGAGGACGTCGGGGTCGATGTCCTTCAGGTGCGGGACGGTCTTGTCGGTGACGTAGGCGGAGATGTCCTGGGCGCCGTCGTTGTCGAGCACCTGGGGCAGGTCGGTGAAGTAGGTGTAGAACACGTCCGGCTGGGACTTGGCCTTGAGCATGGCGGTGAACCGCGGCGGCTCCAGGCACTGGCCCGGGGTGGAGCGCCCCTGGATGGTGACGTTCGGGTAGGTCTGGTTGAACGTCCTGACGTCCTCGTTCCACTGCTTGAGCTCGGCGGCCTTGGCCGCCGGCGGCATGCAGTCGATGGTGAGCGTCACCTTGGTCCCGGGGTCCAGCGGCGCGGCCGGGTCGGAGCCCGCGCTGTTGCCGGAGTCGCCGGCGCCGTCGTCGCTGCTGCTCGTGCCGCAGGCGGCGAGTGCGGTGAGCGCCAGCGCGGAGGCGAGGGTGACCGCGCCGACGCGGCGGGTGCGGCGGAGCCGGGCTCTTCTCATGGGTGTCCCCTTCGGGCAGGAGCGTGGAAGGCGCCCCACCGCCGGGGCGAGGGCGCCCGGGGCGATGTGGGGGCGCGGCACACTCAACCACCGTCCACAGGTTGCCGCAATATCTCGCGCTGATTTCGTAATTGTTTGACAGTCGACTGCACACAGCGAGGCCGCCCGCAGCCGGTGGCATACGGGCGGCCGAAAGGCGGCTGTCGGCGCGGGGCCGGCCGGCTATGCGCGCGGCGCCTGTCCGGTGGAGCCGCGGACCACCAGCTCGGGCTCGAACAGCAGCTCCCCGGGCGGCACTTCGCCGCCCTGGATCTGGGCGCACAGCAGGTCCACGGCGGCCCGGCCCATCGCCTCGATGGGCTGGCGCACGGTGGTCAGCGGGGGCTCGGTGCAGTTCATGAACGCCGAGTCGTCGAAGCCCACGACGGACACCTCGGCGGGCACCGCCAGGCCCCGCCGGCGGGCCGCCCGCACCGCGCCCAGGGCCAGCGGGTCGCTGGCGCAGATGATGCCGGTGACCCCCCGCTCCAGCAGCCGGGAGGTGGCCGCCTGACCGCCCTCCAGCGAGAACATCGACCGCTCGACGTACGCCTCGGGCAGCTCGCCGCCGGCCGCCTCGGCCGCCGCGCGGGCCGCCGCCAGCTTGCGGCGCGAGGGGATGTGGTCGCCCGGACCCAGCACCACGCCGATCCGCTGGTGGCCCAGCGAGGCCAGATGGCGCCAGGCCTGCTCGACGGCGACCGCGTCGTCGCAGGAGATGCAGGGGAAGTCCAGCCCTTCGATGGGGGCGTTGATCAGCACCACCGGGATGCGCCGCTCGGCCAGCTGCCGGTAGTGCTCGTGCGGGGCGTCGGCCTGGGCGAACAGCCCGCCGGCGAAGACCACCCCGGAGACCTGCTGCTGGAGCAGCAGCTCCACGTAGTCGGCCTCGGAGACCCCGCCCTTGGTCTGGGTGCACAGCACCGGGGTGAGGCCCTGCTGGGCCAGGGCGCCGCCGATGACCTCGGCGAACGCCGGGAAGATCGGGTTCTGGAGCTCGGGCAGGACCAGCCCGACCAGCCGCGCCCGCTCCCCGCGCAACTGGGTGGGGCGTTCGTAGCCGAGCACGTCCAAGGCGGTGAGCACGGACTGCCGGGTGGCCTCGGAGACCCCCGGCTTGCCGTTGAGCACCCGGCTGACCGTGGCCTCGCTGACTCCTACCTTCTTGGCTACCTGAGCAAGTCGTCGCGTCATGCGCGCAAGGCTAGCGCAAGCGATGCAAGTTGTTTGCGGTCAGCAGGGGTCCGCCGATCGTTTTCCGTCAGCGCGCTGCCCGGCGTACGGCAACACCGCTTGCGCAGCCCGCAGGTCCCGCCGGCGTCGGACCGCCGGCGGGACCCTTCACGCACCCTCCCGTCAGGGGTTGACGTTGATCTTGAAGGTGGAGGTGGTGTTGCGGATGTTCTCGGCGTTGCCGCTCAGCCGCAGCCCGTTGAAGGTCACCTCGCCGACCGCCGGGCCCTGCCCGGGCTCGGGCAGCTCGTTGGCCCAGATCCCGAAGCCGGACTTGGCGTCGTAGGCGTCACCGCTCTTGCGGGCCCCGGTGATCGAGATGTCGGTGAGGACGGTGTCCTTGATCGGGTTCACCGGCTGCCCGCCGACGTACTGCGTCTGGAACATGATCCCGTGGTACGTCGGGTCGACGATGTCGACGTCGCTGACCCGGATGCCCTGGAACACCTTGGACGCGGAGAACAGCCAGATGCCGGGGAAGGTCTGCTGCCCCCAGAAGTGCCCGCCGGAGCGGACCACCGACACGTTCTCCACCTTCGTCGGACCGGTCCCGAAGCCGTTCATCGGGTAGCCGAAGTCCAGCGAGCTGATGGTGATGCCGGAGTAGACCAGGGTGTCGGCGATGTGGATGTTGCGGAAGGTGTTGTCGTAGCCGCCGTAGACCGCGATGCCCGCGGCCCGCCAGGTCAGGATGGACGTCAGGTTCTCGTAGACGTTGTTCTTCATGTCCGCGCCGCCCGCGTCGATGGCCGAGAACAGCGCGAAGCTGTCGTCGCCCGAGGCCCGCGACTCGTTGTTGACCACGTGGTTGTCGGTCGAGCCGTTGGTCATGTTGATCGCGTCGGCGAAGGTGTTGCGGATCCGGCTGTCGCTGATCGTCACCCGGTCGGTGTTGGCGCCCCAGTAGAGGCAGACCATGTGCTCGGTCCAGGTGTTGTCGATGGTGATGTCCGAGACGTTGGCGAAGTCGAACACCTTGCCCGGCCCGTCGATGCGGGAGGTGTAGTTGCCGAAGTAGGCGAAGTTCCGGAAGGACGAGCCCCTGGCCGTGCCCTCCGCCCGGAAGCCCACATCCGTGTTGTCCTGCGTGGCGGGCGCGTGGAACTTCGTGAACCAGGGCCCCGCGCCGACCACCTGCACGGCCTTGCCGTACACCTGGAACTTCGACGACGTCTGGTAGTCGCCGGCCGGCAGGTAGACGCCGGTCAGCTTGCCGGTGGTGTCCATCCGCACCTTGTCCAGCGCGTTCTGCACGTCCTGCTGGCCGAAGCCGGCCGGCACGGCGTACGCGGCGGGGTCCGGGTTGGCGATCGGCGTCGCCTGCTCCAGGCTGACGAAGTCGATCGCGTACCGCGAGGTGTTGGCGGCGTCCTTCTGGAGCCGGATCTTCGCCCCCGCCCGGACGGTCTCGCCCAGCATCAGGTGCGCCTCGTCGTAGACGTGCCGCGGGGCGCCCGCCGACGGTGAGTTGCCCGGGCTCGCCTCGGCCCCGTACAGCCAGGCGTACTTCGAGGTGAGCGGCAGGGCCTTCGTGAGGACGCCGTCGACGTAGACGTTGAGCGTGGCGTCGATGCCGCCGCCGCCCGGGGCGTCCGGGATGGAGAAGCGCGCGACCAACGTGTTGGTCGACGCCCGGGTGGTGAACTCCACGTACTCACCGGTGGCGTTCAGCGTCACCGCCCTGCGGCCGGACGCCTCGCCGGCGAGGTCGCCGACGGTCCGGTTGGGCCCGACGGTGGTGGCCCCGCCGCCGGTGGCCGCGTCCTCCGCCTCGTACATCTCGTACGGCATGTTCGCGCCGCGCCCGACGAACAGCGACTGCGCGGCGGTGTTGTTCTCCCGCTTCACCGGCAGCTCGTTGCCGTCCGCGGCGACGGTGGTCCGCACGGTGTACGAGCCGTTGGCCGCCGTCCAGGCGCCGACCGTGACCGGTGCGCTGGTGGCGCCCGCCGCGATGGCGCCGTCGTACGACCCGGTCAGCGTCTTCACGGTGGCGCCCTGGGCGTCGACCAGCGCCACGGTGATCGGGTGCGCGCCGCCCGCCGACGCCGAGGTGCCCTGGTTGCGCACCGCGACCCGGAAGGTGACGGTGTCCCCGGCCGCCGGACCCGACGGCGAGGTGGTCAGCACCGGCACCAGGTCCGAGCTCTGCACCGGCCGCACGTTCAGCGCGCTCGGCGCGGTGTAGGTGTTGTTGGTCTCGTTCTGCTCGATCACGCTGCCGGCTTCGTCGGCGACCGCGCTGAGTTGGTACGTCCCGGCGTCCCGGGCCCCGATGGCGGCGCTGACGGTGGTCTGCGCGCCGGCGGCCAGCGGGCCGACCGAGGCGGAGGCGACCTTCGTGCCGTTCAGCCGCAGCGCGACCGCGCTGGCCGGGGCGGCGGCGGGGCCGCTGTTGCGGACGGTGGCGGTGAGCGTCACCGCGTCCGACTCGACCGGCGACGCGGGCGAGGCGGTGAGCCCGGTGACCTCCAGGTCCGGGTTGGGCGCGGCCGCGCCGATCACCTGGAACTCCGCGAGCTGCCCGGCCGGGGCGCCGGAGTTGGCGGTGAACCGCAGCTGCACGTCGGCGACCCGGGCGGTCACCGGCACGGTCACGGTGTTGCCGCCCGCCGGGCTGAAGGCATAGTCCCGCGCGGCCACCAGGCTGCTGAACGCGGCGGCGTTCTGCTCCCGCCCCAGCACCTGGATGTTCTGCGTCCTGGCTCCCCAGGCCGTGTCCGGGTTGAGCTTCAGCACCAGCGCGGAGACGTCGGCGTTGGCGCCGAGCTTCACGGTGAGGGTGGCCGGCTGGCCTGAGCCCTCCCAGTAGGTGGTCAGGCTGTTGTCGACGGCGTTCTCGGCGACGAAGGCGTGCACGGTCGAGGAGGCGGTGACCGGCTTGCCCACGGCCAGGTTGGAGCCGGGGCCCGACGTGCCGTTCCTCGTCACCGTGTTGCTGTCGCCGGAGACGTTGCCCGCGGCGTCCCTGGCGCGCACGACGTAGGAGACGGTGGCGCTCGCCGGCCGGCTGTCGGTGTACGAGGTGCTGGTCCCCGGCACCGTCGTCAGCAGCGTGTTGTTCGCGTACACCTCGTACCCGCTCACCCCGGTGTCGTCCGTGGAGGCGTTCCAGCTCAGCCGGATCTGTCCGGCGGCCGGTTCGGTGAGGGCGAGGTTCGCCGGGGCGGTGGGGGCCTGGGTGTCGCCGCTCTGGCCGCGGCGGGTGACGGTGTTGCTGTTGCCCGAGGCGTTGCCCGCGGCGTCCTTGGCGCGCACGAAGTAGGTGACGGTGGCGCTCGCCGGCCGGCTGTCGGTGTACGTGGTGGTGTCGCCCGCCACCGTCGTCAGCAGCGTGTTGTTCGCGTACACCTCGTACCCGCTCACCCCGGTGTCGTCCGAGGAGGCGTTCCAGCTCAGCCGGATCCGCCCGGCGGCCGGCTCGGTGAGGGCCAGGTTCGCCGGGGCGGTCGGCGCGGTGGTGTCACCGGTGGCCGGTCCGTACACCTCCAGCTCGCTGAGCTGCCCCGCCGACTGCACGGTGTTGGCGGTGACCAGGACCCGCAGATAGCGGGTGGTGGCCGCGTCGATGGAGATCGTCACCGAGTTGCCGGACGCCGGGTCGAACGCGTACGCCCGCGCGGCCGTCAGGTCGCTGAAGTCGGCCCCGTTGGCGCTGCCCTGCAAGGTCAGCGTCTGGCTGCGGGAGCCCCAGCCGTCGGGCAGCCGCAGCACCGCGCGGTTGACCCGGACCGAGGAGCCGAGGTCCACCTGGAGCCACTGCGGCAGGGCGTTGTTGCGGCTCTCCCAGTAGCTGGCCTTGCTGGCGTCGGCCGCGTTGGCCGGGACGTAGGTCTCGGTGTGGCTGGAGGCGGTCAGCGTACGGCCGCGGGCGAGGTTCACCGAGGACTCGCCGGCCGCGCGCACCTCCAGCTCCGACAACTGGGCGGCCGACCAGCCGCTGTTGGCGGTGATGTCGACCCGTACGAAGCGGGCCTGGGCGGCCGGGAAACTCACCGTCACGGTATTGGCCGAGCCGGGGCTGAACGTGTAGGCGGCGGAGGACTTCAGGGTGGCGAAGCTGGTGCCGTCGGCACTGCCCTGCACCGACAGCGTCTGGTTGCGGCTCTCCCAGGCGGCCGGCAGCTTCAGCACCACCTCGTCCACCCGGGCGGTGGAGCCGAGATCGGCCTGCACCCACTGGGGCAGGCTGCTGCCGGCGCTCTGCCAGTAGGTGCCCTGGTCGCCGTCGGTGATGTTGCGAGCGGTGTACTCGGCGTGCGCGCTGGACGCGGCGGCGGGCCGTCCGGCGGCGAGGTTGGGGCCGCCGGACGCCGCCGAGGCGGGCGTCAGCGACGGCCAGCCGAGCAGCATCAGGCTGGTGGAGAGGACGGCGGCGGCTATCCCGCGCCCCCGCCGTCTCCGGTGTGGCGATCTCATCTGTCCCCGATCTCCGTCCCGGGCGGGGGCCGTCGGCGCGTGCCTACGGCGGCGGGGCCGTCGGCGGCGGACCCGGGGCGCGGCTCATGGTGGGTGGGTGAGGGGTCTCGCACTCGCGCTCGTATGTGCAGCGCTGTGGCATGCAATTTGCGTCGAGCGCTCAGAGAGTTGCAGACGACTCGGGGTTCGTCTACTGCCGCCACAGGGTCTTCTAGGGCGCGGACGTGATCCGTCCGGATGCCGTACCGCCCAGCCAGCGACTTTCATCGACCCTGCCGGAAAAACGCAAGCCTCCGCAAGCGACGCAAGCGGCTTGCGTGAACAACTGCCGGTATTGCCGGACCCGTTGACAAACCGGAGACGCGCTAGAAACCTGTGGGCGTCGTTTCCGCAAAGAATCGACGGACTGGCTCAATTGTCGTGCATGGTGCTCCGGCTCCCCCGGGGCGCCCCCCTGCCATCCACCGCGCCC
>NZ_PVLV01000241.1 GCF_002982015.1 Streptomyces solincola
CCGTCCCGACGACCACCGACGCCCCCGCCCCGGCGGAGGCGGCCGCCCCGCCCCGACCGGCGCAGGCCCCGGACCGGCCGGAGCTGTTCTACCGCGACCCGCTGAGCTGCCTTCAGTCCACGTTCGCCGCGGTGCTCGCCGCCCGGGGTCGGGACCCGCTCGACGTGCTCGGTCTGGGCTGGGAGTTCGCCCACGTACCGGGTGACCGGCCGAGCGAGGAGTTCTACTACCCGTGCGGCGCCGGCGACGACCTGGGCGCCCGGCTCGCCCCGCACCACGAGGTCTCCTCCCGCTGGGTCGTACCCGGGGACGGCGGCGACCCGCTGGCCGAACTGGCCGCCGCGGTCGAGGCCGGCGGGCTGCCAGTGGCCGCGGTGGACAACTTCCACCTGCCCTTCCGCCCCGCCTACCACGACGTGCACGCCGCCCACCTGGTCGTCGTCTACGGCGTGGACCGCGCCCGCGGCCTGGTGCTGGTCTCCGACGCCATGCCGCCCGCGTTCACCGGACCCATCCGCACCGAGGACTTCCTGGCCGCCTGGGGCTCGGCCAACCCGGCCGACGAGCAGGACGCCTTCTTCAGCTCCAGCCGGATCGACCGCCGCTACCTGGACATCCGGGTGGGCGGCGAACCGGCCCCGCTGACACCGGACTTCGTCCGGCAGGCGCTGCGGACCGGCGTCGCCCGCCTCACCGACGGCGCCGCGCCCGACGGCGGGCCGTGGACCGGTCTGCCCGGACTGCGGCGGTACGCGGCCGCGCTGGCCGACCAGGCCCGTGCGGGCGACGGCGAGGCGGTCCGCTCGGCGTACCCCTTCGGCTGGCCGATGCAGGCCGGCGCGGCGCTCCACGGCGAGCTGCTGCGCACCCTCGGCGTCCGCTGGGACGTGCCCGAACTGCGCGAGGCGGGCCGCGCCGTGGAGGCGGTCGCGCACACCTGGACCGGCCTCAGGGTCACCGGGGCGCACGGCTGGCCCGAGCCCCGGGACGCCGCCGACGACCTGGAACGCCACGGGCGGAGGCTGGTGCGCCGCCACGAGGCCGCCGTGGAGGCGGTCGCCCTCGCCGCCGACGTGATCTGAACAGCCGCACCGAACCCCACCACATCAAACCGAACGAAACGGGACGAACCGAAACATACGAGCAAGACGGGATCCGAGACGACGGAAGGAGAGTCGTGACCAAGCTCGCCATGATGGGCGGTGCGCCGGCCGTGCCCCGCGACATCCGCAGTGTGCAGTGGCCGATCATCACCGAGGAGGACCGCAAGGCCGTGCTGTCCGTGCTGGACAGCGGCAACCTGGTCTCCAACGCGGAGACGGAGACCTCGGTCCGGGAACTGGAGCAGCGCTGGGCCGCCGCCACCGGCACCGCGCACGCCGTGGCCGTGTCCAACGGCACCGCCGCCCTGCACCTGGCGCTGGCCGCCCTGGGCGTCGGGCCGGGCGACGAGGTGATCGTGCCCGCGCTGAGCTTCATCGCCTCGGGGCTGGCGCCCCTGCACCAGATGGCGGTGCCGGTCTTCGCCGACATCGACCCGGTCACCTTCAACCTCGACCCGGCCGACGTCGAACGCCGGATCACCGACCGCACCCGCGCCATCATCCCCGTACACCTGCACGGGCTGCCCGCGGACATGGACGCGCTCGCCGGCATAGCCGACCGGCACGGGCTCGCGCTGGTCGAGGACGCCGCGCAGGCGCACGGCGCCGTGCACCGGGGCCGCAAGGTCGGGTCCATCGGCGCGATCGGGGCGACCAGCCTTCAGACCACCAAGAACCTGCCCACCTGCGGCGAGGGCGGCCTGCTCACCACCGACGACCCCGAGCTGGCCGAGAGGCTGGTGCTGGGACGGCAGTTCGGCGAGGTCATCGAGAGCGGCAAGGCCCGCGACTACGTCTCCCGCCAACTGGGCTGGAACGCCAAGATCAACCCGATCCAGGCGGCGTTCGCCACCAGCCAGCTCGACCGCTTCGACGGCTACGAGCGGCGGCGGCAGCAGAACATCCCGCCCTTCCTGGACCGGCTGCGCCCGCTGCCCGGCATCACCGTGCCGACCGCCCCCGAACACGCCTCGCACGCCTGGCACATCCTGCGCTTCCGGCTCGACCCGGCCGCGCTCGGCCTGGACGGGGTGGCGCCCAGCGCGCTGCGCAAGGCGCTGCACCGGGTGCTGCGCGCCGAGGGCGTGCCGATGTCCCGCTACCAGTTGATGCCGCTGCCCGAGCAGAAGGTGTTCACCGAACGGACCGGCTTCGGCTCCGGCCATCCGTGGGCGGCGGCGGAGGGGACCGCCGCGGCGGACGAGGTCGCCGGGTCCTTCCCGGTCGCCAGTGCGGTGATCGAGGACTCGCTCACCCTCCAGAAGCGCCATCTGCACCCGGACTCCGGGCCACTGCTCCAGCACTACGCCGACGCCTTCGAAAAGGTCTGGGACCACCTCGACACGGTCGCGACGATGGCGAGGTCGGCCCGATGACCACACTCGTACAGGACCCCGCCGCCACCGGCGCCGACGCCGGGGCGGACCAGCTCACCGAGCTCGCGGCGGTCGCCCTGCGCGTCCGCGAGCACATCGTCGACATCTGCTCCGGCGGCGAGGGCGGCCACCTGGGCGGCTCGCTCTCGCTCACCGAGGTCCTCACCGCGCTCTACTTCTCCGTGCTGAACATCGACCCCGAGCACCCGGACGACCCGGACCGGGACGTCTTCCTGCTCAGCAAGGGGCACGCGGCCGTCGGACTGTACGCGACGCTCGCCGAGCGCGGCTTCTTCCCGGTCGAGGAGCTCGCCGGCTTCGGCCAGGAGGGCGGCCGGCTGATGGGCCACCCCATCCGGGCCGTCCCCGGGGTGGAGCTGCCCACCGGGTCGCTCGGCCACGGGCTCGCGCTGGGCGCCGGCTTCGCGCTCTCCGCCAAGCTGTCCGGCAAGCCCCGGCACACCTTCGTGGCGCTCGGCGACGGCGAGCTCCAGGAGGGCTCGGTGTGGGAGGCGGCCTCCAGCGCCGCCGGGCTCGGCCTGGACAACCTCACCGCCGTGGTGGACCGCAACCGGCTCCAACTCACCGGCCCCACCGAGGACATCGCTCCGCTGGAGCCGCTGGCCGACCGCTGGCGGGCATTCGGCTGGGCGGTACGCCGGGTGCCCGGCAACGACCTGTCCGCGGTGCTCCCGGAGCTGGCGTCCACCCCCTGGGAGCCGGGCCGGCCCAGCGTGCTCATCGCCGACACGGTCAAGGGCGCCGGGGTGCCGTTCGTCGCCGACCAGGTCAAGGCGCACTACGTCCGCTTCACCGAACGCCAGCAGGCCCGCGCCCGCGCCGCGGTACGCCGTGCCGCCCGCGAGCAGGACGGCGGGAAGGAGCAGCAGTCATGACCGACCTCGCAGGCGCCCCCGCCGCCACCGCCGCCGGCAGCACCACCGCGGCCGGCGGCGGTGGCGGCGGGGGCGCCTGCGAGGTCGGTCATGA
>NZ_PVLV01000242.1 GCF_002982015.1 Streptomyces solincola
AGCGCCGATGGTACTGCAGGGGGGACCCTGTGGGAGAGTAGGACACCGCCGAACTTATCGCCCCTATAGCTCAGTCGGTAGAGCGTCTCCATGGTAAGGAGAAGGTCAACGGTTCGATTCCGTTTGGGGGCTCCAGTCATCAAAGCCCCGCCCATCACATGGGCGGGGCTTTTTTGCGTTCGCGGGACCGGGACATGAAGAAGAGAATAGAGAGACAGAGAGAAGGGCCTGTCCGAGTATCCACTCGGACAGGCCCTTTCTCGCGTTTCAGGCGGGCGGCTGGTCCTCGGGGACGCGGAGGGCCAGGATCGCCATGTCGTCGGAGGGCGGGTCGGCGGCGAAGCGCTCGACGGCCCGCATGATCCGGGCGGAGACCGCGCCGGCCGTGAGGCCCGTACAGGTGGTGAGGACTTCGGCGAGGCCGTCGTCGCCCAGCATGCGGGAGCCCTCGCGGCGTTCGGTGACGCCGTCGGTGACGCAGAGGAGGACGTCGCCGGGGTCGAGGGTGACCGTCTCCTCGTACAGCTCCAGGTCGTCGATGACGCCGAGGAGGGGCTGCGGTTCGGCGGCGGGGGTGACGGTGCCGTCCTGGCTCAGGCGGAGGGGGAGCGGGTGGCCGGCGCAGACGACCTTGAGCTGGGCGCTGCCGTCCGGCTGGGGCCGCAGCTCCCCGTAGAGCAGGGTGAGGAAGCGGCTGCGGGCTCCCTCGTCGAGGATGGCGGCGTTGAGGCGTTCCAGGACGGCGGGGCCGCCGAGGCCCTCGCGGGCCAGCAGGCGCAGGGCGTGGCGGGCCAGGCCGGTGACGGCGGCGGCCTCGGGGCCGGTGCCGCAGACGTCGCCGATGGCGAAGCCGTAGGAGCCTTCGGCGATGGGGAACAGGTCGTAGAAGTCGCCGCCGACCTCGTTGCCCTCGCCGGCGGCGCGGTAGATGACGTCGACCTCGACGCCGGGGATGTCGGGCAGGCCGGGCGGCAGCAGGCTGCGCTGGAGGGACTGGCTGATGGCGGTGCGCTCGCTGTAGAGACGGGCGTTGTCGAGGGCCAGGGCGGCTCGGCGGGAGAGGTCCTCGGCGAGTTCCAGGATCTCCTGGCGGAAGTGGTCGTCGGAGGGCTTGCCGAGGGTGAGCATGCCGATGACGCGGTTGCGGGCGACCAGGGGGAGGACGACGGTCTCGCCGCCGACGGCCGCCGCGGTCGCCAGCGTGGTGCTGATGCCGGGGGAGGCGGAGGAGCCGAGGCCCAGTTCGCGCATGGAGGTGCGCAGGGCGGCCTGGTGGGCGGCCTCGGCGGGCGCGGTCCACACGCGGGCCCCGGGGGAGGGGACCGGTTCGGGCGGCGCCACCTTGCCGAGCAGGGCCTTGAGCCCGTCGATGCGCTCCTCGTCCTCGTGCAGCACGTAGGAGAGGTAGGGGTCCGAGGTGGCGTCGGCGATGGTGTAGACGGCGCACCAGGTGGCCAGGGTGGGCACGGTCATCTGGGCCATGAGGGCCAGGGTCTGGTCCCGGTCGAGGGTGCCGGCGAGCAGGTCGGAGGCTTCGACCAGGAAGCTGAGGGAGCCGCGGCGCAGGCGTTCGAGCTCGCCGAGGCGGGCGGACTCGACGGCGAGCGCGATGCGGTCGGCGGCGAACTGCAGGCGCAGGGCCTCTTCGTTCGAGTACCGGCCGGCGGCTTCGGCGGCGACGCCGAGGGAGCCGGTGAGGCGGCCCTCGACCTTGAGGGGGACGGTGACGACCGAGCGCATGCCGGTGCCGCCGAGGAGCGGGACGGCCCCCGGGGCGGCGGTGAGGTCCTCGTGGACGGCCGGCATGCGGGCGGAGGCGTAGCGGCTGGTGCCGGACTCGACGGGGACGCGGGCGAAGCGCTGGCGGGCGGAGGGCAGCCCGGTGGTGGCGCGTACCTCCAGCTCCGTCTCGTCGTCGGTGGCCAGGAGGAGGAAGGCGGAGTCGCCGTCGAGCATGTCGCGGGCGCGTTCGACGGTGCGCTGGAGCAGGCCGTCCAGGTCGTCGGGGGCGGGGGAGCCGATGAAGACCTCGAAGGGGTCGGCGGGGCGGCCCTCGGGGCCGGTGGCGCCCGCGGTGTCGGCGCCGACGTGGCTGCGCGGCGGGGTCTGGAGGATGGCGCGCTCGTAGTCGCGCACCAGCAGGCAGACGGTGGAGGGTTCGCCGGCGGTGTCGCGGACCCTCAGGTGGGAGGCGTAGACGGGGATGACGCGGCCGTCGGCGCCGCGGATGCCGTAGCTGCCCTCCCAGCGGGAGAGCCGCAGGGCCTCGGCGATGCCGGTGCCGATGCCGGGGGTGTGCGGCCAGGCGGCGAGGTCGCCGAGGGGCTTGCCGGTGACCTGGTCGGCGGCGTAGCCGAAGAGCTGCTCGGCGTCCTCGTTCCAGGCGGCGACGGCCCCGGTCTGGTCGATCTGGACGACGGCGACGCGGGTGCGGTCGTCGGTGGTGGGCAGGAGTTCGTCGGGCAGGACGGGCCCGGCGGAGCGGGTGCCGACCGGGCGCTCGGGCAGGTCGAGCTGGAACCAGACGTGTTTGCGAGTGGGGGAGTAGTCGACGCCCCAGCGGGTGGCGAGCGCGGCGCAGAGCATCAGGCCGCGGCCGTTCTCCCGGTCGGGGTCGGCGAGGGCGGGGCCGCTGCCCTGGAGGGGGACCTCGCGTTCGGGGTAGCGGTCGGCGACCTCGACGCGTACGCCGGTGTCGGAACGCAGGCACAGCACGTCCGCGGAGGTGCCGGCGTGGATGACGGCATTCGTGACGAGTTCGCTGGTCAGGACTACGGCGTCGTCGACGACGTCGGTGTGGCCCCACCCCTGGAGGGTGTCCCGGACGAAGGCCCGGGCGGTCGCCACGGACCGCCCCACGGGTTCGAAGGTGGCGGCCGCCCGCGCGGTGATCACAGAACTCCTCGTACGCGTCTCTACGCCCGGCTCTGCCATGGTCGGCCCAGCCCCTCCCCTGGTGAACACCGGTAACCGCTGGTGGTGCCGTCCGCACACCGCCTCCGCCGGGCGGACCGGGGCGGTTGGACAGCCGGATGCCAGGTTACTTACCTTCGCAGTCCGGGCGGAGGGTGGTCACCGCTGTTTCCGTCCCCCGAGGACGGGGACGCTATGCGAAGCTGCCGAACTGTTATGGCCTGGTTCCGTCGCGGTGAAACACTGGGGGACGGTTCCGGTGCCGGCTGGTGGCGGAGTACCCGAGCATGACGGTCGACCCCTGCGGGAGGGACACGGTGGAGTCTGGCGTGACGGCGCGGGGCGGCAGCACGCGCGCGAAGGGCGGACGGCCCCGGTCCCGGGCACGGGGCAACGGGACGGTCGAGGTGGACGCGGCCGCCCTGGAGCGGCTGCTTTCGGCACTGGTGTCGATGCGGGACGGCAATCTGCGCAAGCGCCTGACGGTGACCGGCGAGGGCCCGATGGCGGAGATCGCCGCGGTGTTCAACGAGGTCGCCGACCGGCAGATGCATCTGACCGGGGAGCTGTCGCGGGTGCGGCGGGTCGTGGGCCGTGAGGGCAAGCTGTCGGAGCGCCTGGAGGTCGGGGCCGGCGAGGGCGCCTGGGCGCAGGCCGTGGAGGCGGCGAACGCGCTGGTCGACGACATGACGCGGCCGGTGTCCGAGGTGGGCCGGGTGCTGGCGGCGGTGGCCGACGGCGACCTGCGGCAGCGGATGGAGCTGCGGTCGGAGGGCGCCGACGGGTCGGCGCGGCCGCTGCGGGGTGAGTTCCTGCGGGTGGCCCGCACGGTGAACAACCTGGTCGACCAGTTGTCGACGTTCACCGACGAGGTGACGCGGGTGGCGCTGGAGGTGGGCACCGAGGGCATTCTCGGTGGCCAGGCGCAGGTGCGCGGGGTGTCGGGGTCGTGGAAGGACCTCACCGATTCGGTGAACACCATGGCGTACCGGCTGACCGCGCAGGTGCGGGACATCGCGCTGGTGACGACGGCGGTCGCCAAGGGCGACCTGTCGCGGAAGGTCACCGTCCACGTGGCCGGGGAGATGGCGGAGCTGAAGGCCACCGTCAACACGATGGTGGACCAGCTCTCGTCGTTCTCCTCGGAGGTGACCCGGGTGGCCCGCGAGGTGGGCACCGAGGGCGAGCTGGGCGGTCAGGCGAAGGTGCGCGGGGTCGCGGGCGTCTGGAAGGACCTGACGGACTCGGTCAACACCATGGCGGGCAACCTCACCTCCCAGGTGCGCGGGATCGCGGAGGTGACGACGGCCGTCGCCCACGGCGACCTGTCGCAGAAGGTGCGGGTGAGCGCGCGGGGCGAGGTGGCGCAGCTCGCGGACACGATCAACGAGATGACGGAGACGCTGCGGACGTTCGCCGACGAGGTGACGCGGGTGGCGAGCGAGGTCGGCGCGGAGGGCCGCCTGGGCGGTCAGGCGAGGGTGCCGGGGGCCGCGGGGACGTGGAAGGACCTGACGGACTCGGTGAACACGGCGTTCACCAACCTGACGGGTCAGGTGCGGGACATCGCGACGGTGACCACGGCGGTCGCCAACGGTGATCTGTCGCAGAAGGTCACGGTGGACGTGGCCGGGGAGATGCTGGAGCTGAAGAACACCGTCAACACGATGGTGGACCAGCTCTCGGCGTTCGGTTCGGAAGTGACCCGGGTGGCTCGCGAGGTCGGCGTGGAGGGCCGTCTGGGCGGTCAGGCGGAGGTGCCGGGGGCGGCCGGGACGTGGAAGGACCTGACGGACTCGGTCAACACCGCGTTCAACAACCTCACCGGTCAGGTGCGGGACATCGCGCAGGTGACGACGGCGGTCGCCAACGGTGATCTGTCGCAGAAGGTCACGGTGGACGTGGCCGGGGAGATGCTGGAGCTGAAGAACACCGTCAACACGATGGTGGCGCAGCTCTCGTCGTTCGCGGACCAGGTGACGCGGATGGCGCGGGACGTGGGCACCGAGGGCCGGCTGGGCGGTCAGGCGAAGGTGCCGGGTGTCTCCGGCACCTGGAAGGAGCTGACGGACTCCGTCAACTTCATGGCGGGCAACCTCACCGACCAGGTGCGGCAGATCGCGCAGGTGACGACGGCGGTGGCGCGCGGTGACCTGTCGCAGAAGATCGACGTGGACGCCCGGGGCGAGATCCTGGAGCTGAAGAACACCATCAACACCATGGTCGACCAGCTCTCGGCGTTCGCCGAGCAGGTGACCCGGGTGGCCCGCGAGGTGGGCACCGACGGGCGGTTGGGCGGTCAGGCGCAGGTGCCGGGTGTGGCCGGGGTGTGGCGCGACCTGACGGACTCGGTGAACGGCATGGCCGGGAACCTGACGGCGCAGGTCCGCAACATCGCCCAGGTGGCGACCGCGGTGGCGCGCGGTGACCTGTCGCAGAAGATCGACGTGGACGCCCGGGGCGAGATCCTGGAGCTGAAGAACGTCCTGAACACGATGGTGGACCAGCTCTCGAACTTCGCCGAGCAGGTCACCCGGGTGGCCCGCGAGGTGGGCACGGAGGGCATCCTGGGCGGCCAGGCCGAGGTGCAGGGGGTCTCCGGCACCTGGAAGGACCTGACGCAGTCGGTCAACTCGATGGCGAACAACCTGACCTCGCAGGTGCGCAACATCGCCGAGGTGACGACGGCGGTGGCGCGCGGCGACCTGTCGAAGAAGATCACCGTGGACGCGCGCGGCGAGATCCTGGACCTGGTGACCACGGTCAACACCATGGTGGACCAGTTGTCCAACTTCGCCGACGAGGTGACCCGGGTGGCCCGTGAGGTGGGCACCGAGGGCATCCTGGGCGGCCAGGCCCGGGTGCGCGGGGTGACCGGCATCTGGAAGGACCTCAGCGACAACGTCAACGTGATGGCCAACAACCTGACGTCGCAGGTGCGGAACATCTCCCGGGTCTCCTCTGCGGTCGCCAACGGCGATCTGACGAAGAAGGTGACGGTGGAGGCGCGCGGCGAGGTCGCCGAGCTGGCCGACACGGTCAACACCATGGTGAAGACGCTGTCGTCGTTCGCGGCCGAGGTGACCCGGGTGGCCCGCGAGGTGGGCACCGAGGGCGAACTGGGCGGCCAGGCCCGGGTGCCGGGTGTGTCGGGGACGTGGAAGGACCTCACCGAGTCGGTGAACTCGATGGCGTCCAACCTGACCGGCCAGGTGCGGCAGATCGCCACCGTGACGACGGCGATCGCCAAGGGCGACCTGACCAAGAAGATCGACATCGACGCGCGCGGTGAGATCCAGGAGCTGAAGAACACCATCAACACGATGGTCGACCAGCTCTCGTCGTTCGCCGAGGAGGTGACCCGGGTGGCCCGTGAGGTGGGCACCGAGGGCATCCTCGGCGGCCAGGCCCGGGTGCGGGACGTGGACGGCACCTGGCGGGACCTGACCGAGTCGGTGAACGAGATGGCCGGCAACCTCACCCGTCAGGTGCGGGCCATCGCGGCCGTGGCGACGGCGGTGACCCGGGGCGACCTCAACGTGAAGGTCGACGTGGACGCCTCGGGGGAGATCCAGATCCTCCAGGACAACATCAACACGATGATCGTCAACCTGCGGGACACCACCCTCGCCAACGAGGAGCAGGACTGGCTGAAGGGCAACCTGGCCCGCATCTCCGGACTGATGCAGGGCCGGCGGGACCTGGACGACGTGGCCTCGCTGATCATGAGCGAGCTGACCCCGGTGGTCTCCGCCCAGCACGGCGCGTTCTTCCTGGCGATGCCCACCGGCGGCGGCAACGAGATCGGCTCGGACGAGGACGGCTCGTACGAGCTGTGCATGCGGGCCAGCTACGGCTACACGGCCGGTGCGATGCCGACGTCCTTCCGGCCCGGGGAGACGCTGATCGGCACCGCGGCCGAGGAGAAGCGGACCATCCAGGTCAACGTGCCGCCCGGCTATCTGAAGATCTCCTCCGGGCTGGGCGAGGCCGCCCCGGCGCATGTGATCGTGCTGCCGGTGCTGTTCGAGGGCAAGGTCCTCGGCGTGATCGAGCTGGCCTCCTTCCAGCCGTTCACCCAGATCCAGCGCGACTTCCTCAACCAGATCGCGGAGATGATCGCCACCAGCGTCAACACCATCAGCGTCAACTCCAAGACCGAGGTGCTGCTCAAGCAGTCGCAGGAGCTGACCGAGCAGTTGCGCGAGCGCTCCGCGGAGCTGGAGAACCGGCAGAAGGCGCTCCAGGACTCCAACGCGGAGCTGGAGGACAAGGCCGAGCTGCTGGCCCGGCAGAACCGCGACATCGAGGTGAAGAACACCGAGATCGAGGAGGCCCGGCAGGTGCTGGAGGAGCGGGCCGAGCAGCTCGCCGTCTCCATGCGCTACAAGTCGGAGTTCCTGGCGAACATGTCGCACGAGCTGCGCACCCCGCTGAACTCGCTGCTCATCCTCGCCAAGCTGCTCGCCGACAACGCCGAGTCCAACCTGTCGCCGAAGCAGGTGGAGTTCGCCGAGACCATCCACGGGGCGGGCTCGGACCTGCTCCAGTTGATCAACGACATCCTGGATCTGTCCAAGGTGGAGGCGGGCAAGATGGACGTCTCGCCGACCCGGATCGCGCTGGTGCAGTTGGTCGACTACGTGGAGGCCACGTTCCGGCCGCTGACCGCGGAGAAGGGCCTGGACTTCTCGGTGCGGGTCTCGCCCGAGCTGCCCGCCACCCTGCACACCGACGAGCAGCGCCTGCTCCAGGTGCTGCGCAACCTGCTGTCCAACGCGGTGAAGTTCACCGACAGCGGCGCGGTGGAGCTGGTGATCCGGCCGGCCCGCGCGGATGTGCCGGCCTCGATCCGCGAGCAGTTGCTGGAGGCGGGATCGCTGCGCGAGCCGGGCGGTGACCTCATCGCGTTCTCGGTGACCGACACCGGGATCGGCATCGCGGCCGGCAAGATGCGGGTGATCTTCGAGGCGTTCAAGCAGGCCGACGGCACCACCAGCCGCAAGTACGGAGGTACGGGGCTGGGGCTGTCGATCAGCCGGGAGATCGCCCGGCTGCTGGGCGGCGAGATCCACGCCGCCAGCGAGCCGGGCCGCGGCTCGACGTTCACCCTCTATCTGCCGCTGGCCTTCAACGAGTCGCTCCAGGCGCCGGTCGCCGAGGACGGCCCGGACCCGTCCGACCCGCAGGCGGGTCTGCGCGACATGGGGCCCGGCCAGGCCCGGGGCCGGCACTCCGGGGCGCTCTTCCGCCACCAGCGGCGGGCCGCACTGGACGGCGCCGCACCGCGTGCCGCGCTGCCCCCGGGCAACGGCGGCAACGGTTCTGGCAACGCCGGCAACGGCAAGGGCGCCGGCCGTGGCAACGCCGGCAACGGCCGTGGCAACGCCGGCAACGGCGTGGGCAGCGGTCCCGGCGGGGAAGCCGCCGGCGCGCCCGTCGAGGCGACGGCGTCCCAGGGCGGCGACGCGGCCTGGGCGGCCGCGCAGGAAGCCCCCGAGCCCGTGCGGAACATCACCTTCGACGGCGAGAAGGTGCTGATCGTCGACGACGACATCCGCAACGTCTTCGCGCTCACCAGCGTGCTGGAGCAGCACGGTCTGTCGGTGCTGTACGCGGAGAACGGCCGGGAGGGCATCGAGGTGCTGGAGCAGCACGACGACGTCACGGTCGTGCTGATGGACATCATGATGCCGGAGATGGACGGGTACACGACGACCACGGCGATCCGCCGGATGCCCCAGTTCGCCGGTCTGCCGATCGTCGCGCTGACGGCCAAGGCGATGAAGGGCGACCGGGAGAAGGCCATCGAGTCCGGCGCTTCCGACTACGTCACCAAGCCGGTCGATCCGGACCATCTGCTGTCGGTGATGGACCAGTGGATGCGCGGAGAGTGACCGTTCATGGGGGCATATCTGCCAGGCTGTTGACAGACTGTGGTGAGAAACGTGTGAGAGGGCGCTCACCGGGGAACTTTCCGGTCGTCGGCCGCGTTGGAGCCGTGTGCACCGTGACATCGCGGTGACAGGGTGTGTCGACGGGCGGGGTGCGGCTACGATGACCGGCACAAGGACGGGCGGCGCCAGGGAGCCGTCCCCGGGGGCGGCGCCCGGCCGACTGCCGGAGCGAGGAGGACGGGCCATGGTGCAGAAGGCCAAGATCCTCCTGGTCGATGACCGACCGGAGAATCTGCTGGCGCTGGAGGCCATTCTCTCCGCGCTCGATCAGACGCTGGTGCGGGCATCGTCAGGGGAGGAAGCGCTCAAGGCGCTGCTGACGGACGACTTCGCGGTGATCCTGCTGGACGTCCAGATGCCCGGCATGGACGGATTCGAGACCGCCGCGCACATCAAGCGCCGCGAGCGGACCCGCGACATCCCGATCATCTTCCTCACCGCCATCAACCACGGCCCGCACCACACCTTCCGGGGCTACGCGGCCGGCGCGGTCGACTACATCTCCAAGCCGTTCGACCCCTGGGTGCTGCGCGCCAAGGTCTCCGTCTTCGTCGAGCTGTACATGAAGAACTGTCAGCTCCGCGAGCAGGCCGCGCTGCTGCGGCTCCAGCTCGAAGGCGGCGAGAGCCCCGAGCAGAACGGCTCCGCGGTGCGCGAGTCGCCCGGGCTGCTCGCCGAGCTGTCCGCCCGGCTCGCCGCCGTCGAGGAGCAGGCCGAGGCGCTGTCCAAGCAGCTCGACGACGAGTCGGCGGACGCCGCGGCCGTCGCCACCGCCGCCCACCTGGAGCGCAAGCTCACCGGACTGCGCCGGGCGCTGGACGCCCTGGAGCCCGGAGCCTCCTGACGGGCCGTCCCGCGGGCCGGCCACCGAAACCCCGTCAGCCTGGCGTTACTTCCCGGGCGACACGAACGGGTGAAGCGCAGGGCACACGTGTCCACCGGGCCTCACGGCGGTAACCTCACCCCCATGGCCTCACGTACGTCCGGCAAGGGTTCCCAGGGCACGGCGGGCACCGCGAAGCCGCGTGCCGGCCGTACGCCGGCGGCAGCGAAGAAGACCGCGCCCGCCGCCCCGCCGCCGCCCGCCCGCAAGAGTGCGGCGCGCAAGCCGCCGGCGAAGAAGGCGCCCGCCAGGAAGGCCGTACGCAAACCGGCCAAGGCCGCGCCGTCGCCCACCGGCGGCGTCTACCGGCTGGTGCGCGCCTGCTGGCTCGGCCTCGCCCACGGCGTCGGCGCGATGTTCCGCGGCATAGGGCGCGGTGCCAAGGGCCTTGACCCCGCCCACCGCAAGGACGGGCTCGCGCTGCTGCTGCTCGGCATCGCGCTGGTGGTGGCCGCCGGCACCTGGGCCAACCTGCGCGGACCCGTCGGCGACCTGGTGGAGATGCTGGTCACCGGCGCCTTCGGCCGGCTCGACCTCATCGCCCCGCTGCTCGTCGGCGCGGTCGCCGTCCGGCTGATCCTGCATCCGGAGAAGCCCGAGGCCAACGGACGGATCGTCATCGGGCTGTCCGCCCTGGTCGTCGGCGTCCTCGGGCAGGTGCACATCGCCTGCGGCTCACCGGGCCGCGGCGAGGGCGCCGACGCCCTGGCCAACGCCGGCGGCCTCATCGGCTGGGCCGCCGCCAAGCCGCTGGTCTTCCTGATGAGCGAGGTCCTCGCGGTCCCGCTGCTCGCGCTGCTCACCGTCTTCGGCCTGCTCGTCGTCACCGCCACCCCGGTCAACGCCATCCCGCGCCGGCTGCGCGGCCTCGGTGAACGGCTCGGCGTCATCGAGCCGCGCTACGCCCCCGAGGCCGCCCCCGGCGCGGACGTGTACGCCGAGGAGTGGCGGGACGCCCCCCCCCCGCCCCCCCCGCGCCCCGCCCTCCCCCCC
>NZ_PVLV01000243.1 GCF_002982015.1 Streptomyces solincola
CCGCACCCGCCGCGCTGTGACGCGAGGCTGAGCCCCGGGCGGTCACCCCCTTGCGGCGGGTGACCGCCCGGGGCCGCCCGAGCGCGGGGACGAGGGGGCGTTTCCGGCCACCGCGCGCCCGCACGCCGGGAACGAGACCTCGCTCACGTGGTGTGGCGGGTCGTGGGGCGGGAAGAGGTTAAAATCGCCGGTGACCAGCGAGGACGGGGCGTCTCGCCGGTCGTGCTCCGGGGCGCGTGATGCGGGCGGCGTACCGTATGCGCGCGGAAGCAGGTACCGTTGAAGCCCTACGGGTCGGTCTCTCTGCGGAGAGTCCGCCTCGATTCATGAACGCGTGTCAAGACTCTGGGGCCGTCGAGCCCCGTCACCGAGGGGGTCGAGCCATGGGGCGCGGCCGGGCCAAGGCCAAGCAGACGAAGGTCGCCCGCCAGCTGAAGTACAACAGCGGCGGGACGGACCTCTCCCGCCTGGCGAACGAGCTGGGCGCATCACCTTCGAGTCAGCCGCCGAACGGCGAACCGTTCGAGGACGACGACGAGGAAGACGACCCGTACGCCCGCTACGCGGAGCTGTACAACGACGACGGCGAGGACGAGGACGACGAGTCCGGCCAGTCGTCGCAGCAGCGTCGTCGCGGCGCTTGACGCCCGCGTCTTTCGAAACCGGTCCGGGGCCCTGCCCCGGACCGGTTTCTGCGCTGTGCGCCGGCCGGCTGGCGGTCAGCTCGCGTAGTCGCCGGTCAGCTCGGCCCCGTCGGTCCGCTCGCCGCGCTCGGTGATCCCGCCGGCGACCCAGGCGTCCAGGCCCCGGTCGGCGAGGGTGGTCAGGGCCGCGTCGACGGACTCGGCGGGGACGACGGCCATCATGCCGACGCCCATGTTGAGGGTCTTCTCCAGCTCCAGCCGCTCCACCTGTCCGGCGGCGCCGACCAGGTCGAAGACCGCGCCGGGGGCCCACGTCGAACGGTCCACGGTGGCGTGCAGCCCGTCCGGGATGACCCGGGCGAGGTTGGCCGCCAGCCCGCCGCCGGTGATGTGGCTGAAGGCGTGCACCTCGGTGGTGCGGGTGAGCGCCAGGCAGTCCAGCGAGTAGATCCGGGTGGGCTCCAGCAGCTCCTCTCCGAGAGTGCGGCCCAGCTCCTCGACCCGCGTCTCCAGGGTCATCCCGGCCCGGTCGAACAGCACATGGCGGACCAGCGAGTACCCGTTGGAGTGAAGGCCGGAGGAGGCCATCGCGATGACCGCGTCGCCGGAGCGGATGCGGTCGGGGCCCAGCAGCCGGTCGGCCTCGACCACGCCGGTGCCCGCGCCGGCCACGTCGAAGTCGTCCTCGCCGAGCAGCCCCGGGTGCTCCGCGGTCTCGCCGCCGACCAGGGCGCAGCCGGCCAGCACGCAGCCCTCGGCGATGCCCTTGACGATGGCGGCCACCCGCTCGGGGTGGACCTTGCCGACGCAGATGTAGTCGGTCATGAACAGCGGCTCCGCGCCGCACACCACGATGTCGTCCATGACCATGGCGACCAGGTCGTGGCCGATGGTGTCATAGACGCCGAGGCGGCGGGCGATGTCCACCTTGGTTCCGACGCCGTCGGTGGCGGAGGCCAGCAGCGGCCGCTCGTAGCGCTTGAGGGCGGTGGCGTCGAAGAGGCCGGCGAAGCCGCCGATGCCGCCGAGGACCTCGGGGCGCCGGGTCTTCTTCACCCACTCCTTCATCAGCTCGACGGCGCGGTCGCCGGCTTCGATGTCGACGCCCGCGCTCGCGTAGGAGGCGCCGCCTGCGGCACTGGTGGCCTGGGAGGACATGGCTGCGGAACTTTCGTGTGGGAGGTGGCCCCGGGCCCGGCGCGGTGCGCGGACGGGCCCGGGCGCGGGGATCAGGGGCGGCGCAGGGCGTCGGCCGCCGCGGTGGCGGCCGGGCCCGCGGCCAGCTCGGTCTCCAGGAGCTGCTTGCCGAGCAGCTCGGGGTCGGGCAGCTCCATCGGGTACTCGCCGTCGAAGCAGGCGCGGCACAGCTTCGGCTTGTCGATGGTGGTGGCCTCGATCATGCCGTCGATGGAGATGTACGACAGCGAGTCGGCGCCCAGCGAGGTGCCGATCTCGTCCACGGTCATGCCGTTGGCGATCAGCTCGGCGCGGGTGGCGAAGTCGATGCCGAAGAAGCAGGGCCACTTCACCGGGGGCGAGGAGATCCGGATGTGGACCTCGGCGGCGCCGGCCTCGCGGAGCATCCGCACCAGGGCCCGCTGGGTGTTGCCGCGGACGATGGAGTCGTCGACGACGACCAGCCGCTTGCCCTTGATGACTTCCTTGAGCGGGTTGAGCTTGAGCCGGATGCCGAGCTGGCGGATGGTCTGCGAGGGCTGGATGAAGGTCCGGCCGACGTAGGCGTTCTTGACCAGGCCGGCGCCGAACGGGATGCCGCTTGCCTCCGCGTAGCCGATGGCGGCGGGGGTGCCGGACTCCGGCGTCGCTATGACCAGGTCGGCCTCGGCCGGGGCCTCCTTGGCGAGGCGGCGGCCCATCTCGACCCGGGAGAGGTAGACGTTCCGGCCGGCGATGTCGGTGTCGGGGCGGGCCAGGTAGACGTACTCGAAGACACAGCCCTTGGGCTTCGCTTCCGCGAAGCGCGAGGTGCGGATGCCGTTCTCGTCGATGGCGATCATCTCGCCGGGCTCGACCTCGCGGACGAAGCTGGCGCCGCAGATGTCGAGCGCGGCGGACTCGGAGGCGACCACCCAGCCGCGCTCCAGCCGGCCGAGCACCAGCGGGCGGATGCCCTGCGGGTCGCGTGCGGCGTAGAGGGTGTGCTCGTCCATGAAGACGAGCGAGAAGGCGCCCCGCACCTCGGGGAGGACCGCGGCGGCCGCCTCCTCGATGGTGAGCGGCTTGCCGCCCTCGTCGACCTGGCCGGCCAGCAGGGCGGTGACCAGGTCGGTGTCGTTGGTGGCCGCCACCTGGGTGGCGCGGCCGTCCTGCTTGGGCAGGTCGGCGACCATCTCGGCGAGCCGGGCGGTGTTCACCAGGTTGCCGTTGTGGCCGAGCGCGATGGAGCCGTGGGCGGTGGCCCGGAACGTCGGCTGGGCGTTCTCCCACACGGAGGCGCCGGTGGTCGAGTAGCGGGCGTGACCGACCGCGATATGGCCCTGGAGGGAGCCGAGGGAGGTTTCGTCGAAGACCTGGGAGACCAGTCCCATGTCCTTGAAGACGAGGATCTGGGAGCCGTTGCCGACCGCGATACCCGCGGATTCCTGGCCTCGGTGTTGGAGGGCGTAAAGCCCGAAGTACGTCAGCTTTGCGACCTCTTCACCCGGGGCCCAGACACCGAAGACGCCGCAGGCGTCCTGGGGACCCTTTTCGCCGGGAAGCAGATCGTGATTGAGTCGACCGTCACCACGTGGCACGCCACCGAGTGTAGGCGAGATCGACCACTGGTCCGAATTGGGGACGGACCCCGGGGCGGTTCGGCGGAACCTCCGAGACCGCTTGCGCCCCGCTGACCAGGCCCCTTGCCGGGGTCTTTTCAGCGGGGCGGGTCCGCGGGGTGTGACGGACCTCGCAGCGGCGGCCCCGGGGCGCGCGCTACTTCGCGGCGCCCTCGGCGGTGAAGCCGGTGCCGTCGGGGGCGGTGACGGTCAGCGTGCGGCCCTCGATCCGGAAGCCGGCCTTGCCGCTCTCCAGCGTCTTGACCAGCGCCTGCTCCAGCTCCATCTGCGGGCCGGCGCACAGCTTGCGGGTGCTCATCACCCGGTCGAAGGCGAGCCTCGCACCGGACTTCTTCGCGGTGGTGGAGAAGCTGTTGCAGCCCAGGTTGCCGCGGAGCGAGCCGTCCGCGCCGAAGACCATGGTCGCCTTGGCCTCGGTGCCCGCGGGCAGCGCGGCGGCCTGCTGCCCCTTGCCCTGCACCAGGCCGTCGACGGTCCAGCCGGTGCCCTCCAGCGGGGCGGGCGGCTGCTCGGCGAGCCGGATGGTCGCGCCGTCGGCGTTGGTGAGCGTCAGGGTGCCGTCCTCGCCCTGCCGGGCGGTCAGTTTGCCGGTGAACGCCTTGGTCGCGGCCGCCTCGAAGGAGCCGCGCGCGTCCGCGCAGGCCATGGCGGTGCCCCTGACGTCGGAGACCGTCACCGTGGAGCCCTGGACGACGGCCTTCGCGCCGAAGTCGTTGCAGCCGAGGGAGCCGCCGACCTCGTCCTTCGCCTGGTCGAAGACGACGTGGGCGGCACCGGCCGGCGGGGCGCTCTTCTTGCCGTCCACCGTCACGCTCTGCACGGCCCAGTGGACGCCGTCGACCTTCGGTGCGGGCGCGTTCTCCACCGAGCCGCTGCCCGCGCCGCCCTCGGTTCCGCAGGCGGCCGCGGCGAGGGCCAGCAGCGGGACGATCGCCGCGGCGGCGCGTGCCGTGACGTGCTTCTTCTTCGCTTGCGCAGTCGTGTTCCGCATGCCGGTGTGACGGACGTCATCGGGTTCCGGTTCCACCGGTGTACGCGGGGCGGCTCAGCCGAGCAGCGGCAGCAGCCCGGAGAGGTCGGCCCGCTCGCCGCCGGCGTGCACCCGGGCGTCGGCGAGGGCCGCGCCCCACTCCGTACGGCCGGTGGCCAGCCGCACCCAGGTCAGCGGGTCGGTCTCGACCACGTTGGGCGGGGTGCCGCGGGTGTGCCGGGGGCCCTCGACGCACTGCACCACGGCGAACGGCGGGATCCGCACCTCGACCGCGCCGCCCGGGGCCGCGGTGGCCAGGGTGTCGGCCAGCAGCCGGACGCAGGCGGCCAGCGCCTGCCGGTCGAAGGGGACGGCGAGCCCGGCCGCGTCGTTCAGGTCGTCGGTGTGGACGGTGAGTTCGACGGTCCGGGTGACCAGGAAGTCGCCGAGCCGCACCCCGCCGAAGCGGGTGGTGATCAGCCGCTCGTCGGAGGCGCCGGCCAGCGCCGCGGCCAGCTCGCGCCCGGTCTGCGCGTACAGCGCCGCCAGCGCCTCGGGGGTGTCGGCGGCCGCCTCGGCGATCTCCCGGGTGTCGTGGTCCACGTCGGCCGCGAACCGGCGGGTGGCGGTGGGCCACTGGTGCAGGGTGAGGTCCCGGGTGACCGGCGCGGGTGCGTTGACGCCCCGGATCACCGAGCGCACCGCCATGGTGATGTGGGCCGCCAGTTCGCGCACGGTCCAGGCGCCGAGCCGGGTGGGCTGGGCGAGCTGCTCCGGGGTGAGGGCGAGCACCGCCGCCCGCACGTGGTCGAACTGAGCGAGCACGGCGGCGCGGGTGCGGGCCGGGTCGTAACTGCGGGTGCGCTTGCGGGCGGTGGGCGGCATGGGGCCGAGCGTAGCGGGGCCTCGGGGGTGCGGGGGCGGTGAAGCCGGGGGCCGCCCGGTCGGGACGCCGACGGCATGCGGCGCTCGCGGCGGGCAGGAACGGCGACCGCTTGAACATCGCCCAGGTGTCGGCGCGGTCGGCGGCCGGCGCGGTGGCCTGCCTGCCGGTCGCGGTCATGGCGGCGCCTCCCTCCGGCGGGTGACCGGTGCCATCGGCGGGGGCCGGTGGGCGCGGGGGGGGGCGGCCGCCTGGGATCCGGCACCCGCTCCGGCGGCGGGTGTGCCGGGACCGTCGGCCGCCCGGACGAGGGCGCACGCCGAAGCCCCCGGCCGGCGGTTTCCCGTTCCGGACCGGGGGCTTCGGCTTCGCGGGGGCGGGGCGTCAGGCGAGCAGCCCCGGGATGGTCGCCTCGTGCGCGGCGCGCAGCTCGGCCAGGCCGAGCGTGAACTCGCCCTGCACGTCGATCTCCTCGCCGTCCACCACGCCAATCCGGACGGCCGGCAGGCCGCGGGCGCCGCACATGTCGGTGAACCGCAGCTCCTCGCTGCGCGGGACGGCGACGACGGCGCGGCCGGCCGACTCGCTGAACAGGAAGGTGAAGGCGTCCAGGCCGTCCGGGACGACCAGCCGGGCGCCGTTGCCGCCGCGCAGGCAGGACTCCACGACCGCCTGCACCAGGCCGCCGTCGGAGAGGTCGTGCGCCGCGTCGACCATGCCGTCGCGGGAGGCGGAGATCAGGATCTCGCCCAGCAGCCTCTCCCGGTCCAGGTCCACCTTCGGCGGCAGCCCGCCCAGGTGCCCGTGGACGACCTCGGACCAGGCCGAGCCGCCGAACTCCTCGCGGGTGTCGCCCAGCAGGTACAGCAACTGCCCCTGCTCGGCGAAGGCGATCGGGGTGCGGCGGTTGACGTCGTCGATGACGCCGAGGACGGCGACCACCGGGGTGGGGTGGATCGCGGTCTCACCGGTCTGGTTGTAGAGCGAGACGTTGCCGCCGGTCACCGGGGTGCCGAGGGCCAGGCAGCCGTCCGCCAGGCCGCGGGTGGCCTCGGCGAACTGCCACATCACCGCCGGGTCCTCGGGCGATCCGAAGTTCAGGCAGTCGGAGACCGCGAGCGGCCTGGCGCCGGAGGCGGCGACGTTGCGGTACGCCTCGGCCAGCGCCAACTGCGCGCCCGTGTAGGGGTCGAGCTTGGCGTAGCGGCCGTTGCCGTCGGTGGCGATGGCGACGCCGAGGTCGGTGTCCTCGTCGATGCGGATCATGCCGGAGTCCTCCGGCTGCGCCAGCACCGTGTTGCCCTGCACGAACCGGTCGTACTGGTCGGTGATCCACGCCTTGGACGCCTGGTTGGGCGAGGAGACGAGCCGCAGGACCTGGTCCTTCAGCTCGTCGCCGCCGGCCGGGCGGGGAAGCGCGCCCGCGTCGTCGGCCTGGAGCGCGTCCTGCCAGGAGGGGCGCTCGTAGGGGCGGTGGTAGGTGGGGCCCTCGTGGGCGACGGTGCCCGGGGGCACGTCCACGATCTGCTCGCCGTGCCAGAAGATCTCCAGCCGCTCGCCGTCGGTGACCTCGCCGATGACGGTGGCGATGACGTCCCACTTCTCGCAGATCTCCAGGAAGCGCTCAACGTGCCGCGGCTCGACGATCGCGCACATCCGCTCCTGGGACTCGCTCATGAGGATCTCCTCAGGCGAGAGCGTGGCGTCGCGCAGCGGCACGGTGTCCAGCTCGACCCGCATGCCGCCGGTGCCGGCCGAGGCCAGCTCGCTGGTGGCGCAGGACAGCCCGGCGCCGCCGAGGTCCTGGATGCCGGCGACCAGCTTCTCGGCGAAGATCTCCAGGGTGCACTCGATGAGGAGCTTCTCCTGGAAGGGGTCGCCGACCTGCACGGCGGGGCGCTTGGTGGGCTTGCTGTCGTCGAAGGTCTCGGACGCGAGGACCGAGACGCCGCCGATGCCGTCGCCGCCGGTGCGGGCGCCGTAGAGGATGACCTTGTTGCCGGGGCCGGAGGCCTTGGCGAGGTGGATGTCCTCGTGCTTCATCACGCCGATGCAGCCGGCGTTGACCAGCGGGTTGCCCTGGTAGCAGGCGTCGAAGACGACCTCGCCGCCGATGTTGGGCAGGCCCAGGCAGTTGCCGTAGCCGCCGATGCCGGCCACCACGCCGGGCAGCACCCGCTTGGTGTCGGGGTGGTCGGCGGCGCCGAAGCGCAGCGGGTCGACCACGGCGACCGGGCGGGCGCCCATGGCCAGGATGTCGCGGACGATGCCGCCGACGCCGGTGGCCGCGCCCTGGTAGGGCTCGATGTACGAGGGGTGGTTGTGCGACTCGACCTTGAAGGTCACCGCGTACCCCTGGCCGACGTCGACCACGCCGGCGTTCTCGCCGATGCCGACGAGCATGGCGTCGTTGGCGGGGGCCTTCTCGCCGAACTGCTTCAGGTGGACCTTGCTGCTCTTGTACGAGCAGTGCTCGGACCACATGACCGAGTACATGGCCAGCTCGGCGCCGGTGGGCCGGCGGCCGAGAATCTCCCGGATGCGGGCGTACTCGTCCTGCTTGAGGCCCAGTTCGGCCCAGGGCAGCTCGGTGTCCGGGGTCTCGCCGGCGTGCTTGACGGTGTCGAGGGTCATCAGGCGCTGACCAACTTCTTGAGGATCGAGGTGAAGAAACCGAGGCCGTCGGTGCCGCCGGTGCCGACCAGCGGCTCCACGGCGTGCTCGGGGTGCGGCATCAGGCCGACGACGTTGCCGGCGGCGTTGGTGATGCCGGCGATGTTCCGCAGCGAGCCGTTGGGGTTGCCGTAGCCGTCCGCCGGGTCGCCCTCGGTGAGGTAGCGGAAGGCCACCCGGCCCTCCGCCTCCAGCTCGTCGAGGGTGCGCTCGTCGGCGGTGTAGCGGCCGTCCATGTTCTTCAGCGGGATGGAGATCTCCTGGCCGGCCTCGAAATCGGCGGACCAGGCGGTCGAGGCGTTCTCCACGCGCAGCCTCTGCTCGCGGCAGACGAAGTGCAGGTGGTCGTTCTGGAGCATCGCGCCGGGCAGCAGGTGGGCCTCGGTGAGGACCTGGAAGCCGTTGCAGATGCCGAGGACCGGCAGGCCCGCCTTCGCCTGCTCGATGATCGTCTCCATCACCGGGGAGAACCGGGAGATGGCGCCGGCGCGCAGGTAGTCGCCGTAGGAGAAGCCGCCCGGCAGGACGACCGCGTCGACCTGGTGCAGGTCCTTGTCGCGGTGCCACAGGGCCACCGGCTCGGCGCCCGCGAGCCGCACGGCCCGCAGCGCGTCCCGGTCGTCGAGGGTGCCGGGGAAGGTGACGACGCCGATGCGTGCCGTCACGACTCCACCTTCACGGTGAAGTCCTCGATGACGGTGTTGGCGAGGAAGGTCTCGGCCATCTCGTGGATGCGGGCCAGGGCGGCGTCGTCCACCGGCCCCTCCACGTCCAGTTCGAAGCGCTTCCCCTGGCGGACGTCGGCGATTCCGTCGAATCCGAGGCGGGGCAGTGCGCGCTGCACCGCCTGCCCCTGCGGGTCGAGGATCTCCGGCTTGAGCATGACGTCGACTACGACGCGTGCCACTGGCACTCCCGTGGTGTGTTGCGAAGGCGGTTCCCTCAGCGTACCTGTCTCCAATTTCTACGCGGGTAGAGAACTGGAGGTCCCTACAAGAGGCGCAGGCCCGCCGCAAGATCACCGCCGTCCTCGCCGGCGCTCCGCCGAACGCTCTCCCGGCGTCCCGCCGGACGTCCCGCCGGGAAAATCGCGGAAAAGAAAGAGGACGGCCCATTGCCGTCGGACACGCGCAAGCAATTGGCTGGGCTTCTCCGTCGGACGCCTTCCGCTGTACAAAGGAATGCGGAGGAAAGCGGAACCGCACCTCGATCACCATGAATCCGGTGACACCGCACTTCAGCGCGGTACCGGCAGGAAAGGACCGATATCCGTGGCACAGCGCGTAGTGGTCACGCTCTTCGACGACATCGACGGCGGAGAAGCGGCGGAAACGGTCGTGTTCGGACTCGACGGCAAGTCGTACGAGATCGACCTCAATCCTGCCAATGCAAAAAAGCTGCGCAAGGCGCTGGCGCCCTACGTCGCCGCCGGCCGGACGCAGGCGGGCGCCGGACGCGGCCGCCGCCCCGGGTCAGCCCGCGGGACCCGCGCCGGCCAGGGCTCGCACACCACCCTCGACCCGGACCCGGCCGCCGTCCGCGCCTGGGCCCAGTCGAACAAGCTCGACGTGCCCGCCAGAGGCCGCATCCCCCAGCGGATCTACGACGCCTTCCACGCGGCGGGCTGAGCGGGCCCCCTGAGGCCGCCTCAGGGGGCGGCCCCGCCGCCGAGTTGCGCACCCCCCGGGGTGATCGGCTAGAGTCTGGATCACGCCGAGGGGCGAGGCCGGAAAAAGCCTCCACCTCACGGAGCGTGCGGGTGTAGTTCAGTAGTAGAACACCCCCCTTCCAGGGGGGAGGCGCAGTGTGCAATTCCTGTCACCCGCTCCGTACCGCGTACCGATCATTCCATCCGATCCGGTACAGTGGTGCTCGCACCGCCCAGTGAGAGCTGAGCGGGAGCAATGCGGACGTGGCTCAGTTGGTAGAGCATCACCTTGCCAAGGTGAGGGTCGCGAGTTCGAATCTCGTCGTCCGCTCAGAGTCGAAACCCCCGGTCATCGCGACCGGGGGTTTTCGCGTGGTGCACCCGGTGCGGGGCGCATGACATCTGTCATGGCACGTGGCTGACGGCGCGCACTGCCGAGGGCCGCGAACGGCCGGAAGCCTGGAACCATGACCAAGACCGAACCACTGAACACCCACGCCATCGAGGCGGACGGGCTGCGGCGGCGGTACGCGGGCGGGTACGAGGCGGTGCGCGGCATCGGCTTCTCCGTCGCGTACGGCGAGATCTTCGCGCTGCTGGGCACCAACGGGGCCGGCAAGACCTCGACCGTGGAACTGCTGGAGGGCCTGGCCCGGCCCAGCGGCGGGGCCGTGCGGGTGCTGGGCCGCGACCCGTACCGGGAGCGCGCGGCCGTCCGCCCGCGGATCGGCGTGATGCTCCAGGAAGGCGGCTTCCCCTCCGACCTGACCGTCGCCGAGACGGTGCGGATGTGGGCCGGCTGCACCTCGGGGGCGCGGCCGGCCGGGGAGGCGCTGGAGCTGACCGGGCTCGGCCGCCGGGCCGCGGTGCGGGTCAAGCAGCTCTCCGGCGGCGAGCGGCGCCGGCTCGATCTGGCGCTGGCGCTGCTGGGGCGGCCCGAGGTGCTGTTCCTGGACGAGCCGACCACCGGGCTGGACGCCGAAGGGCGGCGCGACACCTGGCAGTTGGTGCGCGAGCTGCGCGACGGCGGCACCACGGTGCTGCTGACCACGCACTACCTGGAGGAGGCGGAGGCGCTCGCCGACCGGCTGGCGATCATGCACGGCGGCCGGATCGTGGCGGCCGGCACCCCCGCCGAGGTGACCGCCGCCCGGCCGGCCCGCATCCGGTTCACGCTGCCCCGCGACGTACCCGCCGGAAAGCTGCCGCTGACCCTGCGGGCGGCCGAGCAGGGCGGCGGACGGATCGAGGTCCGCACCCCCGACCTCCAGCAGTCGCTCGGCGAACTGCTGCGGTGGGCGCAGGAGTCCGGCGTACGGCTGGAGGCCCTGGACGCCCGTTCGGCGTCCCTGGAGGAGGCGTTCCTCGACATCGCGCGGGACGAGGACACCGCACGGGACGAGGACGTCGCACGGGACGGAACCACCCCGCGCGACGGGGACGTCCCGCGGGAGCGGACGGACGGACGGCACGGGGCCGGGACGGCCGGCGTCGAGAAGGCGGGGGTGTGACATGGCGGCCACCGAGGTGCGCGCCGAGGCGCGGGAGCAGCGGTCCACGGCGGCGCGGCGGCTGGGCGCGCTGGCCCGGGCCGAGCTGACCCTGCTGGTGCGCAACAAGTACGCGCTGTTCACCGCCGTGCTGATGCCGCCGCTGATGGTCGCCGTGATCCGCAGCGCGCTGGACCAGGCGGCGCTCGGCGGCTCCGGCATGAGCGCGCTGGAGGGGGCGCTGACCGGCGGGCTGGCGATGATGCTGGTGCTGGTGGTCTACCTCAACCTCACCTCCGCCTATGTGGCCCGGCGCGAGGAGCTGGTGCTCAAGCGGCTGCGCACCGGCGAGGTGACCGACGGCGAGATCATGGCCGGCACCGCGATGTCGGCGGTGGCGCCGGCGTTGGCGCAGAGCGTGCTGATGGTGGTCGCGGGCACCGTGCTGCTGGACATGCCCGCCCCGCGCCGGCCGGAGCTGCTGGTGCCAGCGCTGCTGGCCGGGATCGTGCTGCTCGCCGCGCTGGCCGGGCTGACCGCCGCGTTCACCCGGACCACCGAGAGCGCGCAGATCACCACCCTGCCGCTGCTGATGGTCTCGGCGATGGGCTCGGGACTGTTCGTGCCGCTGGAGACGTTCCCCGACACGGTCGCCTCGGTGTGCGAGCTGCTGCCGCTGACCGGGGTGACCACGCTGATCCGGGCGGGCTGGCTGGGCTCCGGCGGCGGGCAGGGCGTGCTGGAGGCCGCCGTCACCACCGCGGCATGGGTCATCCTGTCCGGGTACGCCGCGCGCCGCTGGTTCCGCTGGGAGCCCCGGCGCTGAGCGGAGCGTACGCCGTGGGCGCGAGGACGTGAGGAGGCCGGTGTGCGGCTGACGGGCTGGTGGAGCCGGCGCAGCAACCCGGAGAAGGTCGAGCTGTACACCCGGTGGTCCTTCCACCTCTTCGCGCTCGCGGAGGTCGGGTCGATCGGGATGGGGGCGGCGGTCACCGCGCCCGCGCCCTGGGGCGGCTGGCTGCTGCTGGCGGTCGCCGGGCACGCCGGGCTCGGCCTGGTGGTGTTCGCGCGGGCGCTGGACTGGGCGCTGGGCCGCCGCCCGCGCCCCGACCGGCTGTTCGCGGGGTACGGGCTGCTGTCGGCGGCGGTCGCCGTGGGCGCGCTGGTGCTGGACGGCGTCGGGGTGATCGACCGGCACGCGGCCGGCCCCGTCGCGGCGGGGGTGACCGCCTTCACCGTCGGGGCGCTGACCATGGGCGCCCGCAGGGTCCGGGTGATGATCGCGGTGACGCTCGGGGCGGCCGGCGGCCTGGGGGCCGTCGCGGCGGCCTGCCGGATGCCGCTGGAGTCGGTCGTCGCGGGCACGGTCAGCGCCGCCGTCCTGGGACTCGCCATGGTGTTCGTCACCGCCTTCTCCGCCTGGCTGCTGCGCTCGATGTGGGAGCTGGACGCCTCCCGCGAGCTCCAGGCGCGGCTGGCGGTCGCCGAGGAGCGGTTGCGGTTCGGCCGGGACCTGCACGACGTGATGGGGCGCAACCTGTCGGTGCTGGCCCTCAAGAGCGAGCTGGCGGTGCAGTTGGGGCGGCGCGGGCAGACCGAGGCGGCGCTGGCGCAGATGACCGAGGTGCAGGAGCTGGCGCAGGAGTCGCAGCGGGAGGTGCGGGCGGTGGTGCGCGGCTACCGGGAGGCGGACCTGCACACCGAGGTGGAGGGCGCGCGCGGGGTGCTGGCGGCCGCCGGGATCGACTGCGCGGTGCGCGTCCCGGCGGCGGACGCCCTGCCGCCCGGGGTGCAGTCGGCGCTGGGCTGGGTGGTGCGCGAGGCGGCGACCAACGTGCTGCGGCACGGCGACGCCCGGCGGTGCTGGGTGACGCTGACCGAGGAGGAGGGGGCGGCGGTGCTGGTCGTGGAGGACGACGGGCCGGGGCGACCCGGCGCGTCCGCCGGGGACACGGGGCGGGGCGGCGGGTCCGGCCTCGCCGGGCTGCGGGAGCGGCTGGCCGCCCTCGACGGCGTGCTGACGGCCGGGGTGGTGGACGGCGGCCGGTTCAGGGTCACCGCCAGCGTCCCGGCGGGCGAACCGGCGGCCGGGGCGACCGGTGCGGTGGCGGCCGGGGCCCGGCCGGCGGCGGGAGGCGCGGCGTGAGCCCGGTACGCGTGCTGCTGGCCGACGACGAGCACCTGATCCGCGGGGCGCTGGCGGCGCTGCTCGGTCTGGAGGACGACCTGGTGGTGGTCGCCGAGGCCGCGTCCGGGCCGGAGGCGATGGCCATGGCCCGGGCGCACCGGCCGGACGTGGCGGTGCTGGACCTCCAGATGCCGGGCGCGGACGGTGTGAAGGTGGCCACATGGCTGCGGGCCGAACTGCCCGGATGCCGCGCCATGATCGTGACCAGCCACGGGCGGCCCGGGCATCTGAAGCGGGCGCTGGCGGCGGGGGTGCGCGGGTTCGTGCCGAAGACGGTCAGCGCCCGGAGGCTGGCCGAGGTCATCCGTACCGTGCACGGCGGAAACCGCTATGTCGACCCGGAGTTGGCGGCCGACGCGATCTCCGCCGGGGACTCCCCGCTGACCGCGCGGGAGGCGGAGGTGCTGGAGCTGGCGGCCGACGGTGCGCCGGTCGCGGAGATCGCCGAGCGGGCCGCGCTGTCACCCGGGACGGTCCGCAACTACCTGTCCTCGGCGGTGACCAAGCTGGGTGCGGAGAACCGTCATGCCGCGGTCCGTCTCGCCCGCGAGCGAGGTTGGGTATAGTGACTTTCGCGCTACGGCGCATGCGGACGTAGCTCAGTTGGTAGAGCGCAACCTTGCCAAGGTTGAGGTCGCGAGTTCGAGCCTCGTCGTCCGCTCAGCGTGAAGAAGCCCCCGGCCCAGCGGCCGGGGGCTTCTTCGTGTGCCCGGGCACCGGCGGCGCCCCCGGCCGGTGGGCTCGGGGATGCCGCCGCGCCGGCTCAGGCCCAGGGGGTGCCGGTCAGCAGCTCGTACGCCTCGACGTACTTGGCGCGGGTCGCCTCCACCACGTCCTCCGGCAGCGCGGGCGGCGGCTGCTCGGAGTGGCGGTCCCAGCCGGAGGCCGGGGAGGTCAGCCAGTCGCGGACGTACTGCTTGTCGTACGAGGGCTGGGCGCGGCCCGGCTCCCAGGTGGCGGCCGGCCAGAAGCGCGAGGAGTCCGGCGTCAGCACCTCGTCCGCGAGCAGCAGGCTCTCGCCGTCGAAGCCGAACTCGAACTTGGTGTCGGCCAGGATGATGCCCCGCTCGCGGGCGATGTCCCGGGCCCGGCTGTAGACGGCGAGGGTGAGCTGGCGCAGCTCGGCGGCGGTCTCCGCACCGGCCTGGCGGGCCACCTCCTCGTAGGAGACGTTCTCGTCGTGGTCGCCGACGGCCGCCTTGGTGGCCGGGGTGAAGATCGGCGCGGGCAGCTCGGAGCCGTCCTCCAGACCCTCGGGCAGCGCCAGCCCGCACACGGTGCGGGTCTCGCGGTACTCGGCGAGGCCGGAGCCGGTGAGGTAGCCGCGGGCCACGCACTCCACCGGCACCATCTCCAGCGAGCGGCACACCAGGGTGCGCCCGGCCCAGTCGGCGGGGGCCCCGGCCGGCAGCTCGGTGGAGAGCACGTGGTTCGGCGCGAGGTCGGCGAGCTGCTCGAACCACCACAGGGAGAGCTGGGTGAGCACCCGGCCCTTGTCCGGGATCTCGGTGGGCAGCACCCAGTCGTAGGCGGAGATCCGGTCGCTGGCCACCATCACCAGGTCGCCGTCCTCGGTGCGGTACAGCTCGCGCACCTTGCCGGTGTGCAGGTGGACCAGGCCCGGCACCTGAAGAGGTTCGGGCTTTTCGACGAATCCGGACACGGTTCCTCCGCGTAGTTCTGTACGACGGGGACGATTGTCCCGCATGGGGCCGGGCGGGCCGACCTGGGTCCGGTCCGGGGGTTCGGTACCGAGTCCTGGGCGGCGCCCGGCCCGGGTTCAGTCGCGCTTGCAGATGCGGTCCAGCAGATTGGCGGTGGCGCGCTGGACGCGCTCGTCGACATGGCCGGGGCGGTCCAGGGCGGGGGACCAGGCGAAGGTGCCGGAGGCGAAGACCAGCGCCCCGGAGGGGGCCCGGTACAGCGAGGTCTCCTGGTGGCGCAGGGCGCCCTCGCTGTCCTGGTAGGGCGAGTGGGCGAGCAGGATGCGGCGCTGGTGCTCGGGCAGGGCGGTGCGCGGGAAGTAGCGGTCGGCCTCCCCGGCGACCAGGCCGGGCAGCTCGTCCTCCTCGCCGGCGCCGGTGGCCTCCCAGAGCCAGTGGCCGGCGTTGCGGACGACCAGCGGGGACGGCTCGGGCACCCGGCCCGCGTACTGGATGCCGAGGAGCTGCTGCTCGGGGCGGTCCAGCTCGCGCCAGAGCGCCGGGCGGCCCGGGCCTCTGCGTTTGCGGCAGGTGAGCAGGCGGTCCGGCACCCCGGAGGCGGACGGGGACAGCTCCACCTGCCAGTACATGGTGTTGGCGGAGAGGAAGACCAGCGAGGTGCCGTGGTCGCGGGCGGCTTCGACGGTGCGGCGCATGGGCGGCGACCAGTACTCGTCGTGGCCGGGGAAGACCAGGCCCCGGTACCGGGTGGGGTCGACCCGGCCGGCGTGCAGGTCGCGGGCGTCGGCGTACGCGAGGTCGTAGCCGTACCGCTCGGCCCAGCGGACGAAGTCGTAGGCGTGGCCCACGTGCAGCGGCAGCCCGGCGCCCGCGTAGGGGCGGTCGAAGGAGACGGTGGTGGCGGCGTCCTCCTCACCGAGCAGCCGCCCCTCCTCGTCCCAGGCGTGGTAGAGGCTGGCGCCGGTACGGCCGTCCTCCGGGTAGAGGTTGTACGCCTGCCAGGTGACGTCGGGCAGGAGCAGCAGCAGGTCGGCGGGGCGCTCGTCGCGGACGGTGAAGGGGATGTGCGAGCGGTGCCCGTCGGCGGTGGTCAGCACGGCGACGTACGCGCCGACCGACCAGTACGAGGGGACCTGGAGCCGCCAGGACAGCCACCAGTGGTGGCAGGAGACGGTGCGGTCGGCGGCGAGCGGGGCCGGCTGGACGATGCCGGACAGGCGGGGGCTGGTGGTGACCTTGGCGGCGCCGGCGCCGGAGTAGTGGCCGATCCGGTAGACGCCGACGGAGAACTCCTGGGGCGGGTCCACGGTGATGTGGAAGTCGACGGCCTCCCCGGGGGTGACCGCGCCGGTGGAGGTGAAGCCCTTGATCTGGCGGTGCACGTCGTCCGCGGACCGGGTGCCGCCGCCGCCCCGGCCGCGGGCGCCCAGGTCGGGGTCGGCGTACCAGGGCACGACCTGCCCGTCGTCGTCGAGATACGGCTCGCTGGCCCGCAGCCAGGGCAGCGGGCCCTGCCCGAACGGGTCCGTGACGGCGTGCGCGAGGGCCCCTGACTCCCACCGCCGGATGTGTTCCGCCCCCATTGGCGCGCCCCTCCCTCGACTCCCCCGTACCTGTCAGTGCCGGTCTCCAGCACATCACATAACGCACGCACCCCATCACCCTTTGTCGCGGATTGACGGAACCGGAATGCGCCCTTCACCTTCCGTCGGGTGCGGGCGGCTCCGCCAGGGCCGCGGGCCGCGCTCACCCCAGCCGTACCGGCTTCTCCGCCCGTACGCCGACGGCGTCCAGCCAGGCCCGCAGCGGCTCCGGGTCGGCGTCCTCGACCAGGCTGAGCACCCGGTCTGCGAGGTCCGGATGGCGCTTGCCGGCGACGAGCAGGGTGGGCCCGTCCAGCCAGTCCAGCCCGGGCGCCGCTCCCGCGGTGTCCACGGCGGCGCAGCACACCATGGCCGTGACGTGGTCCGTCAGCAACTCCCGCTCGCTGCGCGGCGGCTGGAGGGGCAGAAGCGGCAGATCACCCTCGGGGCCCAGGTCGGAGGCGGAGCCGGGCCCCAGGTCGGGAGCGGGGCCCAGCTCGGGGGCGGGGCCCCGCGCCCGACC
>NZ_PVLV01000244.1 GCF_002982015.1 Streptomyces solincola
GGCCGGCCAGGTAGTCGGCGTCGCTGGTGTGGGTGCGGCCGCCGGCGGCGTCCTGGGCGGCCATGTGCGCGCCCAGCTCGTCGCTGGCGATCCGGCCGTGCAGCTTCTGCCGGCCCCGGCCGACCGCCTCCAGGGTCTTGGAGAGCACCGCCTCGAACGCTCCGAGCTTGGTGTCCACGTAGGCGTCGGCGCGGCCGATCAGGGTGGCCGGGTCGGCGCTGTACTCGGGGGCGTCCTGGTCGCCGTGGCCCCGCTCGTCCAGTCCGGGGCCGCGGCCCAGCAGCTTCTCGCGGCCGCGGTCGACGGAGCCGATGGTCTTGGTGAGGACGACCTCGAAGTTGGCGAGCTTGGAGTCGACGTAGTCGTCGGCCTCGGCGCGGATCTCCTCGGCCTCCTGGCGGGCCTCGGCCAGGATGCGGTCGGCCTCGGCCTGCGAGCGCTGGGCGACCTCGGTGCCGGAGACCAGCGCGCCGCGCTCGGCGTGCGCCTGGCCGATGATCCGCTCCGCCTCGGCGCGGGCCTGCTCGACCATCTGGTCGCGGTCGCCGATCAGCTCCTGGGCCTGGGCCAGCGAGCCGGGCAGGGCGTCGCGCAGTTCACCGAGCAGGGCGAGCAGTTCGGCGCGGTTGACCACGCACGAGGCCGACATGGGCATGGAGCGGGCGCCCTGGACCGTACCGACGATCTCGTCGAGCTTCTTGTGCACGTCCACCGTGTGCTCTTCCCATTCGTGCGGGCCGGGATGGAGAGGTTTCGAAGGACGACTGTACGGCCCGGCGGGCGGGCCGGGACAGCGGATGACGGCCCGTCAGCCCTGCCGGCGCTCGGCCAGCCGCTTGACCAGAGCGTCGTGCACCAGCGGCGGCAGCAGGTGGGAGACGTCGCCGCCCCAGGCGGCGACCTCCTTCACCAGTGAGGAGGACAGGAAGCTGTAGGTGGGGTTGGTGGGCACGAACAGCGTCTCGACGCCGGAGAGCCCGTTGTTCATCTGGGCCATCTGAAGCTCGTAGTCGAAGTCGCTGACCGCGCGCAGGCCCTTGACGATGGCCGGGATCTCGCGCTCCCGGCAGAAGTCGACCAGCAGCCCGTGGTGGGACTCCACCCGGACGTTGTCGTACTCGGCGGTGACCTGGCGGATCAGCTCCATCCGCTCCTCGACGGTGAACAGGCCCTGCTTGGACTGGTTGATCATCACCGCGACGTGCACCACGTCGTACAGCCGGGCGGCGCGGGCGATGATGTCGAGGTGTCCGTTGGTGATGGGGTCGAACGACCCCGGACAGACGGCGCGGCGCAACGGAAGTCCCTCGCTCTCGGGTCCGGTCATGGTGCGTTCTCCTCGGGGACGGAATCCCCGCGGGAGGATTCCTCGGGGAAGGCGGCGCGACCGTACCAAAGCGTGCCCTCGCCGTAGCGGCGGGACCGCAGCGGTTCGACGCCCTCCGGCCAGCCGAACTCGCCGCCCCTGGTGCCGCGCTCCACGGTGACCAGGGCGTCCTCGGCCAGCCAGCCGCCCCGCCGCAGTGTGATCAGGATCTCCCGGAGATCGGCGTCCGGGACGGCGTAGGGCGGGTCCAGGAAGACCACGTCGTACGGCCGGCCGGGCGCCGGGCCGGTCACCACCTGCTCGGCCTTGCCGGTGCGCACCTCGGCGCCGGGCAGCCCGAGCGCGCGGACGTTCTCCTTCAGCGTGCGGGCGGCCCGCTGGTCGGCCTCCACCAGCAGCGCGTGCGCGGCCCCGCGGGAGAGCGCCTCCAGGCCGACCGCGCCGGAGCCGGCGTACAGGTCGGCGACCCGCGCCCCGTCCAGGGCGCCGAGGAACGCCTCCCACGTGGAGAACAGCCCCTCGCGGGCGCGGTCGGAGGTGGGGCGGGTGCCGTTGCCGGGCGGCACGGCGAGGCGGCGTCCGCCGGCCGTCCCGGCGATCACGCGGGTCATCTGCTGTTCTTCCGTCCACGTCGTCGGCGTCTGCCGGTCTCCACACGGGCCCTTCCCACGATACGGGGCCGGTGCCGGTCTCCCGCCGGGCCGGCCCGCGGCCGCGGTCCGGCGCCGGTCACCCCTTGTCGAGGTACTCGGCGCGCTCCTTGTCCAGCAGGGCGGCCAGGGCGGTGCGCAGCTCGGGCAGGTGCGCCAGCTCGGGGTCGGCGGCGACCACGGCGGCGGCCTCCTCGCGGGCGGCGGCGATGACCTCCTCGTCCTCGATGACGGCGAGGACCCGCAGGCTGGAGCGGACCCCGGACTGGGCCTGGCCGAGCACATCGCCCTCCCGGCGCTGCTCCAGGTCGATCCGGGACAGCTCGAAGCCGTCCAGGGTGGCGGCGACGGCGGAGAGCCGTCCCCGGGCGGGGCTCGCCTCGGGGGCGTCGGTGACCAGCAGGCAGAGCCCGGGCGCGGAGCCCCGGCCGACGCGGCCGCGGAGCTGGTGCAGCTGGGAGACGCCGAACCGGTCCGCGTCCATGATCACCATGGCGGTGGCGTTGGGGACGTTGACGCCGACCTCGATGACGGTGGTGGCCACCAGCACGTCGGCCTCGCCGGCGGCGAACCGGCGCATCACGGCGTCCTTGTCGTCCGGGGCCATCCGGCCGTGCAGGATCTCCACCCGCACCCCGGCGAGCGGGCCCTTCGCCAACTGCTCGGCCACCTCCAGCACCGCCAGCGGGGGCCGCTTGTCGCCGTCCTCCCCTGCCGCGCCGCCCTTCTTGGCGTTCTTCTTCTCGTCCTCGTCGTCCCCGATCCGGGGGCAGACCACGTACGCCTGGTGGCCGTTCTCCACCTCCTCGCGCACCCGCTCCCAGGCGCGGGCCAGGAAGTGCGGCTTGTCGGCGGAGGGCACCACATGGCTGGCGATCGGGGAGCGCCCGGCCGGCAACTGGTCCAGCACCGAGGTCTCCAGGTCGCCGAAGACGGTCATGGCGACCGTGCGCGGGATGGGGGTGGCGGTCATCACCAGCAGGTGCGGCGGCTGCTTGCCCTTGCCGCGCAGGGCGTCGCGCTGCTCCACGCCGAAGCGGTGCTGCTCGTCCACGACCACCAGGCCCAGGTCGTGGAACCGCACCTTGTCCTCGATGAGGGCGTGGGTGCCGATGACGATCCCGGCCTCGCCGGTGACCAGGTCCAGCAGGGCGTGGCGGCGGGCGGCGGCGCCCATGGAGCCGGTGAGCAGCACCACCTTGGTGGCCCGCTCCGAGCCGCCGAGCATCCCTCCCTCGGCCAGCTCCCCCATCATCTCGACGATCGAGCGGTGGTGCTGCTGGGCCAGCACCTCGGTGGGGGCGAGCATCGCGGCCTGCCCGCCGGCGTCCACCACGGCGAGCATGGCCCGCAGCGCGACCATGGTCTTGCCGGAGCCGACCTCGCCCTGGAGCAGCCGGTGCATGGGGTGCTCCCGGGCCAGGTCGCCGAAGATCTCGGCCGAGACCTTGAGCTGCCCTTCGGTGAGGGTGAACGGCAGCTTGGCGTCGAAGGCGTCCAGCAGCCCGTCCGGGGCGGGCACGCGGGGCACGGCCGCCAGTTGGGTGTCGGCGTGCCGGCGGCGGGCCAGCGCCACCTGGAGGACGAACGCCTCGTCCCACTTGAGGCGCTCCCGGGCGTCCAGGACGTCCGCCTTGGTGCGCGGCCGGTGGATCATGCGCAGGGCGTCCGGCAGCTCGGCGAGCCCGCGGCCCTCGCGCAGCGCGGGCGGCAGCGGGTCGACCGCGTCGACCGCGTGCGGCAGCACCGCGTCCACGGCGCGGGCGATCTTCCAGGACTCCAGCTTGGTGGTGGCCGGGTAGATCGGGATCAGCGCCCCGGCCCAGGCGTCCACCGCGGCCCCGCCGGGCCCGTCCTCCTCGTCCGTGCCGCGCAGCAGCTCGTAGGCGGGATGGGCGAGCTGGGTGCGCCGGTTGAAGACGGACACCTTGCCGGCGAACATCGCCCGGGTGCCCGGCAGCAGGTCCTTGTGCGGCTTGTGCACGCCCTTGCCGAAGAACACCAGTTGCAGCCGCCCGCTGCCGTCGGTGATCGTCACCTCCAGCCGCTGCCCGCGGCCGCGCGGCCCGTTGAAGGTGTGCACCCGGGCGTCGGCGACCCGGGCGACCACGGTGACGTGCTCGTCCAGCGGCAGGTCGGCGAGCGTGGTCAGCTCACCGCGCTCGGCGTACCGGCGCGGGTAGTGGTGCAGCAGGTCGCCGACGGTGTGCAGGTCGAGCGCCTCGGCCATCACCTTCGCGGTGGCGGGGCCCAGCGACTTCTTCAGGGGTTCGTCGAGTCCGGACACGCCATCCATTGCACACCACGGGACCGACAACGGCCCTCTACTCCACCCCGATGAGCAGCAGCGGGGCCTGGGGGCCGCCCGGGTAGACGACGGTGTCGACGGCGAGGTGGGCCTCGCGGACGTGCGCCTCCAGGCGGTCGGCCAGGCCCTCGGGGGCGTCGTCGGCGACGACCAGGGTGACCAGTTCGCCGCCCGGCGACAGCATCCGGTCCAGCGTCCTGCGGGCGGTGTCGGCGACCTCCTGCCCGATCACGGCCACGTCCCCGTCGATCAACCCGAGCACGTCCCCGGCCTGGCAGACGCCGGCCGAGGTGAAGGACTGCCGCTCGGCGACGGCCAGTTCCCCGTAGCGGGTGGCGCCGGCCGCGGTGGTCATGGCGACCACGTCCTCGTCGAAGCGGCGCTCCGGCTCGTGCACGGCGAGCGCGGCGATGCCCTGGACCGCGGAGCGGGTCGGGATGAGCGCCACCCGCACCCCCTCGGCGCGCACCTGCTCGGCGGCGGCCGCCGCGGTGTGCCGCAGCTCCACCGCGTTGGGCAGCAACACGACCTCGTGGGCGTGCGCCCGGCGGATGGCCTCCGCCAGTTGCCCGCCGGCAGGCTGCTGCCCGGGCCCGACCAGCAGTGTCGTCGCCCCGGCCTCCGCGTACAGCGCGGCCAGGCCCTTGCCCGGCAGCACCGCCACCACGGCCCGCTGGGCGCGCTGCGGCGCGGGGCCCCGCGCCACGTCGAAGTGGGTGATCCGGATCCGGTAGGGCCGGCCCGCCTCGACGCCGGCCTCCACGGCCGCGCCCGCGTCGTCCACGTGGACGTGGACGTTCCACAGGCCGTCGCCGCCGACCACCACCAGCGAGTCCCCGAGGGCGTCCAGCGTCTCGCGCAACCGGTCCACCGCCGCGTCCTCGGCCTCCAGCAGGTAGATCACCTCGAACGCCGGGCCGCCGGCCGCGCACTCCTCGACCACCAGGGGCCGGGCCGCCCGCACCGGCCGGGCCGGGGCCGCCCCGGTCAGCGCCTCCACCAGGGCCCCCAGCACCGCCACCAGGCCGCGTCCGCCCGCGTCCACCACTCCGGCCCGCTCCAGGGCGGCCAACTGCCCGGGGGTCGCCTCCAGGGCGGCGCGGGCCCCCTCGTACGCCGTGCGCGCCACCGCCGCCGGGTTCTCGCCCCGCGCCTTCTCGCAGGCGCGCGCGGCGGCCGAGGCGACGGTGAGGATGGTGCCCTCGACGGGGTGGGCGACGGCCCGGCGGGCCTCGCGCGCGGCCTCCGCCAGGCCCCGGGCCAGCAGCTCGCCCGAGCACTCCTCGCCGGCCGCGGCGGCCAGCACGCCGGCCATGCCCCGCAGCAACTGCGCGAGGATGGTTCCGGAGTTCCCGCGCGCGCCGATCAACGCCCCGTGGGCCATGGCCCGCACGGTCTCCCCGAAGCCGGCGCCGGCGGCCGCCTCGACGGCCTCCCGCGCGGACTCGGCGGTCAGGTAGAGGTTGGTGCCGGTGTCCCCGTCCGCGACCGGGTAGACGTTGATCGCGTCGATCTCCTCCCGCTCCCGGCCCAGCGCCTCCAGCGTCAGCGAGCACCAGCGACGTACCGCGGCGGAGTCGAGCGTGTGCGGCACCGGGTGGTCCTCCTTGGGGCGGAACGGGCTGCTCGGCAGCGTAGCCCGCGGTCCGGGCCGCCGGCCGGGGGTCCGGACCGCGGGCTACGCTGCCGAGCAGCCCGTTTCTCCTGGCTCGTCTACACATTT
>NZ_PVLV01000245.1 GCF_002982015.1 Streptomyces solincola
CGGCGGAACGGGCGGCCGCGACCGGGCCGGAGGTGACGGGTCCATGACGGGGCCCCTCGGGGACGCGGCGTGATCGGGGGCCCATAGGGTGACGCCATGCCCGCCACCCTGAACTCCGGAAAGACCACCGCCGCGTTGCGCACGTCGGCCCGTGTCTCCCTCGACCTGCTGCTGGTCATCGTGCTGGCCGCCGCGACCCTGTGGCTGCTCGGCCGGATGTGGTCCATCGTCTGGCCGCTGGTGGTGGGCCTGCTCCTCACCACGCTGACCTGGCCGCCCACCCGCTTCCTGCGCCGGCGGGGCTGGCCCCCGGCGCTGGCCGCCTCGGTGGTGACGGTGCTGTTCCTGCTGGTGGCCGCGGGCATCGTGGCGCTGATCGTCGTCCCGGTGGCGTCGGAGTCCGGTGAGCTGACCGACGGTGTGGTCGAGGGCATCCAGCGGCTGCGCGAGTGGGCCGCCGGGCCGCCGCTGAACATCGGCGACGACCAGATCACCAAGGGCTTCGACACCGCCGTCGCCCGCCTCCAGGACAGCGTCGGCAGTGCGGTCACCACCGTCGTCGCCGGCGTGAGCACCGTCTTCAACGGCATCGTGACGACCGTCCTGGCGCTGTTCCTGATGTTCTTCTTCCTCAAGGACGGCCCGAGGTTCCTGCCGTGGCTGACCCGTCAGCTCCCCGGCCGGCTCGCCGTGCACGTCCCGGTCGTCACCGCCCGGAGCTGGGCCACCCTGGGGTCGTTCGTGCGCTCGCAGGCGTTCGTCGGCCTGCTGGACGCGGTCTTCATCGGCCTGGGCCTGTGGATCGTGGGCGTGCCGCTGGTCCTGCCGCTGGCGGTGCTGACCTTCGTGTCCGCGTTCGTGCCGATCGTCGGCGCGCTGTTCGCCGGCTTCGTCGCGGTGCTCATCGCGCTGGTCTCCAACGGCCTGACGGACGCGCTGATCGTGCTGGCGATCATCGTGCTGGTGCAGCAGCTCGAGGGCAACGTCTTCCAGCCGATGATCCAGAGCCGGGGGCTCGGCCTGCACGCGGCGGTGGTCCTGCTGGCGGTGACCCTGGGCGGCAGCCTGGCCGGCGTGGTGGGCAGCCTGCTCGCGGTGCCGGTCGCCGCGCTGATCGCGGTGGCGTGGAACTACCTGCGCGAGCAGCTCGGCGACCCGGACGAGACGGCCGCGGAGCCGGAGCCGTCGGCGGGGGCGTGACGACGACGGGCCGCCGGGACCTGGTGGTCCCGGCGGCCCGTGGGTGCTCTGTCGCTCGGGTCACCTCACGATCGCGACCGCCTTTCGGCCGGCGGGGAAGCCCCACCGCTCTCCGGGGGGCCACCGGGACCAGGGACGCCGGCCCGGTCTGCGGCGTCCCGGGACCGACCGGGCAGCATCAGGCTGACCGCCACGGCGACCGCCAGCAGCACCAGGGCCGCGACGACGGCGGTGGTGCGCAGGCCGTGCAGGAAGGCGGTGCGGGCGGCCTCCTCCAGGGCGCGGGCGGGGCCGGCCGGCAGTCCGGCGACCGTCTCGGCGGCCTGGCCGAGGGACTCGCGGGCCTGGCCGGCGGCGTGTCCGGCCAGGTCGGGAGGGACCGTCAGCCGGGCCCGGTAGACGCCGCTCAGGACGGACCCGAGCAGGGCGATGCCGGCCGCGGCGCCCAGTTCGTACGCGGTCTCGGTGACCGCGGCGGCGGAGCCCGCCCGGCCGGCGGGGGCGGAGTCCAGGGCGAGGGCGGTCGCCGCGGCGTACACCGCGCCCTCGGCCAGGCCGACGGTGAGGAACGCGGTGGCGAGCAGCGCGTACGAGGTGTCGGCGCGCACCCAGCCGAACACCGCGAGGCCGCAGCCGAGGAGCAGCAGGCAGCCGGTGAGCGTGCCGCGGACGCCGGTGCGGCGGACCAGGCCGGCCGCGGCCAGGCCGCCCAGGGTGGAGCCGAGGAAGCCGGGCAGGTCGGCGAGACCGGCCCGCAGCGGGTCGAGGCCGCGGACCAGTTGGAGGTACTGGGCGGTGAGGAAGAGCATGCCGGACAGGCCCGCCAGGGCGACCACGGTGGTCAGCACGGCGGCGGTGAACCGCCGGTCGCGGAAGAGTTCCGGGTCCAGGACGGGGGTCGCCAGGGTGCGTTGCCGGCGCAGGAACCAGCGCAGGGTGACGGCTGCGGTGAGGGCGGCGGCCGGGACGTCCGGGCCGCCGACGCCGTGCACGGCGGTCTCCTTGACGGCGTAGACCAGGCTGAGGACGCCGACGACGCAGAGCAGGGCGCTGGGCGCGTCCCAGGGCGCGGGGCCGGTGGCGCGGCACTCGGGGAGCAGGCGGCGGGCGGTCAGCGCCACGGCGGCAGCGATCGGCACGGTGGCGACGAACACCGAACCCCACCAGAAGTGCTGCATCAGCGCCCCGCCCAGGACCGGGCCGAGAGCGGCGCCCGCCGAGGCGGCCGCGCCCCAGAGGCCGACGGCCTTGGCCCGCCGGTCGCCCTCGGGGAAGACGGCGCGGATCAGGGCGAGGGTGGAGGGCATGACGGCGGCCCCGGCCACACCGAGGGCGGCGCGGGCGGCGATCAGGGCCCAGGGGGCGGTGGAGCAGGCGGCGGCCAGCGAGGCCGCGCCGAAGGCGGCGCTGCCGGCCGTCAGCAGTCGGCGGTGGCCGATCCGGTCGCCGAGCGCGCCCATGCTGATCAGCAGGCCGGCCAGGACGAAGGAGTAGACGTCGCCGATCCACAGCAGTTGGACGGCCGAGGAGCCGGTGGACTCGCTGATCGAGGGCAGCGCCAGGAGCAGCACGGTGGCGTCCACGCTCACCAGGAGCACGGCCGCGGTCAGCACCGCGAGGGCCGCGCCGGGCTTCGCCCGGTCCGAGCCGGTCGGGTCGGTCACGTGGGTCCTCACGGTCTCAGGCGGCGGGGCGGGGCGGGTGGCGGTCCGCCGGGAGCAGGGCGGCGGCGGGCAGCAGCATCACCGCGTAGGCGGCCAGCAGCCAGGTGAAGGAGTGCGCGAACGCGGCGGGCGCCAGCCCGTGGGAGCGGCGGGCCGCCGCCTCCAGCACCACGGTCACCGCGGCCAGGGCGACCGCGCCGCCGATCCGCTGGACGAGGTTGAGCTGCGCGGCGGCGTCCGGGATGGACGGCGGCCGTACGGACTGGAAGGCCCGGGTCATGGCGGGCACGATGGTCAGGCCGGTGCCCAGCCCGCGTACCGCGAGGGTGGCGCAGAGCAGCGGGTAGGGCGTGTGGGCGGACAGCCTGGTCAGCGGGACGGTGGCCAGGATGGTCAGCAGCATCCCGGTCAGCAGGGCGCCGCCGCCGCCGATCCCGCGCATCAGCCTCGGGCACAGCCACCCGGCCGCGAGGACGCCGATCCCGCCGGTGGACATCAGCAGTCCGGTGGCCACCGTGCCAGGCGGCGGCCCGGCGGCGCACGGCCAGGCCCGGGTTGGCGCGGGTGGCGACCAGCACGGCGTGCCGTACCGCGCCGGGGTCGAGGGCGCCCTCCCCTTCGACGACCATCTGGGTGAGCTGCGGAACGCCGGCCGCGTGGGCGTTGAGGTAGCCGCGTTCGATACGGGAGATGCGCGGGTGTACGGGGCGGGGGAGCCGGTGGTCGCGGTCATGCCCTCTCCTGGTTCGGGGGGTGGGAGCGGGCGGCCCGGGCGCCGGGCCGGGGCCGGTGCCACCAGCGCACCGGAGCGGCGGCGCCGGCGGCGAGGGCGAGGTGGGTGCCGTCGCCGAGGATCAGGGAGCACACCAGGTAGGGGTGGGCGCCGGTGGGGCGCCAGCCGGGTGCGGGGGCCGGGACGCGGACGCCGGTGAAGGTCTCCTTGGTGAGGTGCGAGACCTTGATCAGGGCCTCGCAGGCGGCGAAGTCCCCGATCGTGGCGGGCTCGTCGAGGCCGAGCAGAGTGCCGAGCCACGTCATCGCGCCGGGCCGGTCGCGTTCGTCCTGGAGGTCGACGCCGACCGGGGTGTCCGGTGAGAGGGCGACGGCGCTGAGCGTGCCGCAGTGGCTGACCGAGGCGTGCAGCCCCAGCGCGGGCACGCGCCAGCGCAGGTGCTCGTCGCGGGTGAGGTGGCGGGGGGTGAGCCGGCGGCCGTGGACGGTGGCCAGGGCCTCGAGGATCAGCGACCGTCCGGAGCCGTGCAGCGCACGCCCCATCCGGTCGCGCGGCACACGCGGGTGGTGGGTGATCAGGCAGTCGATCGGGCGGAGGCCGGCGGAGGCGGCGCCCGGCCTCTGGTACGGGGCGTCGGCGGGACGCGTCGCGGGGGCGCCGGGCGGGGGGTGCGGCGGCCCACCGGGTCCGGCAGGACGGACGCCCCCCGGGCCGCACCCGGCCCCCGGGCCGGGTGCGGCCCACGGTCGGCCTTCGGAGGTGCGGGCGGCCTCGGGGGGACGGATGGCGGTCATCGGGGACTCGTGTCCAGGACGGCGGCGGCGTAGGAACCGCCCCAGGCGTACCCGGACAGCAGCAGCCTCCCTGGCGGGACGGGCTGGTTGAGGGCGGCGACCAGGCCGAGGGCGCCCGCGCTGCCGTACGTCTCCCCGAGCTGCGCCTTCGGGGTCAGCGTCGGGCGGCCGTCCAGACCGGCCAGTCGCAGGGCGCGGGCCTGGGCGAGGTCGACCACCCGGTGGCCGCAAGCGGCGGAGACGACGGTGTCGACCTCGCCCGGGGCGAGTTCCGCCTCGTCGAGGGCGGCGCGCAGGGCCCGGGACCAGGCATGCCCGTCGCGGCTCAGGCGGCCGAGGCCGGCCGCCTCGCCGGCCGCACCGTGCCCGCGGACGCGGGCGAGCACCTGCGCGCCACGAGAGCGGGCGGTGTCGGCCCGTTCCAGGAGCACGGCGACGGCGCCCTCGGTGAGCACCAGGCCGGTGCCGCCGCCGGGGACCACGTGCGGGCCGGCGGCGTACCCGGGCAGTGATGCCTGGGTGGCGACGGCCTTGGCGGGGAACTCGTCGGCGGCCAGCACCAGGATCCGCTCGGCGGCGCCGCGGGCGATGACCCGGGAGGCGAGCTGAAGGGCCTGCAAGGAGCTGGTCCCGCCGGCGAGGGTGGCGGTGTAGCCGCGGAAGCGGTGCAGCATCGCCACGTGGCCGGGAGCGGCGTTGACGACGGTGTTGGCGAACAGGGTCGGGTTGGCGCCGTGTATGCCCTGCCGCAGCACACCCTCGTGGAACTCCATGACGGAGCTGATCGGCCCGTAGCCGGTGGCGAAGACGATGCCGGTGGCCTCCGCCTCGGCCCGCTTCGGCTTGCCGTGCCGGGCGTGCAGGTCCGCGACGGCCGCCGCGGCGAGCAGGCTCAGCGGGTCCATCCGCCGGGCCCGGCTCGGGTTGACGCCGCGGGCGGCCCGCTCGGCGTCGGCTCGGCCGAACGGCACCTCGCCCCGGCCGGGAACGTGCTCGGTGCCGGTGAAGCACGCCTGCCCGCCCGCCAGCGCCTCGGCCAGCTCGGCGGTGTCGCCGGCTGCGCCGGCGAGTCCCGCCACCCCGGTGACGACGACCTCGTGCACCGGGTCGGCCCGGCGTGGGGACACCCGCCTGCGGCCGGGGCGGCCGAGGACGACGGAGGCGTTGTTGCCGCCGAAGGCGAAGGAGTTGGAGAGCACCACCTCGGGGCTGGCCGGACGGCCCCGGCCCGGCACGATGTCCAGGCCGTGCGGCTGCGCCACCCCACGGGTGTTGACGGTCGGCGGCAGCTGACCGCGGTCCACGGCCAGCACGGAGGCGACGGCCTCCACCGCGCCGGCCGCCCCCAGGGTGTGCCCGGTGAGGGACTTGGTGGAGCTGGCGGGCGGCACGTCGTCGCCGAACAGCAGTCGCAGCGCCCGTGGTTCGGCGGCGTCGTTGGCGGGCGTGCCGGTGCCGTGCAGGTTGAGGTAGTCCACATCCCCTGGCTCGAAGCCGGCCGTGCGCAGGGCTTCGGCCATGGCGGCCAGGGCCCCTCGGCCGGAGGGGTCGGGCGCGGTCTGGTGGTGGCCGTCGCCCGACAGCCCGTACCCGCCGAGTTCGGCGAGCGGCCGGGCGCCGCGCCGCTCGGCGTGCCCGGCGGTCTCCAGGACGAGGAAGCCGGCGCCCTCGCCCAGGGTCAGCCCGGTGGACGCCGACAGCGGCGAGCAGGGCTGCGGGTCCAGCGCGCCCAGAGCGCTGAAGCCGTACGCGGAGAGGGTGGCCAACGGGTCCACGCCGCCGCACACGACGAAGTCGACGTCACCGTGCCACAGCAGCTCGGCCGCGTAGCCGAGGGCGACGGCGCTGGCGGCGCAGGCGTTGGAGAGCACGACCCGCGGGCCGCGCAGATCGAAGGCCGCGGCGATGTGGTCGGCGACGCAGGGCAGTTGGCAGTCGGCCGCACCCGAGGCGTCCAAGACGCCGCGGTGCACCAGGTCGGCGTGCAGTCCCTCCAGGGTGGGCATCGCGCCGAGGCTGGAGCCGACCACCACGGCGCCGCGGTCCCGGTCGGCGGTGTCGAGGTCCAGTCCGCTGCGGGACAGGGCTTCGCGGACCGCGGTGTCGGCCAGCCAGTAGCAGCGGTCGACGCCGGGCGGCTGGGCGGCGGTGACCAGGCCGGCCCGGTCGGTCTGAAGCTCGGAGGTGTCGAACAGGTCGTTGGCCCGGATGCCGCCGATGCCGGCGATGATGGCGTCCCAGCCCTTTTCGATGTCGTCACCGGCGCCGGTGATCAGCCCGAGGCCGGTCACCGCGATGCGGGGGGCGCCCATCACGCGATCCTGGTGGACAGCGAGCTGGCGAGGACGCGGGGCAGCGTGACGGTGGTCGCCCGGCGCGGGGTGCCGTCCTCGGCGGCGGCGGACAGCGGCAGGTGCGGTGCGCGGAACGGGCTGCGCAGCACCGCGAGGAGGAGTTCCTCGTCGGGGTTGGCGGAGGGGGCCTGCCACAGCACGGTCCCGACCTCCTCGCCGCCGGCCGTCACCGGCGTGCCGGCGGCGATCCGGCTGCCGGCGGGGCAGGCGAGGGCGGTGAGCCTGGCGGTTTCCGGGGCGGGCGGGGTCAGGGCCGCAGAGCCGTGGAAGGGGTCCTCCCGCTCCCAGTCCACCATCCAGGCCAGGTCGGCCTCCTCGACGCTCAGGCCGGCGAACCCGGCGGAGTACACGCCCATGCCGGCCTCGGTCTGCACCCGGGCCAGGGCCTCGGGACCGACGGGGGCGCCGCCCTCCTCTCGGACGGCGGCGAGCACGGCGTCGTACGCCGCACCGGGCGCGTCGCTCAGCAGCAGGTAGCCGTACTCGCCGGTGGTGCCGACCCGCGCGAGGTGGGCGCGGGTGGCGGAGCCGCCGGAGAGGACGGCCTCGGTGACCGC
>NZ_PVLV01000246.1 GCF_002982015.1 Streptomyces solincola
CCACCACCCGCCCGCCACCCGCGTACCCCCGAAGGAAATCCATGTCCCCCGACACCGGCATGTCCCCCGACGACCCGCTCCTCGCCCTCCTGGTCTGCCCCCTCGACAAGGGCCCGCTGACCCTGCTCCCCGGCGGAGACGCCCTGGTCAACCCGCGCCTGCGGCTGCGCTACCCGATCATCGACGGCATCCCCCAGCTCCTGCCCTCGTCCGGCGCCCGGCTCCCGGCCGCCGCCCCGGCGCCCTCCGAGGGGGCCTGATGACCACCCTCGCCGCCGCCGTCGCCGCCCGCCTGCCCACCCGGCTGGTCGGCGCCACCGCCCGGGCGCTGTACCCGCGACTGGAGCCCGAGCTGGCCCGGCTCGCCGACTACTGCCCGGCCGGCGGCACCGCCATCGACCTCGGCGGCTGGTACGGGCCCTGGTCCCGGCGGCTGGCCGACCGCTGCGCCCGGGTGGTCACCGTGGAACCCGTACCGCACCTCGCCGCCCACCTGCGCACCGCGCTGCCCGGCAACGTCCGCGTCGTCCAGGCAGCCGCCTCCGACCAGGAGGGCACCGCCCCGCTGTGGCTGCCCGACGGCGACGACGGCGACCGCGGCCTGTCCTCCCTCACCCGGGGCGGCGTCCACGCCCACAGCGTCGAGGTCCCCACCGTCACCGTGGACAGCCTCGGCGTCCAGGACACCGTCTTCATCAAGATCGACACCGACGGCGGCGAACTGCCCGCGCTGCGCGGAGCCCGCGCCGTCCTCGACCGCCGCCGCCCCGCCCTCCTCATCGAGCTGGAGACCCGCATCCGCCCCATCGCCCCCGTCATCGACCTGCTGGCCGAGGACCACGGGTACACCGGCTGGATCCTGCTGCCCACCGGGTGGCGGCCGCTGGCCGGCTTCGACCTCCCCGCCCACCAGCGGCGCACCGAACACCTGGTGCACCGCGGCATGCTCCGCCGCACCCTCGCCCCCGGCCGCGAGCGCTACATCAACTCCGTCCTCTTCCTCCCCGAGGGCCGTGCCCCCGCCACCCGGTGGGCAGCAGGATCCAGCCGGTGTACCCGTGGT
>NZ_PVLV01000247.1 GCF_002982015.1 Streptomyces solincola
GGCCGCCGGTGCGTCGTCCCCACCTTCCCCACCCCACCCGTCCGCGTGCGGTCATATGCCTGCCGCCAAGACTGGCACGGGGAGGCGGCGGCGGGGGCGCTTTTCGGCTTCGGGGGCGCACAGGGGCGCACTACCGGGAGTGACCGGTGCGCCCCTGGGCGCTGGGCGCTCCGGGTAGGTGGAAAGACCCGGCCCCCGGGGTGGCGGCGTGCGCACCCCGGGGGCCGGACCGTGAGGCTGGTGGCGCGCTCAGCGCTTGGCGACGAAGACGTGGGACGCCACGTCGGCCGCCAGCTCGGCCGCCTCGCCGCTGCTGCCGACCAGCACGCCGCCCGCGGACTCGGTGACGCTGACCACCGAGCCGGGCTGCACGCCGGCGCGGCGCAGCGTGTGCATGAGCTGGGCGTCGGTCTGGATGGGCTCGCCGATCCGGCGGACCACCACCGTCTTGCCGCCCTCGCCCGGGTCGAGGTCGGCCAGCGAGACCATGCCCTCGTCCAGGAACGCCTCGGCCTCGGCCTCCTCGCCCAGCTCCTCCAGGCCCGGGATGGGGTTGCCGTACGGCGACTCGGTGGGGTGGCGCAGCAGCTCCAGCACCCGCCGCTCGACGGCCTCGCTCATCACGTGCTCCCAGCGGCACGCCTCCGCGTGCACCTGCTCCCACTCCAGGCCGATCACGTCGACCAGCAGGCACTCGGCGAGCCGGTGCTTGCGCATCACGCGGGTGGCGAGCCGGCGGCCCTCCTCGGTGAACTCCAGGTGCCGGTCGCCGGCGACGGTGACCAGACCGTCCCGCTCCATCCGGGCGACCGTCTGGCTGACCGTGGGCCCGCTCTGGTCGAGCCGCTCGGCGATGCGCGCCCGCATGGGCACCACACCCTCCTCTTCCAGCTCGAGGATGGTGCGGAGGTACATCTCCGTGGTGTCGATCAGTCCGGACATACGTGCCCCTCGGGAGAAGTCGTGCGCTGGCGGCCCTGGCTCCAATTCTTGCGCATCGGTCGGACAACCGTGCCGGGACGGGTCGGACGGACCCGTACGGCGGGAGGCACGGGGGTTGCGCCGGGCGGTTGACAGCGCAAAGGTCCAGACCGCAACGTGATCCGCGACACGGAGAGAAGGGGGCCTGGCGCGATGGGCGAGAGCGGTCTGGCGGGTCGGTTCTTCGACGCGGCGGTGGAACTGCTGCGGCGGGTGCGGGACGAGGAGGCGGCCAACGTGGCCGCCGCCGGGGAGGCCGTCGCGGCGGCCGTGGCGGGCGGGCAGCGGGTCTTCGCGTTCGGCGCCGGGCACTCCTCGCTGGCGGCCCAGGACGTGGTGTACCGGGCGGGCGGGCTGGCGGTGGTCAACCTGCTGGCGGTGCCCGGGGTGGTCGGCGTGGACGTGATGCCGGCGACGCTGGGCTCGGCGCTGGAGCGGGTGGACGGGCTGGCGGGCGCGGTGCTCGACTCCTCCCCCGCCACCGCCGGGGACGTGCTGTTCGTGGTCTCGCTGTCCGGGCGCAACGCGCTGCCGGTGGAGATGGCGATGAACGCGCGGGCGCTCGGGCTGACCGTGATCGGGGTGACCTCGGTGGCGTACGCGGAGGAGACCAAGTCCCGGCACGTCTCGGGCACCTTCCTGCGCGACCACTGCGACATCGTCCTGGACTCCAAGATCGCGGTGGGGGACGCGGAGCTGACCCACCAGCGGGTCGCGGCCCCGTTCGCGCCCGCCTCCACGGTGGTGACCAGCGCCCTGATGCAGGCCGTGATGGCCGCCGCGACCGAGGCGCTGGCGGACCGGGGCGTGGAGCCGCCGCTGCTGCGCTCGGGGAACGTGGACGGCGGCCACGAGTGGAACGGCCGCGTGATGAGCGAGTACGCCGACCGGATCTTCTTCCGGCACTAGGCCCTCCCCGCGGGCCCCCGCGGGGTCCCCTGCGGGCCTCATGCGGGCTCCGCGGGCTTCAGCCCTCCGCCGCCGCGGCGAGGTCCACCGCGGCGGCGACCCGGGCGGCCACGCTCTGCGCGTACGCCGCGTCCGGGCGCTCGAACGCCGGACGGCCCGGACCGCGCAGGAAAGTCAGCACGCCGAGGGTCCGCCCCCGGCTGCGTACCACCGCGACCAGCGCGTGCACCGCGCCCGCCGGCCAGCGGCGCTCGGCCGCCCAGCCCCCGCCCGCCGCCGCGCCCGCGCTGGCGCGCACCGGCCCGCGCCGCTCGACCGCCTGCCGGGCCGGGTGCCCGGCCGCGTACCGCACCGGGACCCGCGCCCCGGCGGCCGGCCGGCCGACCGGCCCGGGGCCGCCCTCGGGGGAGGCCGCCGCGCGGTGGAAGCCGTCCCCCTCGCACAGGTCGAGCAGCACCTGGTCGGCGTACCCGGGCAGGGCGAAGTCCAGGTGCGTGACGGCGGCCTCCATCGGGTCCTCGCACTCGGCGGCCGCGGCCTCGGCGCGCTGGAGCTGGCTGGCGCGGAACCGCGCCCGGTCGGCGTCCTGGCGGGCCAGCTTGTCGTCGGTGACGTCCCGGAACAGCCAGCCCACGCCCAGCGGCACCGGCTCCTCGGCCAGCGGCGAGGCCAGCCGCAGGAAGCCGCAGTCCCAGGCGCGGCGGCGCTCGCCCTCGGGGGTACGCAGGGTCACCCACAGCTCGGTCCGGGCGCCGGGCGCGCCCTCGGCCAGCACATGCGTCAGGGCGGCCTCCAACTCCTCCACCCCGGCCACCACCACGTCGCCCAGCGGGCGGCCCAGCAGGGTGGTGCGGCCGGCTCCCAGCGCGCGGGCGGCGTGCGCGTTGACCACGGTGGGGCGCAGGTCGACGTCGACCAGCACCACGCCCCAGGGCGCGTCGTCGAACATCGCCTCGCTCAGCGCGATGGACCGCTCCAGGTCGATCCGGGCGTGCACCTCGCTGAAGGCGCAGTACAGCCCGGTGGGCGGGCCGTCCGGGCCGCGCACCCCGGCGGTCTGGGTCCGGACGAGGACCCGCCCGCCGTCCTTGCGCAGCAGCGCGAACTCGTGCACCTGCCGGCCGGGCGCGGCCATCGCGGCGGTCAGCCGGGCGTGCAGGTCGGCGGCGTCGCCCGCGCGCACGGCCCAGCCCGCGAAGCCGGGCCGGCCGACCGCCTCCGCGGCGCTCCAGCCGAGGATCCGCTCGGCCTCGCGGTTCCAATGGGTGATCCGCAGGTCGGCGTCGAACGCGCACAGCGCGGCGTCCATGCCCTCCAGCAGGGCGGCGAGCAGCCGGGCGCCGGGCGCGTCACCGCGCGGCGCGACGTCCGCCGCGTCCGGCCCCGCGCCGCCGGTGCGCTCCGGCTCGTCGGGCGCCGGCGCACTGGCGGTCTCGCTCTTGGACGAACTCATCCGGCACCCCCTGCGGGACGCGTCCCCGTTGCCCCGTCGTCGTCCGTCATTCAACTCGAACGTGACGCAGAGCACAGCCCTTTCCCGGAAAACGGACCATGCCAAAAAAACGGTTGAACCGGCGCGGAGGGGTTCCTAGGCTGTGGTGCACACGAGAAAGGAGGTGATCCGGAAGTGATGTCGTTTCGGATGCGTGAGGTGACTGCGGGCTAAGGCCTGCCGTCGCACTCTGTGCAGCACTTCGGTGCGCGTGTCGCCTCGGCGCGCAAGGCGCATGTCACCGCGGTGTCCCCGCGGCAGGCCTCCTGCCGCAATTCCCAGCAGTCACCGACCCGCGGGTCCGCCGGCACATCCGGCCGGCCTCTCCGGCAGGAGAGAGCAGGACCCGCGGGTTTCTGCATGCCCGGGCCCGGCCCGCTCCCCGCCTGTCCGGGCCAGGGGCCGCTCCCGGCGGGTCCGCGCCCGGGGCCCTCAGGGCGACAGCCGCTCCACGCGCCAGCCCGCGCCGTCCGCCTCGGCCACGTAGCGGAGCCGGTCGTGCAGGCGGTTCTCGTGGCCCTGCCAGAACTCCACCGCGTCCGGGGTGACCCGGAAGCCGCCCCAGTGCGGCGGCACCGGGACCTGCTCGCCCCGCGGATAGCGGGCAGCCAACTCCTCGTAACGGCTGAGAAGTTCCGTCCGCGAGCCGATCACCGACGACTGCGCGCTGGCCCAGGCCCCGAGCTGGGAGCCGTGCGGCCGGGTGCGGAAGTAGGCGGCGGTCTCGTCCCGGCCGACCCGGGCGGCCGTCCCCGTGACGATGACCTGGCGGGCCACCGGGTGCCACGGGAACAGCAGCGAGACGTACGGGTTGGCGGCCAGCTCGCCGCCCTTGCGGGACGCGTAGTTTGTGAAGAAGACGAAGCCCCGCTCGTCGTAGTGCTTCAGCAGCACCGTGCGCGAGGAGGGCCGGCCGTCGGGGGTCGCGGTGGAGACGACCATCGCGTTCGGCTCGTGGATCTCCGGGCTGGCCGCCGCGTCCTCGAACCAGCGGGCGAACTGGCCCGCCGGATCGGGCGCGAGCGCCGACTCGTCGAGCTCGGCGGTGCGGTACTGCTCACGCATCACGGCGGGGTCCAGGGCTGCGTCGCGGGCTTCGGTCACCCGCCCCATCCTGCCGCAGCACCGGCCGGGGCGGGGCAGTCTGCCCAGTGGTGCAGCCGGTCAATCCCGCACGACGGAATCCGCAGAGTGTGCCGGATGTCACGCTTCCCCGCATCGGCGGGAACCGACAGACTCATGGGCTGGGACGTTGTCGCATCTCCCCATTCCCCGCCGCGGGCCGTACGGGACGGCCACCGATCCGGCGGACGGTGAGGGGCCGGTGCGGCCCCGCGTCCCGCGCCGCCGTCCCGGCACCCGCCCCGCCCGTCGCTCACCACACGAGGAGCCGCCTGATGTCCGACTTCGTACCCGGGCTCGAAGGAGTCGTCGCGTTCGAGACGGAGATCGCCGAACCGGACAAGGAGGGCGGCGCGCTGCGGTACCGCGGCGTCGACATCGAGGACCTGGTCGGCCATGTCTCCTTCGGCAACGTGTGGGGACTGCTGGTGGACGGGGCGTTCAACCCCGGGCTGCCGCCCGCCGAGCCGTTCCCGATCCCGGTGCACTCCGGGGACATCCGGGTCGACGTGCAGTCCGCGCTCGCCATGCTCGCCCCCGTGTGGGGCCTCAAACCGCTCCTGGACATCAGCGAGGGGCAGGCCCGCGACGACCTCGCGCGCGCCGCCGTGATGGCCCTGTCGTACGTCGCGCAGTCCGCGCGCGGGCAGGGGCTGCCGATGGTCCCGCAGAGTGAGATCGACAAGGCGCAGTCGGTGGTCGAGCGGTTCATGATCCGCTGGCGCGGCGAGCCCGACCCCAAGCACGTCAAGGCCGTCGACGCCTACTGGACCTCGGCCGCCGAGCACGGACTGAACGCCTCGACCTTCACCGCCCGGGTCATCGCCTCCACCGGCGCCGACGTGGCCGCCGCGCTGTCCGGCGCGGTCGGCGCGATGTCCGGCCCGCTGCACGGCGGGGCGCCCTCCCGCGTCCTCGGCATGATCGAGGAGATCGAGCGCGAGGGCGACGCCGCGGCCTGGGTGCGCCGCGCCCTGGACCGCGGCGAGCGGCTGATGGGCTTCGGCCACCGCGTCTACCGCGCCGAGGACCCGCGCGCCCGGGTGCTGCGCCGCACCGCCCGCGAGCTGGCGGCCCCGCGCTTCGAGGTCGCCCAGGCGCTGGAGAAGGCCGCCCTGGAGGAGCTGCACAACCGCCGCCCGGACCGGGTGCTGGCGACCAACGTGGAGTTCTGGGCGGCGATCGTGCTGGACTTCGCCGAGGTCCCGGCGCACATGTTCACCTCGATGTTCACCTGCGCCCGCACCGCCGGCTGGAGCGCGCACATCCTGGAGCAGAAGCGCACCGGCCGCCTGGTCCGCCCCTCCGCCCGCTACACCGGCCCGGGCTCGCGCGGCCCGCAGGACATCGCCGGCTACGCCGAGATCGGCGGCTGACCGCCGCCGCGGCGGAACGAGGGGCGCCGTCCGCACCGGACGGCGCCCCTCAGCCGTCTCCGCCCAGCGCCTGCTCCACGATCCGCCCCCACTGGGCGACCACCCGGTCCCGCCGGGCCGAGTCGTCGGTCAGCAGGTTGGCGAGGCCGAGGCCGCGGGCCATGTCGAGGAGGCCCTGGACGGTCTCGCGGACGCCGGGGCGGGACTCGTCGGCGGCGAGCAGGTCCACGGCGATGCGGTGGGTCTCGCGGCCGACGCGGGCCTCCAGCTCGGTGACCCGCTCGCGGAGCTGGGGCTCGTCGGAGGCGGCGACCCACAGGTGGAGGGCGGCGCGGAAGAGGGGGCCGGTGTAGAGGTCCACGAGGGCGGCGACGGTCTCCGGGCGGGTGCGCGCCGGCAGGGCGCGCAGGGCCCGGGAGCGCTGCTCGGCGACGTACTCCACGGCCGCGGTGAACAGGTCCTCGCGGGTGGGGAAGTGGTGCTGGGCGGCGCCCCGGGACACGCCGGCCCGTTCGGCGACCACGGAGACGGTCGAGCCGGCCCAGCCGCGTTCGGCCAGGCAGGACACGGCGGCTTCCAGCAGCCGCTGCCGGGTGGCCCGGCTGCGGTCCTGCTTCGGCCCCTGACGTCCGCCGGCGCCCGCCGCGCGGGCCGGGCCGGTCACAACACCCATACGGGGTCCCGTCGTTCGAGGAATGCCGTCATGCCCTCGCGTGCCTCCGCCGAGGCGAAGAGCGAGGCCGAGCGCTGCACGAGGTCCTCCGCGTCGCGCTCGAACGTCTCCAGCACCCTAGCCGTGACCAGCTTCTTGGCCTCCGCCAGGCCCCGCGGGGAGGCCCGGCGCATGCCGTCCAGGACGGGGGCGAGGGCGGCGTCGACGTCGTCGGCGGCCTGGGTGACCAGGCCGATGCGGGCGGCCTCGGCGGCGTCGAAGCGCTCGCCGGTGAGGTAGTAGCGGGCGGCGGCCCGGGGTTCCAGGCGGGGCAGCAGGGTCAGCGAGATCATCGCGGGCGCCACCCCGATGCGCACCTCGGTCAGCGCGAAGTCCGCCTCCGGCCCGGCCACCGCCACGTCGCAGGCGGCCAGCAGCCCCAGCCCGCCCGCCCGGACGTGCCCGGTCACCCGGGCCACCACCGGCTTGGGCAGCTCCACGATCTGCCGCAGGAGCGAGACGAAGGCGTACGGGCTGGGCGGCGCCTTGAGGTCGGCGCCCGCGCTGAAGGTGGAGCCGGTGTGGGTGAGCACCACCGCCCGTACCGCCCGGTCCTTGGCGCAGTCGGCCAGCGCGTCCGACACCTCGGCGACCAGCCCCGCGGAGAGCGCGTTGCGGCTGCCCGGCGCGTCGAGGGCCAGGGTGGTGACACCGCGCTCGTGCGCGGCGGTGACATGACCGGTCATGAGGACTCCCGCTCCCTCGGTTCGCGCCGCAGGATCTTCCCGGACGCCGTCCTCGGCGCGCCGTCGGTGAAGGTGACGCGCCGCAGCTTCTCGTACGGAGCGACCTGCCCCGCGACGCAGGCGATGATGTCCGTCCCGGTCAGCCGGTCCGCGCCGGGCCCCCGGACCACGTGCGCCTTGGGGGGCACCTCGTTGCCGTCCTCGTCGTACACCCCGATCACGGCGGCGTCCGCACGAGCAGGTCTGGTGTCGGCTTGCGTCAGTACGACTTGGGCAGGCCCAGGGTCTGGTGGGAGACGTAGTTGAGGATCATCTCCCGGCTGACCGGGGCGATCCGGGCCACCCGGGACGCGGTGATCAGCTCGGCCAGCCCGAACTCACGGGTCAGCCCGTTGCCGCCGAGGGTGTGCACGGCCTGGTCCACGGCCCGTACGCACGCCTCGCCGGCCGCGTACTTGGCCATGTTGGCCGCCTCGCCCGCGCCGAGGTCGTCGCCCGTGTCGTAAAGGCGGGCCGCCTTCTGCATCATCAGCCTGGCCAGCTCCAGTTCGATGTGGGACTGGGCGAGCGGGTGGGCGATGGCCTGGTGGGCGCCGATCGGCGTCCGCCACACCTGGCGCTCCTTGGCGTACCGGACGGCCCTGTCCAGCGCGTGCCGCCCCATGCCGACGGCGAACGCGGCGGTCATGATCCGCTCCGGGTTGAGCCCGGCGAACAACTGGAGCAGACCCGCGTCCTCGTCCCCCACCAGTGCGTCGTCCGGCAGCCGCACGTCGTCGAAGCTCAGCTCGAACTGGCGCTCGTGCGCCCGGAGTTCCATGTCGATGGCCCGGCGGTGGAAGCCCGCCGCGTCCCGGGGGACGACGAACAGGCAGGGCTTGAGCCTGCCTGTCCGGGAGTCCTCGGTCCGGCCGACGACGAGGGTCGACTCGGCGATGTCGACGCCCGAGACGAACACCTTGCGGCCGGTCAGCAGCCAGCCGCCGCCGTCCGGGTCGCGGCGGGCGGTGGTGGTGATCCGGTGCGAGTTCGACCCGGCGTCCGGCTCGGTGATGCCGAACGCCATGGTCCGGCTGCCGTCCGCCAGCCCGGGCAGCCAGCGGGCCTTCTGCTCCTCGGTGCCGAACCGGGCGATCACCGTGCCGCAGATCGCCGGCGAGACGATCATCATCAGCAGGGGGCAGCCGGCGGCCCCCAGCTCCTCCAGCACGAGGGACAGCTCGGCCATGCCGGCGCCCCCGCCGCCGTACTCCTCGGGCAGGTTCACGCCCAGGAAGCCGAGCTTCCCGGCTTCCGCCCACACGGCGTCCCGCTGCTCGGGCTCGCGGGTGCGGCCGTGCCGGGCGCCGAGCGCGGCGACGGCGGCGCGCAGCGCGGACTGCTCCTCGGTCTCGACGACAACGCTCTGGGTGGTCACGGTCGGGCCTCCTCCTGGACGACGGCGAGCAGGGCGCCGACCTCGACCGGGCGGCCGGGGGCGGCGTGGAGCGCGCTGAGCGTGCCGGAGGCGGGAGCGGTGACGCGGTGCTCCATCTTCATCGCCTCCAGCCAGACGAGCGGCTGCCCGGCCTCCACCCGGTCGCCGACGGCCAGTTCGGCCACCCGGACGACGGTGCCGGGCATGGGTGCGAGCAGCGAGCCGGGCGCGGTGCGCTCGGCCGGGTCGGTGAAGCGGGGGCGGGGGGTGAGCCGGTACGCGGCGGTGGGGGTGTCG
>NZ_PVLV01000248.1 GCF_002982015.1 Streptomyces solincola
CACCGCCTGAGCGCCTCACCCGCGCAGGAGAGACTCCGCGCCCCGGCGGGGGCGCGGAGTCTCTCCTGCGCGGGTGAGGCGCTCAGGCGGTGGGCGGCTCCAGGATCACCGGGACCGAGTGGAAGCAGTTGATGATGAAGGACGGCTCGGGGGTGAGCTGCTCCTTGGGAAGGGCCAGCCTCATGTCGGGGAAGCGGTCGAAGAGGGCTTCCAGCGCCACCTGGCCCTCCAGGCGGGCGAGCGGCGCGCCCAGGCAGAAGTGCGTACCGTGGCCGAAGGCGATGCTGCCGTGGTCCTCGCGCAGCAGGTCGAAGACGGCGGCGTCGGGGCCGTACTGGTCCTCGTCGTGGCCGGCGGAGGCGAAGTTGACCAGGATGGCCTCGCCCTTCGGTATGACCACGCCGTCCAGGTCGATGTCCTCCACGGCGTAGCGCAGCGGGGTGTGGGCGGCGACGCCGCGCGCCCGGAGGGTCTCGGCGACGACGTCGTCCCAGTCGGCCCGGCCGGCCCGCACGTGCGCCAACTGCTCCGGCTGGGCGAGGAGTTCGACCAGGGCGTTGCCGATCATGTTGCCGGTCGTCTCCTGGCCCGCCGCGATGAGCAGGTTCAGCGTGCCGACCAGCTCCTCCTCGGTGAGCCGGTCCCCGTTGTCCAGGGTCTCGATCAGCGCGGAGGTGAGATCGTCGCCGGGGTGGGCGCGCCGGTGGGCCACGAGCTCGCCGAGGAGCTGGAAGACCTTCATCTGCGAGGCGGTGGTCTCCTCCGGGGTCGCCACCGTGCTGAAGGTGGTGCTCACCTCCGCGCACAGCTCGGCCCTGGCGTCCTCGGTGACGCCGAACAGGTCGCAGATGACCCGCATCGGCAGCAGCTTGGTGAACGAGGCGATCAGGTCGACGGGCTGCCCGGCGGGGGTGGCCGCCAGGTCGTCGATCAGCTCCTTGACGGCGGCCTCGATCTGCGGTCGGAGCTGCTGGGTGCGCCGGGCGGTGAAGCCGCCGGCCACGATGCGGCGCAGCCGGGCGTGCTCCTCGCCGTAGGAGAAGCCCATGTTCTGCGCCGACACCCAGTAGTAGAGCGGCCAGGCCTCGGTGATGCGGCCCTCGGCGAACTCCGGCCAGTGCCGGTAGGCGTCCTTGGAGACCCTTCGGTCGGACGTGAGCTGCTTGATGTGCCGGTGCCGGGTGACGGACCATGCCGTCACGCCGCCCGGGAGCTGGACCTTCACCGCCGGGCCCTGCGACCGCAGGGCGGCCGCCTCGCCGGCGTGGTCGCGGCCCAGCACGTCTATCGCGTAGGGACAACCGGTCATGCCCATCCGTGCACTCCCCCTCGGGTGACGATGTGTTGGCAGAACGCTGAGAACGTGTACAGAGCATCGGAGACCGCGTACGCGCGGGTACGGCGGAGTCTTGCTGCCGTGCGAGCCGTCGGACAAGAGTGACGACGAGTGGATCAGTGGCGGTGGATCAGCGGCGCACGCCGGCCGCGGCGGTGGACCGGGCGGCGCCGGCCGTCCCGTCCTCCCCGGGCCCGTCGTCCTCCTCGGCTTCCCGTTCGCGGGTCAGCCGCATGGCCTCCTCGTACGTCCGCGCTCCGCGCCCCGGCGTGAAGTCCATGCCGACCAGCGCCCCCGGGTTGGCGATCGTCGCCATCAGGTGCTGGTACAGCTCGCCGACGCGCTCGGGCATGTCCGCGTGGTCGGTCATGATCTTCGAGAGCACCTGGACCCCCATGAAGGAGCCGACGAACATCGTCGCCGCCGCCACGACGTCGACGTGCGGCAGCAGCTCACCGCGTGTGCGCGCCTTCTCGAAGACGGCGACGGTGTGGTCCAGCCACGCCTTCGCCGGCACCTGCCGGTCCAGGCCGTCCTTCGCGGAGCCCTGCTCCACCGTCAGCCGGGTGCTGCCCCGCACCAGCGGATCGCGGGTGCTGTGCAGGTGGGACAGGAGCAGCGCCTCGTCGAGCGCCTCCTGGAGCGCCAGGTCCCTCGGCGGCACCGCGGGCACCGCGTCGAGCTGGCTGGCCAGCACCGCCTGCGCGAGCTCCTCCTTGGAGGCGAAGTGGAAGTAGAGCGCACCCTTGGTGACGCCCGATCTCTTGAGGATCGCCGAGATCGTCGCCGCCTCGTACCCGACCTCGTCGAACAGCGAGGCCGCCGCGACGAGGATGGCCTGCCGGGTCCTGACGGCCCGCTCTTGCCGCACCATCTGCCCGCTCACCTCCGTGCCTCCGTCACGCCCGGTACATGACGGTCAACCCACTCCGCCGGCTTCCGGGACCGGCGGGAGGACCCCTCACCGCTCGCGGCCCGGTCGGGCGCGGCATCACCCGCGGTCGAGCTCGGATGGAGCGGCTGGTGGCATCGTAAAACCAGGCGTCCGGTTTCTCAAGAGGTGATGTTGAGCGACGCGGCCGGGCGAACGGAGGGCTGGATTCCGCCAACAGTGCCGCTGTCACGTGCCTTGAGAACCCGTCCTGAGCTGTGAAGATGAGTTCACAGTCGGGGGAGTCTTGCAAAAAAACCGGTCAGTTCGTATCTTCGCAGCCCTGAACTTCCTTCGTGCCACTCGACGTTCAAGCGGAGAAGCCATGACCACGCTTACGTTCCGAACGAATGCACAGGAAGTCGCCGGGGGGCTGCCTGCCAGTGATCTTCCGTGCGATCTCCCACAGATGCTCGACGTGGATCCGGCGGTCGTCGCCGGCTCGGCGGCCGAGGAAATCGCCCACGTCCTGTTCGACCGGGACCGCCGGGGCGAGATCCACCGGCCGTGGCGCTCGCTGATCTCCCGTCCGGAGTTCCGGAGCCCGCCCGGTCTGTCCTTCACCGAGCGCACCGCGCTGTCCTACGCCCGGCTGCGCCTGGTCAACGACTCGCTGGACGACCCCGGGAGCCTGGTGGCCGACCCGTACCGGCTGGCCGGCCTGCACGAGTGGACCGGCGTGGTGGACGCCTCGCTGGGGGCGGTGGCCGGCATCCACTACAACCTGTTCCTCGGCAGCCTCTACGACCACGAGGGGCCGTCCTCCCGCAGCCTGTCCGACTTCACCTCCATGCAGCGCACCGGAACGTTTCTCTGCACGGAGCTGGAGCACGGCAACGACGCCGCCTGCCTGCGGACCACGGCCGCCTACGACCGCTCGACCGGCGGGTTCGTCCTGCACACCCCGACGCCGGGCGCGCAGAAGTTCATGCCCAACACCAGCCTCACCGGCGGCCCGAAGACCGCGCTGGTCGCCGCCCGGCTGCTGGTGGACGGCGAGGACCAGGGCGTCTTCCTCTTCCTGACCCCGCTGACAGACGAGTCCGGCCCGCTGCCCGGTGTGCGCGTGCGCCGCCTGCCCGAGCGCGCCGGCCACCCGCTCGACCACTGCATCACCTCCTTCGACCAGGTCAGGCTCCCCCGGGAGGCGCTGCTGGAGGCCGAGCACGGGAGACTGGACGCCGACGGCACGGTCACCAGCTCCCTGGGCAACCGGCGCAAGCGGTTCCTGCGCTCGGTGCACCGGGTGACCACTGGCAAGCTCTGCATGAGCGGGGCGGCGGTGGGCGTCTCCCGCGCCGCGCTGGCCATAGCGGTCCGCTACGCCCACGCCCGGCACATCGGCGGGCCCAAGGCCGGGCAGCGCATCCCGCTGGCCGCGCACCGCAGCCACCACGGCCGGCTGCTGCTGGGCCTGTCGACCGCGTACGCGATGACCTTCCTGCACCGCGAGGCGGTGACCCGGTGGGCCGAGCGCGGCCCCGGCGACTCCTCGGACACCGAGCGGATGGTCGCCCTCACCAAGAGCTGGACCACCTGGCAGGCCCGGGACATCGCGATCGAGTGCCGCGAGCGGTGCGGGGCGGCGGGACTGCTGTCGGCGAGCGCGCTGGCCGGCATCGCCACCGACCTGGAGGGGACCATCACCGCCGAGGGGGACAACCTCGTCATCTCGCTGAAGGCCGCCGCCGAGCTGCTGTTCAACCACCAGGCCCCGGTGCGGCGCACCGACCGGCCGGTGGAGGAGCAGTCGCTGTCGGACGTGTACTTCCTGCGCGACCTGCTCGCCGAGGCGGAGGTCCTCTGGCACGCCAGAGCCCGAAGATCCCTGCGCGAGGGTCCTTCGCGCGACTCCGTACGCCGCTGGAACGCGGCCTCGGCCAGTGCCCTGAAGATGGCCGAGGTGCACACCCGGCTGCTGGCCGGCGACGCCTTCATCGACGCGGCGGCCCAGGCGGTGGGGCCCGAGGCCCGCCACCTGCTGCACCAACTGGCCCGGCTCTTCCTCCTGAAGGAGGTGGCCGAGCACACCGGGATCCTGCTGGCCACCGGGCAGCTCACCGTGGAGCACATCCGGGACCTGCCCGACGCCATCGAGGAGACCATCGCGGACCTGGCCCCGCACATGATGACCCTGGTGGACGCCTTCGACCTGCCGGAGGAGTTCTTCGCCGGCATCCCCATCGCGCACCAGGACTACGCCCTGCGGTGGGACGAACTGGCCGGCCCGCCCGAGGGCTTCACCCTCAGCCGGTGACGCCCGCCGCGCCGGCCGGCGCGAAGCCGCTCACCGCGGCCGCGCCGCAGCGGCCGGCCGCATCACGGCGGCAGCGTCACAGCGGCAGCGTTATGCCCAGCTCCCGCATGGCCGAGGAGGGCGGACCGCCCTCGGAGCGCTCCGTCTTGTAGCCCTTGGTGCCGGGGGCCAGGGTGCGCGGGTCGACGGCCTCGGCGGGCGCGCCGGTCGCGTACAGGCCCTCGGGCTCGGTGTCGCGGTCGTGCGGCAGCAGCCAGAACACGCGGCGCCGGAAGGTGCCGGAGGAGCGCGACGCCTTGGCCCCGGGGCCGAGCAGCGCGTACCCGACCATCCGGCCGTCGCGGTGGTAGGCCGGCCTGCCCTTGCGGGTGGGCAGCCGGTCCAGGCTCTGCCGTACGTAGTCCAGCGCCGTGGGATCTTCGAGCCAGACGATCTCCGTCTCCGCACGGATCTCGTCCTCGGTGATGAGGGCGCTCATGCTGTCCTACCTTCTCGTGCCGTACCCGAAGCCGCGTGCGGGATCACCCGGCCGGATACCCGCCCGGCCGCCCGGGCATGGCAGGCGAACTCCGCGCCGGCCCCGCCGGCCGTGGCGGCCGGTCCGACGCCGGCGGCCATCAGGCGTCCTCTCCGTCGGCCAGCAGCCCGATACCCGGATAGTATTTGCGCTGGTTCGACAGGATCATCTGCTTGGGGGAATCGAGCCCGACCGTCTCGCGGACGCGGGCCGCGAAGGAGCGGGACGTCATGGCCAGCGCCCCCTCATTCTGGCACCAGCTCTTGTACGCCGCGTAGAGCCTGGCCTGTTCGGCCCGCCGGTCGGGGTGCAGCACGCAGTTCTCGGACAGGAAGCGGCCGGTGTGGTCCTCGGTCTCGGCGTACGCGGTGGTGGCGATGCGCACCCGCTCCGGGCCGGTGAGGTCCTTGTCGCCGCCCAGGTAGCGGCGGGCGCCCTCGATCAGCCAGTTGAGGATGCCGGGGCCCTCCTCGGTGACCAGGATGTCGGCCAGGTTGTCGATCTTTCGGTCGTCGGGGACGGTCCGCTCGAAGGGGATCAGGCGCATCCGCCGCCAGAACGCGAAGCCGCCGGTGCCCACCTCGGGGCGGTGGTTGCCCAGCAGCCAGAGCTTGTGCGTCGGTTCGAAGCTGAAGAAGTCCTGCCGCATCCGGCGGGCCTTGATGCGGTCGCCGCCGGTGAGCAGCTTGACCCGGGCCTCGTCGAAGCGGTCGCCCGGCTTGACCTCGCTGCACACGATGACCCGGCGGCCGTGCAGTTCGGCGAGGTCGGTGGGGTGGCCCTCGTAGGGGCGGGCCATCAGGAAGCCGGGCGGGGCGGCGTCGGCGTAGTCGCCGAGCAGCTTCATCAGCACGTCCAGC
>NZ_PVLV01000249.1 GCF_002982015.1 Streptomyces solincola
CGGGTGGTGAGCACGGACGGGACCGCTCCTCGGGGTCGGCGGCGCCCGCGGCCCCGTCGCCGCCGACCCCGAGGAGCGGTCCCGTCCGTGCTCACCACCCGGCTGACCAACGCCACCTTCCTCACCATGGACCCGGCCCGCCCCGTCGCCCGCGACCTCGCCATCTGGCACGGCCGGATCGCCGGCCTGGACGAGGAGGCGGTCTCGCTGCCCGCCGCCGAGGTGGTCGACCTCCAAGGCGCCACCGTGCTGCCCGGCTTCGTCGACGCCCATGTGCACCTGGCGTGGGCCGGGCTGAAGGCGGCCACTCCCAGCGTCGCCCCCTGCCGACGGGTGGCGGACGTGCTGGCCGTCGTCGCCGACGCGGTCGCCCGGCAGCCCGACCCCGGCGGCTGGGTGGACGTCGCCGGCTACGACCAGCGGGCCCTGGGCCGCCATCTGACCGCCGCCGAACTGGACACCGTCTGCCGAGGCCGCCAGGTGTTCCTGATGCACGACTCCGGGCACGCCTGCGTGGTCAGCGGCGCCGTGCTCGACCGGCTGCCCGCCGGCGTACCGCACCAGGACGGCTTCCTCGCCGAGGGCGCCATGAGCATCGCGCGCTCGCTGCGGCCGCCGTACACCCAGGCCGAACTCGCCGACGCCGTCGAGCGCGCCGGGCGTGCCTGCCTCGGCGAGGGGATCACCGCCTGCGCCGAGGCGGGCATCGGCGGCGGCCTGCTCGGGCACAGCGCGGTCGAGCTGGGCGCCTACCAACTCCTGCGCGACCAGGGCCGGCTGCCGCTGCGGGTCCAGCTCATGGCCGCCGCCGACACCCTGCGCCCGCTCGCCGACCCGTCCACCGACGGATTCCCGCGCGCCCTGGATCTCGGCATGCGCACCGGCTTCGGCGACGACTGGCTCTCCCTCGGGGCGCTGAAGGTGTTCACCGACGGCGGGATGATGGCCCGCACCGCCGCGCTGACCAGCCCCTACCTCGGCACGGACGGCGCCGGGCAGCTCCAGGACACCCCCGAGCGCCTCACCGACACCATCGTGGCCGGCCACCTCGGCGGCTGGCAGCTCGCCGTGCACGCCATCGGCGACCGGGCCGCCGACGTCGCCCTGGACGCCATCGAGGAGGCGCAAGCCCGGCGGCCCCGCCCGGACGCCCGGCACCGGATCGAGCACGCCGGACTGATCCGCCCCGACCAACTGCCGCGCTTCGCCGAGCTGGACGTCAGCGCGGTCGTGCAACCCGTCTTCCTGCGCTCCTTCGGCGACGACTACGCCGCGATCATGGGAGAGGAGCGGGCCCCGTGGCTGTACCGGGGGCGCGGTTTCCTCGACGGCGGCGTCCGCCTGGTCGGCAGCTCCGACCGCCCCGTCACCGACGGCTCGCCGCTGCGGGCCGTGCAGTTCATGGTCGAGCGCGCCTCGTCGAGCGGCCGGATCATCGGTCCGGACGAGGGCGTCACCGTGGAACAGGCGCTGCACGCCTACACCGTCGCCGGCGCCCACGCCTGCCACTGGGACGACAGCGCCGGCACCCTCGCCCCCGGCAAGCGGGCCGACCTGGTGGTGCTGGGCGACGACCCGCGCCGCGTCGACCCCTCCCGCATCGGCTCCATCGAGGTCGTCGCCACCATCGTGGACGGCCGCCTCACGCCCCCGAGCTGACCCGGGCACACAGGTGGCGGCGGCCCGCACGGCGGCCTGCGCACGCCGAAGGGGCGGCCCCCACCGGAGGCCGCCCCTCGTCGCGCCGACACCCCCTGAGCCTCCGCCCCCGGCAACCCCCGACCGCTCAGCGGGACCTGATGGTCCGAATATCGGCTTGGCAAAATCCGGACGCCGCCCCTGTCGGACCCTGCCGCCATGGCGCGAGGATCGCCCGTGCGCCCGGTCGTACCGGCCGGCGGCGCAGACCCACCGCCGGTCGGCGGCCCCCGCCGCCCCCGGCGGCAGACCCTACGCAGGGGGAACGACCACGTGATACGCACCGCGGCGCTGACCGGCGCCGCCACCATCTCCGCCGGGGCGCTCGCCGCCGGCCTGCTCCTCGCCCCGTCCGCCGGCGCCGCCCCGGCCGCCCCCGGTCCGCGGCTCAGCAGCGGCGGCACGGCCGAGCTGGGCGCCCGGATCGCCGCCGCCCGCGCGGCGCACGCCGGCGTCAAGTGGAAGGACTGCCCCGCCGACTGGGGCCTGGAGAAGCCCATCCAGTGCGGCTTCGTGAAGGTGCCGCTGGACTACGCCAAGCCCTTCGGCAAGACCATCGACATCGCCGTGGACCGGATCGGCCACACCGGCACCAAGGACCAGCGGCAGGGCGCGCTGATCTACAACCCCGGCGGCCCCGGCGGCTCCGGGCTGCGCTTCCCGCGCCGCGTCACCACCAAGAGCCCGCTGTGGACCGAGACCGCCAAGGCGTACGACTTCGTGGGCTTCGACCCGCGCGGCGTCGGCCACTCCACGCCCATCTCCTGCGTCGACCCGCAGGAGTTCGTCAAGGCCCCCAAGGCCGACCCGGTGCCCGACAGCGAGGCCGACAAGCGCGCCCAGCGCAAGCTGGCCGCCGAGTACGCCGACGGCTGCAAGGAGCGCAGCGGCTGGATGCTGCCGCACATGACCACCCCCAACACCGCGCGGGACCTCGACGTCATCCGCGCCGCGCTGGGCGAGAAGAAGCTCAACTACCTGGGCGTCTCCTACGGCACCTACCTGGGCGGCGTCTACGCCACCCTCTTCCCGACCCATGTGCGCCGCATGATCGTCGACAGCGTGGTCAACCCCTCGAAGGAGAAGATCTGGTACCAGGCCAACCTGGACCAGGACGTCGCCTTCCAGACGCGCTGGAACGACTGGAAGGCCTGGGTCGCCCAGCACGACGCCGTCTTCCACATCGGGAACACCCCCGCCAAGGTCGAGGCGAAGTACCAGGAGCTGCGCGCCACCGCCAAGGCGAAGCCCATCGGCGGCGTCGTCGGCCCGGCCGAGCTGATCGGCTTCTTCCAGGGCGCGCCCTACTACGACTCCTCCTGGGTGCCCGTCGCCCAGACCTGGAGCGACTACCTCGCCGGCGACACCCAGGCGCTGGTGGACGCCATCGCCCCGGACATGTCCGACACCGCGGGCAACGCCGCCGCCGAGAACGGCAACGCCGTCTACACCGCCGTCGAGTGCGCCGACGCCAAGTGGCCCACGAGCTGGAAGCGCTGGGACCGGGACAACACGGAGCTGCACAAGAAGCACCCGTTCCTCACCTGGTCCAACGCCTGGATGAACCTGCCCTGCGCCACCTGGAAGTCCAAGCAGCACGAGCCCGTCGAGGTCGGCGCGAAGCGCGGACTGCCCCCGGTGCTGATCGTCCAGTCCGAGCGCGACGCCGCCACCCCGTACGAGGGGGCCGTCGAGCTGCACCGCCGGCTCGCCGGCTCGCGCCTGATCACCGAGAAGGACGCCGGATCGCACGGCGTCACCAGCCTGGTCAACCCGTGCGTCAACAGCCGGGTCGACGCCTACCTGCTCACCGGGAAGACCGACGCGCGTGACGTGACCTGCGCCCCGCACGCCACGCCCGCCCCGCCGGCCGCCGGCGCGAAGGCCGCCCCCAAGGCCGCGCCCTCCGCCCTGGACCTGCCGGCCGTGCCCGCGGTGCGCTGACCGAGAGCCAGGACACGACGGCCGGAGGACGGCAGACCCGCGCACACCCGCGGCCCGCCCCCTCCGGCCGTTCCCGTCGGCCCGGACGCCGATCGGACGCCGATCGGACGCCGACCAGTCAACCCGGGCCGCCGGCGGACCAGGGCCTGCCGCTCCCGGACACGGCAGCCGGCGACCGCGCGGCCGCCGGGAACAGGAGGGTGCCGCTCCGCGCGATCCACCGCACCGCCCGCGCCGGCGGCGCTCGGCCAGCGCCCAGGCCGGCGCGCGGTGGTCCGGGTGCTCGTCGTCCGGCGCGGCCGCCCCGCGGGCCACCAGCTCGTCGACCGGCGCCGCGATGCCCAGCGCCTTCTCCAGACAGGTCAGCACGGCGCCGAACCCGGCCCGCGCGACCCGCCCGCCCAGGGTGGTCTGCTCCAGCCGGTCGTCCTCGCCGTCGGCGACCAGCACGGTCGTGCCGGGGTCCGACGCCCCGGTGCGGCGCCGCAGTCCGCCGGCCGCACCCTCCTCGTACCAGCGGCGGGCCGAGGCCAGCAGGTGGGCGCGGGCCGCCTCCGGCATTCGCGGCCGCGGCTCCTCGGCCAGCATCGCCAGGAACACCGCCGGCGAGCCGCTGTCGACCGCCCGCTCGAACGGCGTGGTCCCGTCCGGCAGCACCCGGTGCGGATCGGCGCCGCCCCGCACCAGCGCCTCGGTCACCTCCCGGTCGTACGCCGTGACCGCCGCGCACAGCGGCGGCAGCCCCCCGGCGTCCGCCGCGTCCGGGTCCGCCCCCGCCGCCAGCAGCCGCCCGACCGCCTCCGCGTCCCCCGCCCGCACCGCCGCCGCCAGGCGGGAGACCGTGCCGGTGCCGCCCCCGTACGCCGTCAACCGCGCCCTCCGTCCAGGGCGTCGAGGATCCGCTCGGCGGCCAGGGTCGCGGTCAGTTCGCCGTCCCGGACCCGGCGCTCCAGGTCGGGGGCGAGGGCGCGGACCGCCGGGTCGGCGCGGAGCCGGCCGAGGAGTTCGTCGCGGACCATGCTCCACGTCCAGTCGACCTGCTGGTCGCGGCGGCGGGCGGCCAGCCTGCCGGTGGAGTCCATCAGGGCGCGGTGCTGCTCCAGCCGGTCCCAGACGGTGTCGAGGCCGGTGGACTCCCGGGCGCTGCAACTGAGCACCGGCGGCGTCCAGACGGCGTCCTTGCCGTGCATCAGGCGCAGCGCGCCCGCCAGTTCACGGGCGGCGGCCTGGGCGTCCCGGGTGTGCGGGCCGTCGGCCTTGTTGACGGCGATCACGTCCGCCAGCTCCAGCACGCCCTTCTTGATGCCCTGGAGCTGGTCCCCGGTGCGGGCCAGGGTCAGCAGCAGGAAGACGTCCACCATGTTGGCGACGGCCGTCTCGGACTGGCCGACGCCGACCGTCTCCACCAGCACCACGTCGTAGCCGGCGGCCTCCATCACCACGATCGACTCCCGGGTGGCCTTGGCGACCCCGCCGAGCGTCCCGGAGGTGGGGGAGGGGCGGACGAACGCGGCCGGGTCCACGGCGAGCCGCTCCATCCGGGTCTTGTCGCCCAGGATGGAGCCGCCGGTACGGGTGGAGGACGGGTCCACGGCCAGCACCGCCACCCGGTGCCCGGCGGAGGTCAGCATGGTGCCGAAGGCGTCGATGAAGGTGGACTTGCCGACGCCCGGCACCCCGCTGACGCCGATGCGGCGGGCGCTCCCGCTGTGCGGCAGCAGCGCGGTCAGCAACTCCTGCGCCAGCGCCCGGTGCTGGGGACGGGTGGACTCCACCAGCGTGATGGCGCGGGCGATCACCGCCCGCTTGCCGTCCAGCACGCCCTTGACGTACGCGTCCAGGTCGATCGCCATACCGCCTCCGCCGCCCCTCAGCCGTCCTGTCCGGCGGCGGCACCGTCCGTGGCCGGGGCCGCGTGGCCGAGGTCGGCCGCCAGCCGCCGTACCAGGTCGTAGGCCGCGTCCGGGATGACCGTGCCGGGCGGGAACACCGCGGCCGCGCCCATCTGGAGCAGCGTCGGCACGTCCTGCGGCGGGATGACGCCGCCGACCACGATCATGATGTCCTCCCGGCCCTCCTCGGCCAACTGCTCGCGCAGCGCCGGGACGAGCGTGAGGTGTCCTGCGGCCAGCGAGGAGACGCCGACGATGTGCACGTCCGCCTCCACCGCCTGCCGCGCCACCTCGGCGGGCGTCTGGAACAGCGGGCCGACGTCCACGTCGAAGCCCAGGTCGGCGAAGGCGGTGGCGATCACCTTCTGGCCCCGGTCGTGACCATCCTGGCCCATCTTGGCCACCAGGATGCGGGGCCGGCGGCCCTCGTCCTCCTCGAAGGCGTCCACCAGGGCGCGGGTGCGCTCCACCGACGGGGACTGGCCTGCTTCGCTGCGGTACACACCGGAGATCGTACGGATCTGGCCGGCGTGCCGCCCGTACACCTTCTCCAGGGCGTCGGAGATCTCGCCGACGGTGGCCTTGGCGCGGGCCGCGTGCACCGCCAGCTCCAGCAGGTTGCCGTCAGCGCCGGCCGCCCGGGTCAGCGCGTCCAGCGCGTCCTGGCAGGCCCGCTCGTCGCGCTCCTCGCGCAGCCTGCGCAGCTTGGCGAGCTGCCGTTCGCGCACCGAGGAGTTGTCGACCTTGAGCACCTCGATCTGCTCGTCGGTGTCCACCCGGTACTTGTTGACGCCGATCACCGGCTGCCGCCCGGAGTCGATACGGGCCTGGGTGCGCGCCGCCGCCTCCTCCACCCGCAGCTTGGGGATGCCCGCGTCGATGGCCTGCGCCATGCCGCCGGCGCCCTCCACCTCCTGGATGTGCTGCCAGGCCCGGCGCGCCAGGTCGTAGGTCAGCTTCTCCACGTACGCGCTGCCGCCCCACGGGTCGATGGTCCGGCAGGTGCCCGACTCCTGCTGGATGAGCAACTGGGTGTTGCGGGCGATCCGCGCGGAGAAGTCGGTCGGCAGCGCCAGCGCCTCGTCCAGCGCGTTGGTGTGCAGCGACTGGGTGTGCCCCTGGGTGGCGGCCATCGCCTCCACACAGGTGCGGGTCACGTTGTTGAACACGTCCTGCGCGGTCAGCGACCACCCCGAGGTCTGCGAGTGGGTGCGCAGCGAGAGCGACTTGGCGTTCTTCGGCTCGAACTGCCTGACCAGCTTGGCCCACAGCAGCCGGGCCGCGCGCAGCTTGGCGATCTCCATGAAGAAGTTCATGCCGATCGCCCAGAAGAACGACAGCCGGGGCGCGAACGCGTCCACGTCCAGCCCGGCGTCCCGGCCGGCCCGCAGGTACTCCACGCCGTCGGCGAGGGTGTACGCCAGCTCCAGGTCGGCCGTCGCCCCGGCCTCCTGGATGTGGTAGCCCGAGATGGAGATCGAGTTGTACCGCGGCATCCGCTGCGAGGTGAAGGCGAAGATGTCGGAGATGATCCGCATCGACGGCTTCGGCGGGTAGATGTAGGTGTTGCGGACCATGAACTCCTTGAGGATGTCGTTCTGGATGGTCCCGGCCAGCTTCTCGGGCGGCACGCCCTGCTCCTCGGCCGCCACGATGTACAGCGCCAGCACCGGCAGCACCGCGCCGTTCATCGTCATCGACACCGTCATCCGGTCCAGCGGGATGCCGTCGAACAACTGGCGCATGTCGTAGATCGAGTCGATGGCCACGCCCGCCATACCGACGTCGCCCGTCACCCGCGGGTGGTCGCTGTCGTAGCCGCGGTGGGTCGGCAGGTCGAAGGCGACCGACAGGCCCTTCTGCCCGGCCGCGAGGTTGCGCCGGTAGAAGGCGTTGGACTCCTCGGCGGTGGAGAAGCCCGCGTACTGCCGGATCGTCCACGGCTGGTTGACGTACATCGTCGGGTAGGGGCCGCGCAGATACGGGGCGACGCCGGGGAACGTGTCCAGGAAGTCCAGGCCCTCCAGGTCGTGCCCGGTGTACAGCGGCTTGACCCCGATGCCCTCCGGGGTCTCCCACAGCAGGTCGTCGCCGTCGGCGGCCCGCTTCAGCGCCGTACGCCACTCGTCCGCGCCGGCGGCCGGGGCCGGCCTGCCCAGCCCGATCTCCGAGAAGTCGGGGACGTCCCCGCTCCCGAGGGCTCCGGTGCTCCCAGGGGCTCCCATCACGACACTCCCATACGGTCGAGGGCGGCGGTGAGCACCGCGACGGCGTCACCGCCCGCGAAGACATAGCTGTCGACACCTTGGTAGCCCGGCTCCGCCGGCGGCCGGCCCGCCAGGTGCACGTGCCCGGCGCCGGCCGCGCGCAGCTCGGCGGCGGCGGACTCGGCCTGCTCGGCGTACAGCGCGTCGCTGGAGCACAGGCACGCCTCGCCCGCCCCGCTGTCGGCGAAGGACCCCTCGGTGACCGGCTCGATGCCGCCGGCCTGGAACAGGTTGGCGGCGAAGGTCAGCCGGGCGGTGTGCGCGGCGGCCGGGCCGAGCGCGGCCAGATAGACCCGCGGCCGGGCGCCGGTGGCGGCCAGGTGGGCGTCGGAGCGGGCCCGCAGCGCCTCGAACGCCTCGTCGCGGCGCACCCGCGGCAGCCCGCCCGAGGGGGCCGGCGGGGCCGGCCGGCGGACCACCGGCTTCTCCGCCAGGTGCGGGAACTCGCTGACCCCGGTGACCGGTTCGCGCCGCCGGGCCAGCTTGGCGCTCCGCTCGGCCCAGGTCGCGGCCAGCCTCTCGCCGACCATGCCCGAGCGCAGACAGGCATCCTGGCCGCCGGCCCGCTCGATCTCCTGGAAGAACGCCCAGCCCGCCTCGGCCAGCTCGTCGGTGAGCCGCTCCACGTAGTACGAGCCGCCGGCCGGGTCGATCACCCGCGCCAGGTGCGACTCCTCGACCAGGATGGTGGCGGTGTTGCGGGCGATCCGGCGGGCGAAGGCGTCGGGCAGGCCCAGCGCGTGGTCGAAGGGGAGCACGGTGACGGAGTCGGCCCCGCCCACCCCGGCGGCCAGCGTGGCGATCGTGGTGCGCAGCATGTTCACCCACGGGTCGCGGCGGGTCATCATCACCGGCGAGGTGACCGCGTGCTGGACCTGCGCCCCGGCCCCCGGCGCACCGCAGACCTCGGCCACCCGGGCCCACAGCCGGCGCGCGGCGCGCAGCTTGGCGACGGTCAGGAACTGGTCGGCGGTGGCGGCGTGGCGGAACTCCAGTTGCCGGCAGGCGGCGGCCACCTCCAGCCCGTCGGCGGTCAGCGCGCGCAGGTAGGCGACGCCGGTCGCCAGCGAGCAGCCCAGCTCCTGCGCGGCCGACCCGCCGGCCTCGTGGTAGGGCAGCGCGTCCACGGTCAGGGCTCGCAGTCCCGTGCCGGCCGGGCCGTAGCGGCCGGCGCAGCGCCGGGCCAGCGCGACCGCCGGCTCCAGCGGCAGCGGCGTCCCGGTGCGGGCCTGGTGCCCGAGCGGGTCGGCGCCCAGGTTGCCGCGGACCGCCTCGTCGGCGACGCCCCGCTTCTCGTACAGCGTGAACAGCGCCTCGGCGGCGGCCTCGGTGTCCGCGCCGGCGTCCAGCACCACGGGGGCCAGGTCCAGGTAGACGCCCTCCAGCACCGCGCCGAGCCGGTCCACCGGGATGCCGCCCTCGCCGGCCGTCAGCCAGAGCGAGGTGACGCCGTTCTCCAGGTCGGACAGGACCGCGGCGCCGTCGGCCACCGTGTGCCGCTGGCGCACGTCCCAGCCCGCGACGGTGATCCCCTCGGCCCGCCCGCCGCGGACGTACGGGGCGAAGCCGGGGTAGCCCGGCTCGGGCGCGGCGTCCCGGGCGGTGTACAGCGGCAGGGTGGCGAGACCGTCCTCCAGCCTGGTGGCCAGGGCGTTCGCCGCCTCCTCGGGCGGGACGTCCTTGCCCGACTTCAGCAGGACGCCCGCGACCAGGCGCTGCCACTGCTCAGGGGACGCGTCGGGGAATTCGGCGGCCAGCGGGAGGCCGTCGTCAGGCAGGACCGTCATGTTCGGATGCTAGGTCAGATCCGCGAAGGGGGAGCAGGGGCCGCGAGTGTGACCTTCTTCTCTTGTGGAGGCACTCAGTGCCACTCAATCCGCACCGAGTGCCACCTACCCGGGCGAACCGCCCGCCCGGCCCTGTCCGCCCCCCGGCCGCCCGAGGGTCGCGCCGCTGTTCAGGGCCGCGGCGGCGGAGCGCGGCCCCGCCGACCCGCCGCCATCCGGAGCGCCGCCCTCCGCCCTCGCGGGAGGCCGGCCCGACCCCGCCCACGCCCCGTGCCGAGCGCCCCTCCACGCCGTGCCGAGCGCCTCCCGAGCCACCGCCGGGCGTTCCCCCGCCCGCCTTTCGGCCCGGACCGGACGACGCGCGGCAGGCCCCGCCGCGTGGAGGGCCGACGATCGACGCTCCCGACCGGGGCGAGTCCGGCCAGGGAGGCCCCGTCGCGTGGGGGGCCGACCGGTCCTGGCACCGGCCCGCGCAGGCGCGCCGCATCGGCGTCCGTCTACGGGGTACCGGCAGGAGTCCGCGGCGAGCGCCGCACCCGCCGTGCGCGCCACCCGGCGGCGGCGGATACTCACCGTGACCGACGGGTCACCGTGACGGAGACAGGACGGAGAACCACATGGCGGAGGACCGCGCGGACGGCGGCACAGCGCCCGGCCCCGCACCGGCCGGCACCGCGTCGCCCGGCGTCGCATCGACCGACACGGCGCCGCCCGGCGCCGTGCTCGCGCCGGAGGAGGCCGCCGCCCTGGACGCGCACTGGCGTGCCGCCAACTACCTGGCGGTGGGCCAGATCTACCTGATGGCCAACCCGCTGCTGCGCGAACCCCTGCGGCCGGAGCACATCAAGCCGCGGCTGCTCGGCCACTGGGGCACGTCCCCCGGCCTCAACCTCGTGCACACCCACCTCAACCGGGTGATCCGGGCGCGCGGCCTGGACGCGCTGTGCGTGTGGGGCCCCGGGCACGGCGGCCCGGCGGTGCTGGCCAACTCCTGGCTGGAGGGCAGCTACAGCGAGGTCTATCCGGACGTCAGCCGGGACGAGCCGGGCATGGCGCGGCTGTTCCGGCAGTTCTCCTTCCCCGGCGGCGTACCGAGCCATGTGGCCCCCGAGACCCCCGGCTCCATCCACGAGGGCGGCGAACTGGGCTACTCGCTGGCCCACGCCTACGGCGCCGCGCTGGACAACCCGGACCTGCTGGTGGCCTGCGTGGTCGGCGACGGCGAGGCGGAGACCGGGCCACTGGCCGGATCGTGGCACGCCGACAAGTTCCTCGACCCCGCCCACGACGGGGCCGTGCTGCCGATCCTGCACCTCAACGGCTACAAGATCGCCAACCCCACGGTCCTCGCCCGCCTCCCGCAGGACGAACTGGACCAGTTGCTGCGCGGCTACGGCCACGAGCCGCTGCACGTCTCCGGCGACCGGCCGGCCGAGGTGCACCAGGCCCTGGCCGCCGCGCTCGACACCGCCCTCGACCGCATCCGGGACATCCAGACCGCGGCCCGCCGGCGGGGCGCCACCGAGCGGCCGCGCTGGCCGGTCATCGTGCTGCGCACCCCCAAGGGCTGGACCGGGCCCGCCGAGGTGGACGGCAAGCCGGTGGAGGGCACCTGGCGCGCCCACCAGGTGCCGCTGCCCGGCGTCCGCGACGACCCGGCGCACCTCGCCCAACTGGAGGCGTGGCTGCGCTCCTACCGCCCCGAGGAGCTGTTCGACGAGCACGGGCGGCCCCGCCCGGAGGTCCTGGCCTGCGTGCCCGAGGGGGCGCGCCGGCTGGGCGCCACCCCGCACGCCAACGGCGGGAAGCTGCTGCGCGCCCTGCCGCTCGCCCCGCTGGAGCGGTTCGCCGTCCGGGTGGACAAGCCCGGGGCGAGCAGCCACCAGCCCACCGAGGTGCTCGGCGCGCTCATCGAGCAGGTCATGGCGGACACCGCCGACCGCCGCGACTTCCGGCTCGTCGGCCCCGACGAGACCGCCTCCAACCGGCTCCAGGCGGTCTACGGGGCGACCGCCAAGACGTGGCAGGAGGAGATCCTGCCCACCGACGAGGACCTCGACCGGCACGGCCGGGTGATGGAGGTGCTCTCCGAGCACCTGTGCCAGGGCTGGCTGGAGGGCTACCTGCTCACCGGCCGGCACGGGCTGTTCTCCTGCTACGAGGCGTTCGTGCACATCGTGGACTCCATGGTCAACCAGCACGTCAAATGGCTGAAGACGTCCCGCACGCTGCCCTGGCGGGCGCCCGTCGCCTCGCTCAACTACCTGCTGACCTCGCATGTGTGGCGCCAGGACCACAACGGCTTCTCCCATCAGGACCCCGGCTTCATCGACCACGTCCTCAACAAGAGCCCCGAGGTGGTGCGGGTCTACCTCCCGCCGGACGCCAACACCCTGCTGTCGGTCGCCGACCACGCCCTGCGCAGCCGCGACCACGTCAACGTCATCGTCGCGGGCAAGAACGCCGCCCCCGACTGGCTGACCCTGGACCAGGCCCGGGCCCACTGCGCCCGCGGCCTCGGCGTCTGGGACTGGGCCGGCACCGAGCGCCCCGGCGACGTGCCCGACGTGGTGCTGGCCTGCGCCGGGGACGTGCCCACCCTGGAGGTGCTGGCCGCCGCCTCCCTGCTCCGCACCGAACTGCCCGAACTGGCGGTACGGGTGGTCAACATCGTGGACCTGGCCCGGCTGATGCCGCACGAGGAGCATCCGCACGGCATGAAGCACGCCGAGTACGACGCGCTGTTCCCGCCCGGCAAGCCGGTGATCATGGCGTACCACGGCTACCCCTGGCTCATCCACCGCCTCGCCTACCGCCGCCGGGGCCACGCCGACCTGCATGTGCGCGGCTACAAGGAGATGGGCACCACCACCACGCCGTTCGACATGGTGGTCCGCAACGACCTGGACCGCTACCGGCTGGTGATGGACGGGATCGACCGGGTGCCCGGACTCGCGGTCCGCGCCGCGGTCGTCCGCCAGCGGATGGAGGACGCCCGCACCCGGCACCACGACTGGATCCGCCGGCACGGCGCCGACATGCCGGAGGTCGCCGACTGGACCTGGCCGACCTGACGGCGCTGCGCGAAACGCCGCCGGCCGTCGCCCCTCCTCGAAGGGGCGACGGCCGGGCGGCACCGGTACCGCTCGCTGTCAGCGCCGGCCCTTGAGCCGTTCCACGGCGACCACGCCGAGCGCGGCGAGCACGACCTGGAGGATCAGCTCGATCCAGTCGATGCCGTCGCTGTCGGCCACCCCCAGCGCCGCGGCGATGGCGGTGCCGACCAGGGCGGCGACCACGCCGACCAGGATCGTCCACAGCACGCCGATGCGCTGCCGCCCGGGCAGGGCGAGCCGGCCCAGGATGCCGATGACGACACCGATCACGATCGCGCTGATGAATCCCGAGATCTCCATCCCGTTCCGCTCCCTACCGCATACCTGCTGAAGTGGCGTCCGCTGCTGTTCAACGGCACGTTTCGAACAGGTGACGGATGCCCCGTGAAGGCGTCGGCACACAAGGGACCGGGTCCTGACGGCCGCCGCCCCGGCCGGCCGCACCGGGTCGCCGACGGTGTGCCCTGCCCTGGCGGAGCGAGCAGAGGGGGCGCAGCGTGCGCCTGCGCGCCGACGCCGGCCAGGGCGACGGCCTCCATGGCCACGTGCCGCCCACGGGCCGGGCCGCCGGACCCCCGGTCCCGGGAAGCTCCCCACGCGCGACGCCGGACGCCCGCCGTGGCCGGTCCGTTATCGCCCGCCCGTGCGAGCCCTCATACCAGAGCGGGAAGTGCGGTGGGGAACTTTCCCAACTGCGCACCGCGCCCGACCTCTTGCTGACTACCGTGTGTGCTCGGTGATCAACGGTGCGCACCGTTGTGCGGTCACGCATGCCCGCGCGCCGTACCCCACCCGGGCTCGCCCACCACTTCGCTCCGCCCCTCCGCCCTGTCCACCGAACCCCGTTCCCGAGGTCCACGACCAAGGACGCCGATGTCACACCTTCGCGCACCCGCCGCGCGGCCGGACCGCCGCGAGGGCGGGCGGCACGGCCGCCCCGGCACCCGCTCCCTGACCCACCCCGGCAGGCCGCGCACCCCGGCGCCCGCCCCCGACACCCGTATACGCCTCCGGCTGCTGCGCGCCGCCGGGCTGCCGGTCGTCGCCGTCGCCCTCGGCGCGACCGCGGTGGTGCTGGTCACCCTGCGCACCACCGGCGCCCACCCCACCGGCGGACTGTGGGCCCTGCTCGTCGGCTTCGCCGCGCTCACCGTCGGCGCCGTCGCCCTCGCCGTGCTCGCCGCCAACCGGGCCGCCGCCACCGTCCGCGACCGCTGCGACGCCCTGCGGCACGCCACCACCCGCGGCCAGAACGAACTACGCTCCCTGGTCGAGCAGTTGCGCCGAGGCGAGAAGCCCCCCGCCCGGCGTCCCGCGACCACGCCGCCGGACCGGTCCGACGACTTCGGCCTGCTCGCCCACGAGCTGACCCGCGCCCACGACGCCGCCGCCACCGCCGTCGTCCAGGCGTCCCGGCTCTCCAGCAGCGTCGGCAACGAACAGAAGGTCGAGGTCTTCGTCAACCTCGCCCGGCGCCTGCAATCCCTCGTCCACCGCGAGATCCAGCTCCTCGACGAGCTGGAGAACGAGGTCGAGGACCCCGAGCTGCTCAAGGGCCTGTTCCACATCGACCACCTGGCCACCCGCATCCGCCGGCACGCCGAGAACCTCGCCGTCCTCGGCGGCGCCATCTCCCGCCGCCAGTGGTCCAACCCGGTCACCATGACCGAGGTGCTGCGCTCCTCCATCGCCGAGGTCGAGCACTACCCCCGGGTCAAGCTCGTCCCCCCGATCGACGGCACCCTGCGCGGCCACGCCGTCGCCGACGTCATCCACCTGCTCGCCGAACTCGTCGAGAACGCCACGGTGTTCTCCGCCCCCGGCACCTCCGTGGTGCTGCGCGCCACCCATGTCACCGCCGGACTCGCCGTCGAGGTGGAGGACCGGGGCCTGGGCATGCCGCCGGTCGAGCAGCAGCGGATGAACGCCCTGCTCACCGACCCCGACCAGGTCAACGTCGGCCACCTCCTCCAGGACGGCCGGATCGGCCTGTACGTCGTCTCCGCGCTGGCCCGCCGGCACGGCATCGCCGTACGCCTCCAGTCGAACATCTACGGCGGCGTCCAGGCCGTCCTGGTCCTCCCGCAGGAACTCCTGGGCGACGAGCCCGCCGAGAACGCTCTCGACAGCGCCCTCGACGGCGCCCTCGACCACGGCCATGACGACGTCCTCGGCCGGGAACCGGTCCCCACCGGCCAGCCGCCCGCCGCCGAACTCCCCCCGCAGCCCCGCACCGACCGGCCGCTGGTCACCGCGCACGGCCCGGACC
>NZ_PVLV01000024.1 GCF_002982015.1 Streptomyces solincola
GGGCCGCGGGGGGCGGGGGCGGCGCACAGGTGCGGGGAAAGGGGTGACGGGGGTGTGCGCGGCGGGGGGGGGTCACCGAATCGCTCGGGTGTCCGGCCGGGAGGCGGCGTGGGGTGGGGGCGTGTGCCGGTTCTTCGGCAGGGTGGCCCTGTTCAGGGTCGGCTGTTCACCGGCGGCCGACCGGGCCGTCGTGGCCGGAGGGGGCTGGCCAGAACGGCCGCCGCCACCACGGTGAGTACGAGGTCGACCAGCGCCACCGCCGCCGGATGGGCGTGCCAGAACGGCCCGCCGGCGGCGCAGCCGATGAGCGCCGCGACGATGACGGCGCGGCCACCGCGCTCCCGGCCCCGGTCCGTCCACCCCATCGCCTGGGCGACCGTCCTCGGCTCGCCCAGCTCCGCGAGGGCCGCCAGCACGGCGCGGTCAGGGGCGTGCGGCGCACGGCGGACCACCGTGTCGACGTGGTCGGCCAGGGCGTCCGTCAGTTCGGCGCACTCCCGCCGGGGGGCCGGGCCGGCGTGGCGCATCAGTTCGGTGAGATAGCGGCGCACCAGGGGATGCGTGCGGGCGATCGCCGCGGTCATCCGAGGAACACCAGGTCGGCGGAGATCAGCCGGGACGCCCCCCACACCCGGGTGAACGCCTCCAGGGTGTGCCGGCCGTCGTCGGTCAACGCGTAGCCCCGGGTGCCGTCGGGCAGCCCGGCCGGGCGCACCAGCCCCAGAGCGCGCAGTCTGAGCAGGACCGCGTAGACCGGTCCGGTGTGCTCGGTGAGGACGCCGGCGCGGCGCAGCCGGGAGGCGATGTCCGCTCCGGGAAGCGGGTGCGACGCCAAGAGCTGGAGCAGGCAGTAGAAGGCCGGGGCGTCGCGGACGGTCCGTTCGTCCGACGGGTGCATGGGGAGGTGTTCGTGGCGCATGGGCGGCGGCTCCTCGCTGCGGTGCGGGGGTGGGACCCTCTCGAATCGCGGGGTCCGCCGACGATAGGCGCCACTGCGCGTACGGCGTACTGGACGAACGCTGAGCGACCGCCGCCGGGTGGCCGGTCAGCGCGGCTGACGCAGACGGCCGGCGCGGCGCTCGACCCGCGCCTGGACCCTCTTGGCCGTGGCTGGAAGGACACGCCCCCGACCGGGCGCGGGTGTTCCGATCGCCGGGTGCGCCGGCAAGCAGTCGCCCCGGCGCCGCACCCGCACACCCCGGCCATGGCCGAGCACGCCGGACCCGCGGTGCCCGCTGGCCGTGATCACGCGGCCCCACTGGCCCCGGCACGGACCCCGTCCGTGCCGGGGCCGGCACCCCGGGCGGAGCACGGCGCGCATGAGGCGCTGCCCCCACCGCCGGGTTCGGCGGTGGGGGCAGCGCAGTGTCACCTGCGGGGCCGGCGGGTCACGCCGGCGCCCCTCACGGTGTGGCGTTCAGCCCGCGGACGACGCAGTTGTGCTCCTTGGCCTGCTTCCGCCAGGCGGGCGTGGGGTCCATGAAGTAGAAGACCCGGCCCGCGCGGTAGTCGTCGACGTTCTTCTGCAACTGCGCGCAGAAGGGGTCCTGGCGGTCGTACTCAGCCGCCGAGGCGGTACCGGGAGAGGCGAGCAGCGCCCCTGCCGCGATCACCGCGGTAAGCCCCGCGGTGGCGATACTCGTACGCATCGGAAGTGGTTCTCCTCAGTTCGGTGCTCGCTCATCATGAGCAGGGCTCAGGTCGTGTCGGGGTCGAAGACAGGCGTTACCGCCCCGCCCTCGACCGCTGCCGCCGGGGCCGCGGGGCCGGTGCGCACCGGCGGACCGGCCCTCACCGCGCCCCGCACCGCGTCGACCGTCTCGGCCCACTCGGCCCGCGGGTCGAAAGACTCCCGCACGGCCTCGGCGGGCGTCTGCCCGTCCAGCAGGTGTTTACGGGCCAGCTCCCTGGGGTGCAGGTCGGAGAAGGTGAAGTCCTCGTACCCCGGTCCCAGTTGCGAGCGGACCTCCTGCTGCGCGCCGTCCGTGAAGCGGCGCACGTTCTGTAGGAAGGAGGTCACCTGGCGGACCAACTCCGGCAGCTTGTCCGGCCCGAAGACCAGGACGGCGATGACGGCCAGGGTGACGAGCTTCAGCAGCCCCACGTCGGGCAGCATGCGGGTACTGCTCCTTTCCGGGGCCGCTCCGGGCCCCGCACGACGTCGAGGGACGCCGGTCAGACGGTGAAGGCCCCGATGAGGGTGGAGATGAGGTCCGCCGCGGCCGACACACCGGTGAAGATCGCCTCGTACATGTCCGTCTCCTTCTCGTCGTCTTCGGTTCTCGTGGTACCGATGAGCGCGCATCCGGTGCCCCGACGGTAGGAAGGGCTCGGTTAAGGGCGGGCTAAGGGAGTCCGAAAGATCGACTGCCCGTCAGAAGACGGCGACGGGCGCCGGACGCGGGAAGGCCGCCGCCCTCGGTCGGCCGGTCGAGCGGTCGACCTCTCCTCCCCCGGTCCGGGGGCCGATCGCATGACAGCGTTCCGTTAATGCGGAGCTTCCTGACCGCTTAACAGCGGGCCGCCTACCTTCCGGAACGAGTGCTGCCCGTTTTCCGCAGAGTGGGGACACGAACCGATGGAATTCCTGGTCCTGGGATCGCTGGAAGTGCGCCGGTCGGATGGGCCGGTGCGCGTCCGGGGCATGCGCCAGCAGCGGCTGCTGGCGCTACTGCTCCTGCACCGCGACGCGGTGGTCACGGTGGACCGCCTGGTCGACGAGCTCTGGGACGACCCGCCGCCGTCGGCGCGGCCGCAGGTGCACAACGCCGTCCGCGACCTGCGACGCACTCTGGCTGCGGCCGAAGGGGTCAGCCTGGACACCTCGGACGCGGGCTACCGGCTGGCCGTGCCCGCCGACTCCGTCGACGCGGGGCGCTTCACCCGGCAGGTGCAGGCGGCCAGGACAGCCGCCAGGGAGGGCAGGACCGGCGAGGCGATCGGGCTGCTCCAGGCGGGTCTGGACCTCTGGCGGGGCGAGGCGTTCGCCGGCATCACCTGCCCCGAGGTCGCCTCCGCCGCCGTCCGCCTCGGCGAACAGCGGATGACCGCCATCGAAGAGCTGATGTCCCTGCGTCTGCGGGCCGGGGAGACCAGCTCGCTGGCGGGGGAGCTGCGCGCGCTGGTGGCGAGCCACCCGCTGCGGGACGAGTTGCGGGCCTGCCTGATGCTCGCCCTCTTCCGCGGTGGCCGGCAGGCCGACGCTCTCGCCGTCCACGACGAGGGCAGACGACTGCTCGCCGAGGAGATGGGGCTCATGCCGAGCCGCAGGCTCCAGGACCTGCGTGCCGAGATCCTGGCCGACACCCCGACGGCCCGCGGCACGGGGGCGCGCGATGACTCCGCGCCCGGCCGCGAGCCCACCGCGGACACCGACCGCCCGGCGGATTCCGGCGCGCGGACGCCGGAAGCCGACGGCCCGGTGGTCTCCGGCGACCGGCGGCCGGACCCCGCCGGGCCGACCGCCGGCGGTTCCGGCGCGCCCGCGCCCGGGCCGGCGGCCGGTCCGCGCAACTGCCTGCCGCACGACCTGGCCGATTTCACCGGCCGGTCCGAGGAGCTGCGTACGCTGCGCGAGGCCGTGGCGGCGCCGCGAAGCGACACACCGCTGATGATCGCCGTCGACGGCATGGGCGGGGTGGGCAAGACCTCGCTCGCGGTGCGCTTGGCGCACCAGGTCACCGACCGCTACCCGGACGGGCAGTTCTTCGTCAACCTGCACGGGTGCAGCGCGCGGCGGCCGCCGCTGCCGGCGGGCCAGGCGCTGGCCCTGTTGCTCCAGGCGAGCGGGGTGGCCGCCCGGGACGTCCCGGACACGCCCGCCGAGCGCAGCGCCCTGTGGCGGTCGCGGTTGGCCGGACGACGCTGCCTGGTGGTACTGGACGACGCCGAGGACATCGCCCAGGTGGCACCTCTGCTGCCCGGCGCCGGGTCGGCGCTGGTGCTGGTCACCAGCCGCCGCAGGCTGTCGTCGCTGGACGGCGCGCATCCGCTGTGGCTGGACGCCCTGCCGCCGGCCGACGCGGCCCGGTTGTTCACCCGGGTGGCCGGGGCCGAGCGCACCGCCGGACAGGAGGCGCAGGTGGCCCGGGTGGTGGAGCTGTGCGACCGGCTGCCGCTGGCGGTCCGGATGGCCGCGACACGGCTGCGGGACCGGCGTACCTGGACGGCCGCCGACCTGGCGGACCGGCTGGAGTGCGCCCCCCAGCGGGCGCGCTGCCTGCGGACCGCCGACCGGGACCTGATGGCGGTGCTCCGGGCGTCGTACCGGCATCTGGATCCCGCCCAGCGCCGCTTCAGCCGCCTGATCAGCCGGCAACCGGCCTCCTCGTACGACGTGGAGGACGCCGCCGCGCTGTCCGGGCTGCCGGCCGGTGACGTGGAGAGCCTCTTCGACGTGCTCGTGGAGCACAACCTGGTCCGCGAGGACGGGTCGGCCCGCTTCTCCTTCCCCTCCCTGGTGCGCGACTGCACACGGGAATTGGCGGTCGACGGAGCGGCGTGAGGCGGCCGCACGCGAAACGGCGGCGGCCCGACGGGGCGGGACGCGCCGCCTTCCGCCGTGCGGCCCCGCCAGGACGACGGCGGACGCCTCGGCGCCTCGGCTTCCCCAGGCCCCGGGGTCCGGCGCTCCGGGCATGTCGGCGCCGAGCCGGCGCACCGGCCCGTCAGGCGGCGCGGGGAGGCCGATCGCAGGGAAGACGCGGTCCGACCGTGCGACGCCGTCCGGCCCCTCCCGGCAAGGGCGGCAGAAGGCGACCGTCAGGCTCCGGCGTGCCGGCGGGTCGGGCGACGGGCAGTCCCCTCACGTCGTCCGGCGCCGGAGCGACACGTAGAGGTATCCGCTGATCGCCACGGGCACGCACAGGGCGAGCACCGGTGCGATCAGGATCCAGTACCCGCCCGCGGGGGCGACTGCGGAGACCCGCGCCACCACGAGGGAGACCAGCGGACCGGTCACCGGGGCGAGGGTGCCGAGGACGCGCTCGTGCCGCCGCCAGCGGTCGGAGGTCCAGAGCTGGTGGACGCCCACGGCGGCGGCGACGAGACCGAGCGGCCACGCGACCACGAACAGCAGTCCGGCCAGCCCCAGCAGGATGAGCGTCCAACCGGTGCGGCTGTCGTTGCGGTCGCGCAGCTCCTGGGCCAGCTCCGGAAGCACCGCCGTCTCCGGTGTGCCGAATCCGTCCAGCACACGGGCGACCTCCAGATCGCCGTGCGCGTCCGCCGCCCGCACGGCGGCCCGCAGACGGGCCTCGAGCCGGGCCGTCACCTCCTGCCTGCGGCGGGTCGGCAATTCGGCCAACTCGCGCTCGGCGGCAGCCAGGTAATCATGTATGAGGGGGTGTTCGTCGCTTTTCACGCTTCGTCCATGCATAGAGTCTGGCAGTTCTCCGCCCGCGCCCCGGCGATTTGCACGACTGCTGTCGGGAGAAATGCCGAACGGGGCGGCGCACCTCGCGTCACCGCGACTTCCCTTTCTACGCGGCCGACGGCTAATCACACGCCTATTGCTCTCCTCATGGGCATTAATGCGTCCGCCGGCGACTGGAGCCGATGTCGTCCCCCCGTCCCCCCGATCGGCGGATGAGCGTACGCACACAACCGGGCTGTAATGGACATCACGCGTATTCCCGACTCGCGGATCCGCTCATCCGGCGGACCCGCGGACCTGGAAAGGAGATGAGGACATGCCTGTATCCCGGTACGAGGGGCGCTTCACTCCGGACGACGGTCCGGACGGCGGACGCGCGGCGGCACCGTCTGGGGCGGCCATGGCACCGGTCGGCGGAGGAGGGTCCGCGCCGTGCTGTGATCCCGGCGTGGTGGGCAGGACCCGGCACATGCTGGCGGATCTGCTGCACGCCGTGTGCCCGGCGGGACGAGACTCCGACCCCTCTTTGCAGGAACGTTTCGACGCCGCCCTGCTGGTCACCTCCGAACTGGTCACCAACGCCTGCCGGCACGCCGGCGGCCCGGACCACGTGGGCATGCTCGTGGAGGACGGCGTCCTGACCGTCACCGTCCACGACACCTCGGAGCAGCGCCCCTGCCCTCGTTACGAGGACGAGCGCGGCGAGGCCGGCGGTTTCGGCCTGTCACTGGTCGAGGCCCTGGCCGACGAATGGGGCGTGAGCGGAGTCGAGAGGGGCCGCGGGAAGACCGTGTACGCGGTGATGCGACTGTCCTGAGGGGAGCGGTCCGCCGCAAGCGGGACACACCCGTCCACCGGACCATCCCCCACTCGGGGGACACCGCCGACCACCTCGGCGCTTTAGTCTCACGTTAAATCCTGTCTGCCACGATGGCTGCGCGACTGCTGGACGAACACCAGTCAAGCTGCCGAGATCCGGGGGAAAGAGCCGATGCGCATCGTCCTCATTGAAGATGACGAGGAGATCAGTGAAATCCTCGCCCAAGGGTTGCGCACCCTGCGCCACGAGGTCCTCGTCAGCAATTCCGGATCGAACGGAATCGGGCTGTCCATGACCCGCGACCCCGACTTCGTCGTCCTCGACCTCGGACTGCCCGACCTCGACGGACTCGACGTGCTGAAGATGATCCGCTCCGCCTCGTCGGTCCCCATCCTCGTCGCCACCGGCCGCGGCGCGGAGGCACAGATGATCCGAGGGCTGGAGCTGGGCGCGGACGACTACGTGGTGAAGCCCTACACCGCAGGGATACTGCACGCCCGGATCGGCGCCATCGCTCGCCGTTCGCACCAGTTCGCCACGCAGGACGAACTCCAGGTCGGCGACCTGGTGGTGGACCTGCGGGGGCACACCGTCCACCTGGACGGCCGGACCCTGCACCTGCGCCCCAAGGAGTTCCAGCTCCTGGCCTACCTGGTCGCCAACTCCGGCCGCGTCATCGGCAAGAACGAGCTGCGCGCCGAAGTCTGGGACAGCGACTTCGCCTGCACCGACAAGACCCTCGCGGTGCACCTGTCCTGGCTGCGGCGGCACCTCGGGGAGAGCGCGGCGCACCCCCGTTACCTGCACACCGTGCGGGGCGTCGGGGTCAAGGTGATGGCACCGCAGCCGTGAGACGCCGCATCGCGTTGCTCGCCAGCGTCTCCACCTTCGTCTGCCTGCTGCTGTTCTGCGTGCCGTTCGTCGCCTTCCTGCGCGGCAGCTACGTCGCGCACGTCGACGAACTGGCCGACGTCAACGCGCAGATCGCCGCCAGCGCGGTCGCGGCCCGCCGGTCGGACGACGCGGCCGTGCTCCGCTCGGTGGAGGACGAACGCGTCCCGCAGGCCCAGATCGCGATCCGGATCGGCCGGGGGGTGCCGTACGGCCGGCCCGACGCCTGCGTGCGCCGCGCCGGCGAGCAGGCGAGGCCGGGCCCGACCCGCGTGACCGACTGCGGCTCCCGCCGGGTCGCCACCCGGGCGACCACCACCCGGGACGGCGTGCGCGCCTGGGTCGCCGTGGCGATCGAGACGAGCGACCAGTGGCGGTCGCTGGCGGTGGTCATCGGTCTGGCGGTGGCCGCCATGCTGCTGCTGCCCTTGGTGGCCGTGCTGGTGGCCGAACGCCTCGGGCGCTCCATGGTCCGGCCGGTGGACGCGCTGGTGCGGGCCGCGGGCCGGGTCAGCGACGGCGACCTGGGCACCCGGGTGGTGCCGGCGGGACCGCCGGAGATCGCCCGGATGGGCCAGACCTTCAACGAACTCGTGCGCCGCATCGAGGAACTGATCAACAACGAGCGGGAGACCCTGGCCGACCTCTCGCACCGGCTCCGCTCGCCGGTGACGGTGCTCATGCTCCAGGCCGAGGCGCTGCCCGACGCCGAGGACTCGACTCGCCTGCTCGCCTCCGTCGAGCGGTTGCAGCGGCAGCTCGACGAGGTGATCGACCAGGCGCGTACGCCGTCGCCGGCCCTGTCCTGCGGCAGCGGCCCCACCGACCTGCGGGTCGCCGTGGCCCGCTGCGCCCGCCAGTGGAGGCTGGCCGTGCACGGCGAGGGACGCCGGTGTGACCTCAGGTCGGCCGGCTCGACGCTGCCGGTCGACCTGACCGAGAAGGAGCTCATGGCGGTGATCGACATCCTGGTGGACAACGTGCTCAAGCACACCCCTCCAGGCACCGCGCTGGCCGTGAGCACCCGCGCGGCGCCGGACGGCAGGGCCGCGGTGCTGGCCGTGGAGGACGCCGGTCCCGGCATCCACGACGCCCGCGCCGTCGAGCGCGGGCGCAGCGGGGCTGACTCCAGCGGCCTGGGCCTGGACATCGTGCGCCGCACGGTGGAAGGGGCCGGCGGGGACCTGCGCATCGGGGTGTCCGACCTGGGCGGCGCCCGCGTGGAGGTGACGCTCCCCCTGGCGCTCCCGGTCCGCCCGGCCGGGCCCGGGCCCGGCGGACCGGGTCACCCCTGACCCCCGGCCGCTCACTCGACGATCCCGGCTCCGGGCCCCTGCCGTCGCCCGGCCAGGGACGGCGGCAGGGGTCGGTCGGTGCGCAGGGCCGTCCACAGCGCGCCCGCCTCGTCCTCGGCGGGCACGACCCGGTCGGGGTCGGCCTCGTCGGGGCGGACCGGCAGGGTCACCGCCGTGAGATGCGCCGCGTCGATGCCCTTGACCTGGTCCGCCAAGTCCTTCAGGGCCCGCACCGTCCCCAGTGCGGTGTCGGTGGTCAGGCTCTTGGTGACGATGTCGGCGATCTGGTAGGCGCCGACCGGGTTGTCCAGCTTGCCGCTGGCGTGCACGCTGCGGATCAGGGCCTTGAGGAACGCCTGCTGGAGGCCGATGCGCCCCAGGTCGCTGCCGTCGCCCACCGCGTGCCGGGTGCGGACCAGGGCCAGCGCCTGCCTGCCGCCCAGGCGGTGCCGCCCGGCCGGCAGGTCGAGCTTGCTGTACCGGTCGTGGATCGCCCGCTTGGCGGTGACCTCGACCCCACCGAGCGCGTCCACCAGGGACACGAACCCCTGGAAGTCCACCTCGACGAAGTGGTCCATCCGCAGCCCCGAGAGCTGCTCTGCGGCCGCCACGGCGCACGGCGGTCCACCGGTGGACAACGCCGAGTTGAACATCATCCGCCGGCCCGCCGGGGCGGCGGCGCAGGCCCCGGCGTCAGGCCGCCGCACCAGGGTGTCCCGGGGGATGCTGACGATTCTGGCGGCCTTGCGCCCGGCGTCCAGGTGCAGGACCATCGCGGTGTCCGACCTGCTCCCGCCCTCGTCGCGCCCCCATGCCCCGTTCCCCCCGGCCCGCGAGTCCGAGCCGAGGACGAGGATGTTCAGCGCCCCCTGGGTGTCGCTCCGCGGACGCCCGTCGCCCAGTCGCGACTCGATGTCCACGGTGTGCAGGTTGCCGTTCAGCCTGCCGATGCCGAGGGCGGCCACCACGGCCGCCGCCGCCGCCAGGCAGAGCACTGAGGCGCAGGCGACGACCACCCACCGGCGCACACCCTTCCCGCCCTGGCCACGCTGCTTGCGGCGGGTTCCCCTGGGCTTGCGGTGGCGCCGGGTCCCTCCGGCCGCGCCCCCGCCGCCTGTGCGCTGTTCTGGTTCGGTCATGGTTCCCCGCGTCAGCCGTTCGTGTAGAGCCCGTCGGACAGATCCCGCGAAGGTATCCGGCGGAGTCTGAACGGGGTGTTTACCGAGGATTGCCGTCACGCTGGGTGCGGAACGGGCGGGTTACCTACCATGGGAGGCATGGCGGGGGCCCGACCACAGAGGTGGGTACTGATGTCCGCACCGCCCCCCGATCGTGTAAGGGTCGTCGTCGCCGACGACCACCCGCTGTTCCGTGAGGGAATCAGCCGCGCACTCCAGCTCAGCGGGTTCGTCGACGTGGTGGGCGAGGCGGAGGACGGGCGGGAGGCGCTGGAGAGGATCCGCAGCGAGCGCCCCGAGGTCGCGGTCCTCGACCTGCGGATGCCCGGACTGGACGGCATCGGTGTGCTGCACGCCCTGGTGCGGGACGGCCTGGGCACCCGGGTGCTGCTGTTGTCCGCCTTCACCGACAGCGCCGCGGTCTACCGGGCGCTGGAGGAGGGGGCGGCGGGCTTCCTGACCAAGGACAGCCGGCGGGCCGACGTGGTGGACGCGGTGCGGGCGATCGCCCAGGGCGGCACGGTCGTCCCCCCGGACGTGGCGGGCGGGCTCGCCGGCGAGATCCGGATGCGCAGGTCCTCGGACGCCCCCGCGCTCAGCGAGCGTGAGCGGCAGGTGCTGAACGGGATGGCACGCGGGTTGAGCATTCCGAGGATCGCCGACGAGCTCATCCTCGGCTCGAGCACCGTCAAGACCCATGCCCAGCGGCTCTACGAGAAGCTCGGGGTCTCGGACCGGGCCGCCGCCGTGGCGGAGGCGATGCGCCGGGGCCTCCTGGAGTGACGCGGCGCCACGGACCATGGGCGACGGATCACGGGCGACGGGCAACGGGCGACGGGCGACGGGCGACGGGTCCAGCCTGCCGTTAACCCCCGGACAGCCTCCGTTGAGGGTGGCTGTCCCTAGCGTGGCCTCTGCCCGTGGTCGTGACGACTCCCCCCGTCACCACCCGGGCACCTGGTGGTTGCCACACCGTCGCCGCATGGCCTCGGGGTGCGGTGTGGCAACCCCGTCACGCGACCGACACCGACCCCGAGAAGGATGGACGCCATGCTGCGCAACGGTCTGGAGCCCTGGCACCTGCTGATCGTGATCCTGGTGGCCGTCATCCTGTTCGGCTCCCGCAAGCTCCCCGACGCCGCCCGCGCACTGGGCAAGTCGATGAGGATCCTCAAGAGCGAGGCCAAGGCGCTCCGCGAGGACGAGGAGACCGCGCCGACCGTGCGCCCAGGCGGCGGCGAAGGGGCGGCGGCCACGCCCGCCGACGCGGCCGGCGCACCCCGCGCGCCGGAGTCGCGCGCTCCGGGTCAGGCCCGCTGAGCGCGCGCCGACGACGGAGGTGACGGGACGGCTCCCGTCACCTCCGTCGTTCCCGCTCTGCCCCTCCTCACCGCTCGTCACCGCCCGCGCTCGCTCGCCGGGGGCCGCCGTCGTCCCCCCGGACTCCGTTTCCGCCGTCAGCCGTCGGGACGACGGCCTCGACCGTCGTCCCGCCGGCGGGGTTGCGCCGCACGTCGAAGGTGCCGCCCAACCCCTCGACCCGGGCGCGGTGCGAGGCGATGCCGATGTGCCCGGACCTCAGCCGGTCGCCTACCGCCTCCGGTCGAATGCCCCGCCCGTTGTCGGTGACGGTCAGCCGGACCCGGTCCGCGCCGTCCCGCATCAGCTCCAGCAGCACGCTGTCGGCCCGGGCGTGCTTGACCACGTTCTCCAGCATCTCGCGGGCCAGCCAGTACAGCGGCTGGTCGGCCGAGCCGGCCGACTCGACGTCGGCCCGGACCTCGCCGTGGAACCGGCCCCGCTCGGCGGCCTGCTCGGTCAGCAGGCGCAGCGCGGCGACCAGTCCGCCGGACGCGAGGACCTCCGGGTGGAGGGTGCGCACCGAGGAGCGGAGCTGGACGCTCGCCTCGGTCAGCGCCTCGTCGGCGCGGCGCAGGCAGTGCGCGGCGTCCGCGCCGGAGATGGACGCCTCGTCGACGAAGTGTCGGGCGGCCAGGACGTTCTGTAGCGCGCCGTCGTGCAGCACCTCGGCGATCTTGCGCTGCTCGCGCTCCTCCGCCGCCATGACGAGGTCCAGCAGTCGCAGGCGGTGCTCGGCCAGCTCCCCGATCAGCCGTACGCGCTCCTGCTGCACGGCGGACAGCAGCACGCACCCCGCGCAGACCACCAGGATGAACAGGGCGTGCACGAGGACGAAGCCCCAGTAGGGCTCCGGCCGGTGGCCGATCCCGGTCCCCAGCGCGTAGGCGGCCGCCGCCAGCACCCCTGACACGGCGGTGACGACCGGGCGCCGCTGGAACGAGGCGAGCACCGGGATGAGCAGCAGCACGTCGGCCGAGACCGGTGACGCCCAGCTGGGGTCGGAGAACTCTCCGGAGAGCGCCATGAGCGCCGTGAGCAGCGCCAGGTCGACGAACGGGTACATACCGCGGGGGAAGGCGCGGACGCCGCGCCACGAGGCCCAGAGCATGACGAGGGTCCACAGCGCGTAGACGGCGGTGAGCGTCACCGACACGACGAGCCGGGTGGGCGGCGGGTAGATCAGGAAGTCGGTGACCACGGCGATGATGACGGCGATGCGCAGCACGGCCTGGCTCCGCAACGCCTTGCGCAGGTGCCCGGCGGGCGGCTCGGTGCCGCGGCGGCGTGCGGACGGGCTGCCTGCCCTGGCGGTCGCGGCGGCTGGGGAGCCTTCGGGAAGCGTCATGTCGTCCTCGCCCCCGCCGTCGTCAGGTCGTCACCGGTGACCTCGGGCCCACACCAGTAGCGCCCCCCCGCAGCCCCGCCGCTGCCACCGCAGGCTCCCGCCCGGTCGGCTGCCCGCGGCGGGAACCCGCGGTGGCAGCGGCGGGGCTGCGGGGGGACGCT
>NZ_PVLV01000250.1 GCF_002982015.1 Streptomyces solincola
GCGCCGTCGGGTCGTGGTCGCGCAGGTCGCCGCGGTCGGAGTTCATGGTGCCGAGGTAGACGCCGGTGCGGCTGCCGGCGACGGTGTCGGCGGCGATGCCGGCCCGCTCCAGGGCTTCCCAGGAGGCTTCCAGCACCAGCCGCTGCTGCGGGTCCATGGACACCGCCTCGCGGGGGCTGATGCCGAAGAAGGCGGCGTCGAAGCGCTCCACGTGCTCGTCGGCGAGGAAACCGCCCTCGCAGCCGTAGCTCTTGCCCTCGGCTTCGGGGTCCGGGTCGTAGACGTCGAGGGTGCGCCAGCGCTCGGGGAAGCCGCCGATGGCGTCACCCCCGGAGGCCAGCAGGTCCCAGAAGCCCTCGGGCGAGGCGATGCCGCCGGGCAGCTTGCAGGCCATCGCCACGACCGCCACCGGCTCGTCGGAGCCGTCGGCGGTGCGGGCGGCCCTCCGTCGGCCGTCCGCCGGGGCGGCGGCCTCAGGGGTCAACTCCAGCTTGCTCAAAACCAGTTCGGCGATGGCGGCGGGCGTGGGGTAGTCGAAGGCGACCGTGGCGGGCAGTGCGACACCGGTCTCCGCGGAGAGCCGGCGGCGCAGCTCGACGGCCATCAGCGAGTCGAGGCCGACCTCCTTGAACACCTGGTCCGCGCCGATGGTCTCCGGGCCCGGCATGCCGAACACGCCGGCCGCCTCGGTGCGTACGAGGGTGGTGACGGTGGCCAGCCGGTTCTGCGGGCCCGCGGCCAGCAGGCGGCCCCTGAGGCCGGAGGGGGCGCCGTCCGCTTCGCCGGCCCGGCGGCGGCGGGGCCGCACCAGGCCCCGCAGCAGCGGCGGCACGTCCGATCCGGTGTCCTGGGCGCGCTGGAGCGCCTCCAGCTCCAGCTTGACCGGCACCAGGTGCGGCCGGTCATGGCCGAGGGCGGCGTCGAGCGCGGCCAGGCCCTGGGCGGGGGTGAGCGCGCCCACGCCCTGGCGGCGCAGCCGGGCCAGCTCGGCGTCCCCGAGGTTCGCGGTGAGTCCGACGCCGGCCTGCTGCCACAGGCCCCAGGACAGGCTGGCGCCGGGCAGGCCGAGGCCCCGGCGGCGGGCGGCGAGCGCGTCGACGAAGGCGTTGGCGGCGGCGTAGGTGCTCTGCCCCGCGCCGCCGAGGACGCCGGCGGCGGACGAGAACAGCACGAACGCGGCCAGGTCGAGGCCGAGTTCACGGCTCAGCTCGTCCAGGTGCAGGGCGCCGGCCGCCTTCGGCGCCCAGACCGCGGCGAGCCGGGCGGCGTCCTGTGAGACGACCAGGCCGTCGTCCAGGACCGCGGCGAGGTGGAAGACGCCGGTCCAGGGGTGCGCGGGGTCGACGGAGGCCAGCAGCCGGCCCGTCTGCTCGCGCTCGGCGACATCGCAGGCCGCGATCCGGACGCTGGCGGCCCCGTCGCCGGTCAGCGCCCGGACCAGCTCGTCGGCGCCGGGGGCGTCCGGTCCCTGCCGGGAGGTCAGCACCAGGTGGCGCACCCCGTGCCGGCGGACCAGGTGCCGGGCCAGCTCGCGGCCCAGCTCGCCGGTGCCGCCGGTGACGAGGACGGTGCCGTCCGGGTCGAGCGCCCGGCCGGCGGCGTCGGCGGGGGCGGCCGGGGCGAGCCGGGGGGCGCGGATCTCCTCGGCGCGCAGGGCGAGTTCCGGCTCGCCGGCGGTGTCCAGGGCGCGGCCCAGCAGCGCGGTGTCACCGGGCCGGGCCGGGTCGAGGTCGATCAGCCGCAGGAGGCGGTCGGCGTGCTCGGTGCGGGCGGTGCGCAGCAGCCCCCACACCGGGGCGCGGGTCGCGTCGGGCACATCGCGCGCGTCGGCGTGGACGGCCCCGCTGGTCAGCCAGACCAGCTCGGCGGCCGCCAGGTGCGGGGCGTCCAGCAGCCGCCGCAGGGTGCCGAGCGCGTCGGCCGTCAGCCGCTCGGCGTCGGCGGGCGCGGCCCCGGGCTCCGCCGTGAGGTCCACGACGATCCGGCCGGGCGCGGCCGCCTCGTCGTCCTCCGCCGGGCCGGCCGGCAGGGCGTCCACGTCGGCCGCGTGGTGCGCGCCGAGGGCGGTGGCGAGGGCTCCGTCCCCGCCGAGCACCCACACCGGGCCGCCCGCCGGGGCGCTCCCGGTGCGCGGCGCGGCACGGAAGTCGACCTGGTAGAGGTGCTGGCCGGTACCGCCGGCGGCGCGGATCTGCTCGGGCCGCGCCGCGCGCAGCCGAAGCGTGCCGCGGGCGACCGGCTGCCCGGCCGGGTCGGCCACGTCGAGAGTGACGGCCTCCTCGCCGGGCACGGCAGCCACCCGGACCCGCAGCTCGCTGCCGCCGGTGGCGTGCAGCTCGACATCGGTCCACTCGAACGGCAGCAGGACGTGCCCGTCGCCGGCGTCGTCCTGGACGGCGACCAGGGCGTGCAGGGCGGCGTCCAGCAGGGCCGGGTGCAGCCCGAAGCGGTCGGGGGCCAGGCCCTCGGGCAGCTTCACCAGGCCGTACGCGGTGCCGCCCGCCCGCCAGAGTTCGGTCAGGCCCTGGAAGGCGGGCCCGTACTCCAGGCCGCGGGCGGCGAAGTCCTCGTAGAAGGAGTCCAGCGGCAGCCGCTCCGCCCCGGGCACGGGCCAGCGGGTGAGGTCGGCCGCGCCGCCCTCGGTCACGGCGGCGTCCCCGGTGGGCGCGGCGTCCCCGGCGGCGGACAGCTCACCGCTCGCGTGCTGACGCCAGGCCGTACCGGCGGGCGCGTTCTCCGGGCGGCTGTGGATGGTGATCGGGCGGCGGCCGGCCCCGTCGGGCGCGCCCACGGAGAGCTGGAGCCGGACCGGGTCGTCGTCCGTGAGGACCAGCGGCTCCAGCAGGGTGAGCCCGGCGACGCCCGGCGCGCCCACGTGCTCCGCCGCGCTCAGGGCCAGCTCCAGCAGCCCGGTGCCGGGCACCAGGACGGTGCCGTGCACGGCGTGGTCGGTCAGCCAGGGGTGTTCGGCCGGCGCCAGCCGTCCGGTGAGCAGCAGCCCGTCGGCGTCGGCCGTCTCGGTGACCGCGCCCAGCCAGGGGTGCTCGGCCCCGCTGAGGCCCACCGAGCGGACGTCCCCGTCGCGCTTCGCCGGCGCGTGCCAGAAGCGTTCCCGCTGGAAGGCGTACGTGGGGAGGGCGGCG
>NZ_PVLV01000251.1 GCF_002982015.1 Streptomyces solincola
AACCTCATCAACGTCGGCAGCGTCGACCGCGGCTTCCGCGCCGAAGGTGCCGTAGACGGCGCGGAAGCCGCGGTCGACGCTGCCGACGTTGATGAGGTTCTCCAGGACCCAGCGGGCGACCCGCTCGTGCTCGGCGGCCGGGCGGCGCGGGGCCTGGGCGGCGACCCGGGGCAGCAGCCGGGCGACGACCTGCTCGTGGTCGGCGCCGGTGTCGAAGTCCATGTGGAGCGTGACGAGGTCGATGGCGGCCAGGGCGACCTCGGCCATGGCGTAGGTCGAGTACTCGCCGGCGAGATTCGCCTTGCGGACGTCCAGGTCGTGCAGCGGGGCGGTGCACGCGAGCGCGCGCAGCCTGCGGGCCAGCCCCTCGTCGGCGGCCGGGCCCTGAGCGGGCCTCGGCCCCGCGCTGAGCTGGGGCGGAACAGGGTCCGTCGAGGCAGGCGAAGTCACGGTGCACAGATTAGGTCCTCGCACTGACAACGGTCGAAACGGCGCAGATGGGCCGGGCCTTCGGCGGTGGGGCGGGTCGCGCGGGGGCGCGCGGTGAAAGGATTCGCCGGGAGGGCGGGCCCGCCCTCGGCCCGCCGGGCCGGCGGAACCGCCCGCGCCGACTCCCACCCGACCGCCCGTGACCCGTCCCGTGACCCGTCCCGTCACCCGTCATGCGGACATCCCCCGCCCTATCCCGTGACCATCCCGCGACCAGAGGAGCGACACTCCATGACCTCGGCCTCGATCGACCTGAACGCCGACCTCGGCGAGGGCTTCGGGCGCTGGCGGCTGACCGACGACGAGGAGTTGCTGTCCGTCGTCACCAGCGCCAACGTGGCCTGCGGCTTCCACGCCGGGGACGCGCCCACCATGCGGCGGGTGTGCGCCGCCGCGGCCGAGCGCGGGGTGCGCGTCGGCGCGCAGGTCTCCTACCGGGACCTGGCCGGCTTCGGCCGCCGGACCATGGACGTGCCGGCGGACGAGCTGGCCGCGGAGGTGGCGTACCAGATCGGCGCGCTGGAGGTGTTCGCGCGGGCGGCCGGCTCCCGGGTGTCGTATGTGAAGCCGCACGGCGCTCTCTACAACCGGGCGGTGTGGGACGAGGAGCAGGCCCGGGCGGTGGTGGACGGCGTGCTGCTGGCCGGCGGCGGGCTGCCGGTGCTGAGCCTGCCGGACTCCCGCCTGCACCGGGCCGCCGCGGCGGCGGGCCTGCCGGTGGTCGGCGAGGCGTTCGCCGACCGGGCGTACACCGCGGAGGGCACGCTGGTGCCGCGTACCGAACAGGGCGCGGTGGTCGCCGATCCCGAGGCGGTGGTGGAGCGTGCGCTGGCGGTGGCGCGGGACGGCGCGGTCGTCTCCCGCGAGGGGACGCGGATGCCGGTGCGGGCCCGCTCGCTGTGCCTGCACGGCGACACCCCGGGGGCGGTCGCCCTCGCCCGCCGGGTCCGGGCCCGGCTGAAGGACGCGGGCGTGCGGGTGGAGGCGTTCGTATGACCGGCCGCGGCGTGCGGGCGCTGCCGGTCGGGGAGCACGCGCTGCTGCTGGAGTGCGCGGACGGCGAGGCGTCGGCGGCGCTGCACGCGGAGGTGATGCGCCGCCGAGCGGCCGGGGAGCTGCCGGCGGTACGCGAGGTGGTGCCGGCCGCCCGGACGGTGCTGCTGGACGGGGTGGCCGACCCCGCCGCGCTGGCCGCGCTGGTCGCCGAGTGGGAGATCCCGCCGCTCGGGGCGCGCGACGCGCCGGTGGTCGAGCTGCCGGTCCGCTACGACGGCGCCGACCTGGCCGAGGTCGCCGAGCTGTGGGGGGTGCGCCCGCGGGAGGTGGCCGGCATCCACTCGCGGGTGGAGTTCCGGGTGGCGTTCTGCGGCTTCGCGCCCGGGTTCGGCTATCTGACCGGACTGCCGAGCCGGTACGAGGTGCCGCGCCGCGCCACCCCGCGTACCTCCGTGCCGGCCGGCGCGGTCGGGCTGGCCGGCCCGTACACCGGGGTCTATCCCCGGGCGTCGCCGGGCGGCTGGCAGCTGATCGGCCGCACGGACGCGGCGCTGTGGGACCCGGGCCGCGATCCGGCCGCGCTGCTGACGCCGGGCGTACGGGTCCGCTTCCGGCCGGTCGGGGAGGCGGCCGGATGAGCGGGCGGAGCTTGACCGTGGTGCGCCGGGGGGCGCTGACGACCGTGCAGGATCCGGGGCGGTTCGGCCACGCGCATCTGGGGGTGCCGCGATCGGGGGCGCTCGACCCGGCCGCCGCCGGGCTGGTCAACCGGCTGGCCGGCAACCCGGAGGGGGCGGCGGTGCTGGAGACGACCGCCGACGGCTGCGCGGTGCGGCCGGGGTGCGCGGTGACCGTCGCGGTCGGGGGCGCGCCGTGTCCGGTACGGGTGGACGGGCGGCCGGCTGCCTGGGGCGCGGCGGTCCGCGTCCCGGCGGGCGCCGTCCTGGAGGTGGGCGCACCGGTGCGCGGCCTGCGCTCGTATGTGGCGTTCGCCGGCGGGGTGGACGCCGCGGAGGTGCTGGGCAGCCGCTCGGCGGACCTGCTGTCCGGGCTCGGTCCGGCGCCGCTGGAGGACGGCGCGGTGCTTCCGCTCGGCCCGCCCCCGGCAGGCGGCCCCGGACCCTGGTACGAGGCGGTGCCTTGGCCCGGGCCTCCGATGGAGCTGGTACTGCGCGTCCGGCTCGGCCCGCGCGCCGACTGGTTCACCGACGCGGCCCTGCGCACGCTGACGGGGCGCGCCTACCGGGTGTCCCCGCGCAGCAACCGCATCGGCCTGCGGACCGAGGGGCCGGCCCTGGAGCGGGCGCGGCGCGGGGAGCTGCCCAGCGAGGGCATGGTGCTGGGCGCGGTGCAGGTGCCGCCGGACGGTATGCCGGTGGTGTTCCTGGCCGACCACCCGACGACCGGGGGCTACCCGGTGATCGCCGTCGTCCGGGAGGACGACCTCGCCGCCGCCGCGCAGGCCGTCCCGGGCACCCCCCTGCGCTTCGTCACCGGCGCCGTCACCCGTACGGGGGCGTGAGCCGGGCCCGCGCTGCGGACGCGGGCACGAGAGGCCGCGCCCGCCGCGGTTACGGGGCCAGAGCCGGACCCGCCGCCGGTGCGGGACCGGCGGGCCCGCCGCCGAGGGGGCCGGCACAGGACGGTGCCGGACACGCGCGCACGAAGGCGTCGGGCGGCGTCGTCGCCGGCCCGCGGTGGTCCGGTCCCGGGACGGGGGAGCGGGGGCGCAGCCCCTACAGGGCCGGCAGGTCGGGGCCGATGCGGCTGCGGACGGCGGTCTGGACCTCGTCCTCCTCGGCCGGGTCGGCGGCGAGGCGGCGCAGGCGGTCGGCGACGCGGACGTCGCCGGTCTCGGCGTACCGCGCGGCGATCTCCCGCGTGGTCTCCTCGCAGTCCCAGAGGCATTCGACGGCGAAGCCGGTGGGGAAGGACGGGTCGGTGGCGGCCAGCGCACGGGCGGCCCGGCCGCGCAACTGCGACGAGGAGGTCTCCCGGTAGACGTGCCGCAGGACGGGCGCGGCGCAGGCGACGCCGAGCCGGCCGACGCCGTCCACCAGGGCGTAGAGCGCTTCCGCGTCGGGGCCGTCGAGGCGTACCGCCTGGCGCAGCGCGTGCAGCACGAGGGTGGCGTCCGAGGTCTCGCCGCGGCAGGCGAGGACCTTGGCGGCGGAGGCGCCGAGGGCGTCGGACCGGTGCACCCACCGGCGCGCCCGGTCCACCGCGTCCTCGCCGCACATCCGCTCGAAGGCGGCGACCGCGGTCTCGGCGACCAGGGCGGCGCCGGTGTCGGCGGCGAGCGCGATCAGGTCGAGCACGGCCGGGTCGCGGGCCTCGGCGAGGTGGTGCAGGGCGGCGCAGCGCGCACCGTCCGGGCCGCCTCGGGCGGCCTCCAGGAGGGCGGGCCGGTCCTCGGGGCCAGCCACGGCGGTGAGGCAGCGGGCGGCCGGGACGTGCAGCGTGGAGCCTCGGGCCAGGGCCTCGTCGGCCCAGTCGAAGACGGCCTGGACGCTCCAGCCCGGGCGGGGTCCGCTGGGCCGCATCTGGCGCTGCCAGCGGTCGAAGGAGCCCTGTTCGCGGGCGGCGCGCACCCTGGCGCCCACGGTGGGGCGCGGGTCGTCGGCCCACAGCCGCCAGGGCCGCGGTTCGAAGGCGTCCCGGACGGTGGCGGCCAGTTCGGCGTCGCCTTCCGGGCCGGCCGGGAAGCGGGCGAGCACCGGTCCGGCGAGCGCGCGCAGTCCGGCGTCGTCGTCGCGCAGGGCCAGTTCGTCGAGCGCCCAGGCCCAGTTCGCGCCGGTGGCGGCGTAGCGGCGCAGCAGCAGCAGGGCGTCCTGCCGGCCGTAGGAGGCCAGGTGGCCCAGGACGGCCAGGGCCAGGCCGGTGCGGGACTCCTCGGCGTCCAGGACGTCCTCGGCGTCGAAGAGGTGGGCCTCGACGCCCTGGAGTCCGCCGTGCAGGTCCAGGTAGAGGCGGGCGTAGTAGAGCGAGCGGTTCTCCGCCTGCCAGTCCTGGCGCGGATCGCCGGTCACGCACCTGTCGAGCGCGGCCAGGGCGTCGGCCCTCGGTGCGGCGAGCGCGTGCAGTGTGCCGTCGCCGCGCCCCCGCTGCAGCAGGCCGAGCAGGGTGCCGCTCGGCGCTATGACTGGATCGAACATGGAAGCTGCCTCACATCAAGCTGTCGACGAACCCGGGAGACCCCCGGGACCCGGGCGCGTGGAGCGCCGCGGGAGACGGTGGTGGCCTAGGCCGTGCAGCAACATGTCGAGCCGCCCGTCGTCGTCCTCAGCTTGTGTGTGGTGCGCATCTTCCTCTGCCTCTCCTCGGTGGCCCCGTGCGGGCCCGACGTCATGATGACCCAGCCATTTCGCCACCGCGACCACATTTACGACACCGCGCCCACCTGGGGTTCCGCTGGTGTTCACCGCGATGCGAACAGCTCCAGCAGGTCTGCCTTCCCAAACATGCGGGCGGTATCCACCGCGGACGGAGTGCCGGCTTCCGGATCGGCGCCGCCGGCCAGCAGCGCCCGGACCACCTCGTCCTCGCCCTTGAAGACGGCGCCCGCGAGCGGGGTCTGGCCGCGGTCGTTGGCGCGGTCGAGGTCGGCGCCGCGCTCGACGAGGACCCGCACGGCCGGGGCGTGGCCGTGGTAGGCGGCGAGCATCACCAGGGTGTGGCCCTGCTCGTTGGTGAGGTTCACCGGGACGCCGGCGTCGACATAGGCGGCGAGGGCCTCGGCGTCGCCGCCGCGGGCCATGTCGAAGACCTTGGTGGCCAGTTCGACGACCTCGGGGTCCACGCCCTCGCCGTTCGCGCCGCTTCCTTCGTTCCCGCTCATCGGGAGAACCGCCTTTCGGATCGTCGTACGTGGTGGGCCGGACGGAAGGGTACTGCCCGGTGGCGGGAGGGGGCAGGGGCCACGGGGACGGCGCGGACCAGGCATGACGCGGCCGCTCTGCTGTCCGGGTGAAAAATCATTCCTTTCACCCGGTTGCCGCTTTCGTCGTAGGAATTCTTCCGGTGAGGCTGGAATGACTGAAGGTGACTGTCCCCTCACCCAGGAGAACCTCTCATGATCCTGTCCATCTCCGGCGTGGTACTGCTCGGCATCATCGTCTTCCTCTTCTTCAAGAAGGACGGGCTCAAGGCCTCCCACGGCCTGGTCTGCGCCCTGTTCGGCTTCTACCTGGCCGGTACCGCGATCGCCCCGAGCATCACGGCCGGCGGCGCGAGCCTGGCCAGCCTGCTCGGCGGCATCAACTTCTGACGCGCGGCGGCCTCTCACCCCAGGAGTACGACGTGGCCAGGCGACCACTCCCCCGCTTCCTCCGCCCGCTCAGCCGAACCTCAGGCCCGGAGCATCCGGCCGGCCGGTCCGGCCTGCCCGGCAGGCTGTCCGCCCTGGTGAACGGCGGCGGCGCGCGGATCGCACGCGGCCGGCAGGCCGCGCGGACGGCCGCCGACGGCGCCGCGGACGTCCTCCAGCCGCTGATCACGGTCGGCCGGGGCCTGCGCAAGCTGGCCGCGGCCGCCCGTGTCCGATGGGCCGCGACACCCAAGGAGCGCCGCGGCCCCACCCTCTTCGTCACGGCGGCCTGCGTGCTGGCGGTGGCGATGATCCCGTACGGACCGGTGCTCGCCCTGATCGGGCTGATGGGTGCGGCCGGGTGGCAGGGCCGCCGGCGCCCCGTCCCGCGCACCGGCCCGACCGAGGCGGAGACAGCGCGCCTCGCCTCGCTGTACGAGGCGCTGGTGCCGCTGCTGTCGGTGCCGGAGGACCCGGCGCCGCTGTTCCGGCACGGCGGCGAGTGGAGCGCCGCCTTCTCGGACGCCGCGTTCGACGGCGACGGCCGGATCTCCCGGCTGCTCGTCGCCTACCCGGCCTACCTCCCGGACGGCGACCCCGGCTGCCGGGCCCGGGTCGAGCGGGTGCTGCGGGCCAAGTCGGGCCGCGGCCGCGAGTACCTCTTCGACTGGGACGAGGAGGGCAACAAGCTGCTGCTGCGGGCGCTGGAGCCGCTGCCCACGTCGATCGCCGCCCAGCGGTTCGTCACCGCTCCGGGTGAGACGGTGCTCGGCTTCACCGACGCCGAGGCGGTCGCCCGGACCGTGCCGGTGTGGGACGGCGACGGCTACCGCGACGCGCCGCCGGTGGTGTGGCGGACCGGTCCCCGCTCGGCGGAACCGCATCTGCTGGCCCTCGGCCGCCCCGGCGCGGGCGCCACCACGCTGCTGCGCTCGATCGCGCTGCAAGCCCTGCACCACGGCGACGTGCTGATCGTGGACGGCGGCGGGAGCGGCGAGTACGCCTGCCTGACCGGACGCCCGGGGGTGCTGGCCGTGGAGTCGGGGCTGTCCGGCGCGCGGGCCGGCCTGGAGTGGGCGGCCCGGGAGACCGAGCGCCGCCTGGTCGCGGCCGACCAGGCGCGCCAGGCGGGCCTGCCGGCTCCGGAGGACGCCCGGCGGCCGCTGTGGATCCTGGTGGACCGGCCGAGCGCGTTCGGTCATCTGGCGGCGGCGGAGGGGCGTCCCGATCCGCTTGTCGAGCTGCGCGTCCCGCTGCGGCACGGCCGGGCGGCCGGGGTGACGGTGGTGGTGGGCGAGCAGTTGGACGCCCTGCCGGAGCTGCCGGAGGACCTGCCGGCCCACACCCGGGCCCGGGTGGTGCTCGGCCCGGCCTCCGCGGAGGAGATCGCCGGTGCGCTGGACACCGCCCCGCGCACCGGCCCGCTGCCGGAGGTCCCGCCCGGCCGCGGCTTCGCCAGGCTCGGCACGGGTCCGGTGCTGCGGCTCCAGGTCCCGGCCACGCCCGACCCGTACGACGACGCCACCGGCGAGGCGGAGCGCCAGGCCGTCCTCGCGCTGCTGCCGCCGCGCGAGCCGGAGCTGCCGGGCCCCGCGGCCCCGGCCGACGCACCGCTTCCGGCCCACGGTCCCGACGGCCTCCCGGCCGACGGTCAGGTCGGCCTCCCGGCTGAAGGCCCGGAGGCCGTGCGGCCGGCGGCGGTACGCGCACCGGTCGCCGTGCCGGTGCGCGTATCGGCGTCGACCGCGCCCCTGGACGCGGAGCCGGCGCCGCAGGGCGTACCGGCCGCGCACGCCGAGCCGGCCGACGTCCCGGCGCCGGCGGCGGCGACGACCGCGCACCCCGGCGTCCGGCACGGGCAGCCCGCGGGAGACGGCGGCGGGCCCCGGCCGCTGGCGCGGCCGGTGACCAAGGGCGCGCCGGTCGGCGCGGGCGCGGAGGCCGATCCGCCGCTGGACAGCACCCAGCCGCTGCCGCACGTGGTGCCGCACACCGTGCTGCGCTCGCCCGCCCTCGCGCCTCCCCCGCCTCCCGGAGGTCGGCGCTAGACGCGGACACGCCGCGGACAAGACCCCGGGGACGTGCGGCGGCCGGCTCAGGCCACGAACGTCCGCGGGGTCTCGCCCGTTCCACTCGCGCCCGCGCGGACGAGCCGGACGGCGGTGGCCAGGCGGGCGGCGGCCTCGTCGGCGACCGGCCCGGCGACGGTGAACGGCAGCCGGACGTACCCCTCGAACGCGCCGTCCACTCCGAAGCGCGGCCCGGACGGCACCCGGATGCCGACCCGCTCCCCCACCTCGGCCAGCCTGGAGCCGGACAGTCCACCGGTGCGCACCCAGAGCGTCAGACCGCCCCTGGGCACCTCGAACTCCCAGTCCGGCAGCTCCCGGCGGACCGCCTCGACCAGGGTGTCGCGGTTCTCCCGGGCCTGGGTCCGGCGCAGGGCCACCGCCTCCTCCCAGCCGCCGGTGTCCATCAGCCAGGTGACGGCGAGCTGCTCCAGCACGGGGGTGCCGAGGTCGGCGTAGGCGCGGGCGGCGACCAGGGAGCGGATCACGTCCGGCGCGGCGCGCACCCAGCCGATCCGCAGGCCCGCCCAGAACGCCTTGCTGGCCGAGCCGACGGTGAGCACGGTGCCGCCGGCCGGGTCGTAGGCGCACACCGGCCGGGGCATGGCGAAGTCGTCCTCCAGGTGCAGCTCGGACATGGTCTCGTCGACGACGAGGACGGTGCCGGCGGAGCGGGCGGCGTCCACCAGGGCCCGCCGGCGCTCGTCGTCGGCGAGTGCCCCGGTCGGGTTGTGGAAGTCGGCCACCACATAGGCGAGGCGGGGCGCGGCGTCCCGCAGGACCTGCCGCCAGCGGGGCAGGTCCCAGCCGGCCAGCCCGTCGTCCATGGCCACCGGCACCAGCCGGGCGCCGGCCTCGCGCATGAGCTGGAGGATGTTGGCGTAGGAGGGGGACTCCACGGCGATCCGCTCGCCGCGCCCGGCGAACAGGTGGCAGATGGCGTCGATGGCGCCCATCGCCCCGGTGGTGACCATGATCTGCTCGGGCATGGTGGGGATGCCCCGGCGGGTGTAGCGGTCGGCGAGCATCTGCCGCAGCGCGGGCAGTCCGGCCGGGTAGTCGCCGTGCGTGTGCGCGTACGGCGACAGCTCCGCGAGGCCGCCCTGGAAGGCGCGGGTGAGCCAGGGCTCGGGCGCGGGCAGCGAGGCGCAGCCCAGGTCGATCATCGAGCCGAGGGACTCCGGGGGCAGCGGTTCCAGGCCGCGGGCGGGCAGCGGGTTGCCTGCCGGGACGGCGGTCCAGCTCCCGGCGCCGCGCCGGGACTCCAGGAAGCCCTCGGCGCGCAGCGCCTCGTAGGCCGCGGCGACGGTGGTGCGGCTGACGGACAGGGCGAGGGCCAGTTCGCGTTCGGCGGGCAGCTTGGCGGCGACCGGGACGCGGCCTTCGAGGACCAGCAGCCGGATGCCGTCGGCCAGCGCCCGGTAGGCGGGCGGGCGGCGGGTGCCGGGGCCGGCCGGCCGGGCCTGCTGTGCGCCGAGCTGCCGCGCCAGTTGGGCGGGGCCCACCGCCGAGGTCCAGTCAGCCATGGAAATCAGTCCACCTTCCTTGGATTGGCCGTATTCGGCGGCCGGGAGACTGCCACAGGGTGGCATGAGCCAGTCCACCACCACTCCATCGGGGGGCGCAACATGTCCACTCCACCCACTCCGCCCACTCCGTTCGGACCGGAGCGGCGCCTGGGCCGCCGGCTCCTCCAGCTCTACGCCGGGCTCGCGCTGTACGGGTTCAGCTCCGCGCTGCTGGTGCGCAGCGGTCTCGGCCTGGAGCCGTGGAACGTGCTGCACCAGGGACTGGCGGAGCGCACCGGGCTGAGCATGGGTCTGGTGCTGACGATCGTCGGGGCGGCGGTGCTGCTGCTGTGGCTGCCGCTGCGCCAGCGCCCCGGCCTGGGCACCGTCTCCAACGTGCTGGTGATCGGTGCGGCGATGGACGCCGCCCTGTGGCTGCTGCCCGGTGTGCACGGCCTGCCCGCGCAGGCCGGGTGGATGGTGGCGGGCGTCGTCCTCAACGGGGTGGCCACCGGCCTGTACATCGCGGCCCGTTTCGGCCCGGGGCCGCGGGACGGGCTGATGACCGGGCTGCACCGGCGCACCGGCCGCTCGGTCCGGCTGATCCGCACGGTCATCGAGGTGTCGGTGGTGGCCACCGGCTTCGCGCTCGGCGGCTCGGTCGGCGTGGGGACGCTGCTGTACGCGCTGGCCATCGGCCCGCTGGTGCAGTTCTTCCTGCGCTTCTTCGCCGTCCCCGAGGGCGGCGGCGCCACCACCGTGGTCGCCGCGGGCGCCGGCGGCGGCGAAGAGGGCACCTCGGCGCGGGAGCGCCGACCGGCAGGGGCGATACTGCGGCGGTGAGCCCTCGCGTACGCCATCCCTATCTGGACCACCCCCTGCCGATACCGTTCGCCCACCGCGGCGGGGCGGCGGACGGCCTGGAGAACACCGCGGCCGCGTTCCGCCGGGCCGCCGCGGCGGGGTACCGCTACTTCGAGACCGATGTGCACACCACCGCCGACGGGCGTCTGGTGGCCTTCCACGACGCCACCCTGGACCGGGTGACCGACGCGGGCGGCCGGATCGGGGCTCTGCCGTGGAGCGAGGTCGCGCGGGCCCGGGTCGGCGGCAGCGAGCCGCTGCCGCTGTTCGAGGAGCTGCTGGAGGAGTTCCCGGACGCCCGCTGGAACATCGACCTGAAGGCGGAGTCCGCGCTGGAGCCGCTGGTCGGACTGGTCCGGCGGACCGGCGCCTGGGACCGGGTGTGCGTGGGTTCCTTCGACGAGGGCCGGGTCGCCCGGGCGGTGAGGCTGGCGGGCCCGCGACTGGCGACCTCCTACGGGGTGCGCGGGGTGCTCGCGCTGCGGCTGCGCTCCTTCGGGCTGCCGGTCCCGCTGCGGCCGGGGGCGGTGGCCGCCCAGGTCCCGGAGACCCAGGGCGGGGTGCGGGTGGTGGACCGCCGGTTCGTCGCCGCCGCCCACCGCCTGGGCCTCCAGGTCCACGTGTGGACGGTGAACGAGCCGGCGGCGATGACCCGGCTGCTCGACCTGGGGGTCGATGGCATCATGACGGACCGGCTCCAGACGCTGCGCACGGTGCTGACCGAGCGCACCGCCTGGACGTGAGCACCCAGGGGGCGGGGATGGACGACACGCGCACCACCGGCCATCCGCCCGACGAGGCGGACGACCCGGCGGCCAAGGCGGCCCGCCGGCGCGAGCAGCACGGCTGGTACTTCTACGACTTCGCCTGCTCGGTGTACTCCACCAGCGTGCTGACGGTCTTCGTCGGGCCGTACCTGACGTCGGTGGCCAAGGCGGCGGCGGACGCCGACGGCTTCGTGCACCCGCTGGGCATCCCGGTGCGGGCCGGGTCGGTCTTCCCGTACGCCGTCTCCGCGTCCCTGGTGCTGGCGGTGCTGGTGATGCCGCTGGCGAGCGCGGCCGCGGACCGTACGGGCCGGCGCAAGCCGCTGCTGGCGGCGGCCGCCTACACCGGCTCGATCGCCACCGCGGGTCTGTTCTTCCTGGACGGCGACCGCTATCTGCTGGGCGCGGGGCTGCTGATCGCGGCGAACGCGGCGCTGGCGGTGTCGATGGCGCTCTACAACGCCTATCTGCCGCAGATCGCCACGCCGCACGAGCGGGACGCGGTCTCCTCGCGCGGCTGGGCGTTCGGCTACACCTCCGGGGCGCTGGTCCTCGTCCTCGACCTGGTGCTGTACACCGGGCACGACTCCTTCGGGCTGACCGAGTCGGAGGCGGTGCGCATCTGCCTGGCCTCGGCCGGCCTGTGGTGGGGCGCCTTCACGATCATTCCGCTGCGCAGGCTGCGGGACCGGCGCCGCCCGCGCGGCGGGCAGGCCGGACCGGCCGGCTCGGGTCTGCGCCAACTGCGGGCCACCCTGAAGGACATGCGTCGCCACCCGCTGACCCTGGCGTTCCTGCTGGCGTACCTCCTCTACAACGACGGCGTGCAGACGGTGATCTCGCAGGCGTCGGTGTACGGCGCGGAGGAACTGGGCCTGGACCAGACGACGCTGATCACGGCGGTGCTGCTGGTGCAGGTGCTGGCGGTGGCCGGGGCGCTGGGCATGGGCCGACTGGCCCGGACGTACGGCGCCAAGCGCGTGCTGCTGGGCTCGCTGGCGGTGTGGACGGCGATCCTGGCCGCCGGGTACGTGCTGCCGGCCGGCGCGCCGGTGTGGTTCTACGCCCTGGCGGCGGCCATCGGCATGGTGCTGGGCGGCAGCCAGGCGCTGTCCCGCTCGCTCTTCTCGCACCTGGTCCCGGCCGGCAAGGAGGCGGAGTACTTCTCGGCGTACGAGATGTCCGACCGCGGGCTGAGCTGGCTCGGGCCGCTGGTGTTCGGCCTCGCATACCAGCTCACCGGGAGCTACCGGGACGCGATCGTCTCGCTGGTGGTGTTCTTCGCGCTCGGCTTCCTGCTGCTGGCCCGTCTGCCGGTGCGGCGGGCGGTCGAGGCCGCGGGCAACCCGGTGCCGGACCGGATCTGAGCCGCGCCGTGGCCGGGAACCGCGTCGCGGCGCCGACCCGGTCGCGATGTGGACCGCGTCGGGTTTGAACCGGACCGTGCGGGAGCGGTAGTGTACGTCTTTGGCCTGCCAGACGGACCGTTACTGCGTGCCGACATGGCTGCGACGCTGGGTGACATCTCTGTTCAATCTCTGTTCAGATGTGACAAACCGGGCACTGGTGGGTACAACAAGGGGCGGCACGCCGGGCGACGCATGTACCCGGAACGGGAATCTTCACCGCCGACCGGACGTTGACCGGATGACGACGACAGCGACACCTGTCCTGTGGGCGACAAGCCCGGGAGGCACGATTCATGAGTGAGCGAGCTCTTCGCGGCACGCGCCTCGTGGTGACCAGCTACGAGACCGACCGCGGCATCGATCTGGCCCCGCGCCAGGCGGTGGAGTACGCATGCGAGAAGGGGCATCGGTTCGAGATGCCGTTCTCGGTCGAGGCGGAGATTCCGCCGGAGTGGGAGTGCAAGGTCTGCGGAAGCCAGGCGCTCCTGGTCGACGGGGACGGCCCCGAGGAGAAGAAGGGCAAGCCGGCGCGTACGCACTGGGACATGCTCATGGAGCGGCGCACCCGCGAGGAGCTGGAGGAAGTGCTGGCCGAGCGGCTGGCGGTCCTGCGCTCCGGCGCCATGAACATCGCCGTGCATCCGCGCGACAGCCGCAAGTCCGCCTGAGTCTGGGCGGGGCCGCGCGCGGCACCAGCGAAACGCCGAGGGGCGGCGGTACGGGTTCCCGTACCGCCGCCCCTCGGCGTTCCCGGGGTTGTCGCGCCGGCGGCTCAGCGGTCCAGCGGCGGGCGGGCGGTGTCGTCGCCGGCGCCGGTGCGGGGCTCGTCGCGGACGACCTCGCCCTGCACCACCTTGCCGTCCGCGCCGTACGTCCGCGCCTGTCGCTGGGCCTGCTGGAAGGCGTCCTCGAACGACGGCGGCATGGCGGCCCGGACCCGGCGGTCCAGGCTCCGCTCCGCGGCCCGCGCCACCGCGGTGCGCACCGGCGGGATCAGCAGCAGCAGCCCGGCGGCGTCGGAGACCAGGCCGGGCAGGGCGATCAGCAGTCCGGCGAGCATGAGCAGCCCGTTGCCCTCGCCGGTGCGGCCCGGGGGCGGGGCCTGGCCGGACTGCTGCCGGCGCACGGTCTCCTGGAGGTTGTCGAAGGCGCGTCGGCCGGCCCGCTTGACCACCGCGCCGCCGATCAGGACGGCGCCGGCGAGCAGCGCGAACACCACGAGCCCGCTGGTCGCGCCGGCCACCAGGGTCAGCAGCCAGATCTCCAGCACCAGCCAGGCCGCGAGGGCGAGCGGGACCAGGGAGCGGGCTCGGGAGCGCTTGCGGGCGGCGGGAGGCGGGGCACCGGTCGTCATGCCTCCAGTGTGCCGGGTGACCGGTCGTGACCGCGTAAGACCGCGGGAGAGGGCGGCCGGGGCGGGGCCTCAGGCGGGCCGGGCGGCCGCCGTGAGCAGGGCGGTCGCCTCCGAGTGGGGGCCGGCGGCGGCCCATTCCCGCGGGGTGCGCCCCGTCCCGCCGTCCTCCCGCAGCTCCGGGTCGGCCCCGTGGGCCAGAAGCGCGCGCACCGCGTCGGTGTGGCCCCAGCAGGAGGCCGCGCACAGCGGGGTGCCCTCGGCGCCGGGCCCGGCGCTCTCCCGATCGGGTGCGGCGCCGGCCGCCAGCAGCAGGGCGACCATCCCGCCGTCGCCGTGCACCGCGGCCGCGTAGAGCGCGGTGGTGCCGACGGCGTCCGGGGTGTCCGGGTGCAGGCCGGTGCGCAGCACCGCCCGCGCCTCCGCCCGGTCCTCGGCGCCGGCGGCCTCCACCAGTCTGCCGGCCAGCTTCTTGCGTGTACGCCGGTTCACGGCGCCCCCTCCCCCCGTATCCCCTGCGGCGGCCGGGCTCAGCGCCCGGGCGCCGCGGGGCCCTTCGACGCGTCCTCGTGGCCGCCGCGGCCCAGCAGCCTGCCGGCGCGGGAGCCGACGCCCCAGGCGGTGACCCGCCACAGCGCCTCGACCACGATGTCCCGGCTCATCTTGGAGTCGCCCAGCTCGCGCTCCACGAAGGTGATGGGCACCTCCACCACGTGGTAGCCGGCGGCGACCGCGCGGCGGGCCAGGTCCACCTGGAAGCAGTACCCCTGGGAGGCGACCTCGTCCAGGCCCAGCCCCTCCAGGGTCTCCTTGCGGAAGGCCCGGAAGCCGCCGGTGACGTCGCGGATCGGCACGTCCAGCAGCAGCCGCGAGTAGGTGCTGCCGCCCTTGGAGAGGATCTCGCGGTGCTTGGGCCAGTTGACCACCCGGCCGCCGGGCACCCAGCGCGAACCGAGCACCAGGTCGGCGCCCTTGAGCGCGGTCAGCAGCCGGGGCAGCTCCTCGGGCTGGTGGGAGCCGTCGGCGTCCATCTCGACCAGGACTCCGTAGCCGTGCTCGATGCCCCAGCGGAAGCCGGCCAGATAGGCGGCGCCCAGGCCCTCCTTGCCCTGCCGGTGCAGCACGTGCACCTGCTCGTCGGCGGCCGACAACTCGTCGGCGATCTTGCCGGTGCCGTCGGGGCTGTTGTCGTCGGCCACCAGGACGTCGGCGTCGGGCACCGCCTCGCGTACCCGTGTGACGATCGGCGTGATGTTCTCGGCCTCGTTGTAGGTCGGGATGATCACCAAGGCTCTGCCGAGCGGGCCGTAGCGCCTCTGGTCACCGTCGTTCACTGCTGCCCCTTACGTCCGTGCACGGATCACCACCATAGCGAGCCGCCGGCGGGGCCGGGTCGGCGGCGGCGGGAAGGCGGCGGGGCGTGGGTGCGCGGGGGGCCCGGCGTCCTTCGGGCCGACCTGGGGCCCGCTGGCTGCGGGTCGACCGAAAGCCGTTGTCTACTGGACGTCCGGGCCCCTCCGGGTCCGCACTCTCCCCGCGCTCCGAAGCGGTTTCCCCGGAGCGGGAGGGACCCCCGGTTTCCGGCGTGACCCGGGCCCGCTGACGCGAGGCGCGGGCGCTGGACCTGGCTCCCGGTGGCGGCGTGCCGGGCGGCGCGCCCCCCATGGCCCAGTGGCGCTCGACGACCGCGGGACGGTCCGGCCGGACGGGTGTCCTGGAGTGGACCCGGCCGAAACTACCCGCCCGCGACCGCGCGCTGTCAATACCCGAACCACCTGCACGTCCCGCACGGAACAGCAGGTCGTACCGCGGGTGGACGACGAAGATCCGCAGGTCGCGGACGCTCGCGCCGGACAGCGGCCGGTGTCCGAAAAAGCGCGGGAGTCACTCCTGGCGATCGCCGGTGTCACTCGTTCGGTCGGTCGTAGACGGTCCGGCCGCCGACGACGGTGCGCAGGCAGCGCGGCAGCTCGGCCCCCGGGGCGAGGTCGGGCAGCCCGGGGGTGCCGGAGCGGGGGTCGGTGGACCAGCGGGCGACCCGGTCGTCCGGGGCCTGGACCAGCAGTTCCCCGGTCTGCCAGAGCGCGTAGTCGGCCGGGGCGCCGGGCACGAGCACGCCGGCGTCGTCGCGGCCGGTGGCCCGCCAGCCGCCGCGGGTGTGGGCGGTGAAGGCCGCGCGGACCGAGATGCGGTGCTCGGGGGTGCGGTGGAAGGCGGCGGCCCGCACCGTGCCCCACGGGTCGAGCGGGGTGACCGGGCTGTCGGAGCCGAAGGCCAGCGGCACGCCGGCCCGCAGCAGCGCGGCGAACGGGTTGAGGGTGCGGGCCCGCTCCGCACCCAGCCGCTGGGCGTACATGCCGTCCGCGCCGCCCCAGGCCGCGTCGAAGGCGGGCTGCACGGAGGCGGTCAGGCCCAGTTCGGCGAAGGCGGCGATGGTCTCGGGGGTGAGCATCTCGGCGTGCTCGACGCGGTGTCGGGCGGCCCGGATCCGGGCCAGGCCGACCGTCTCGGCGGCCCGGCGCACGCCCTCGGTGACGGCGGTCAGCGCGGCGTCGCCGATGGCGTGGAAACCGGCCTGGAGTCCGGCCTCGGTGCAGGCGGCGACGTGCGCGGCGACGGCGGCCGCGTCCAGGTGGGCGGCGCCGGCGCCGGGCGCGTCGGCGTACGGCTCGTGCAGGCAGGCGGTGCGCGAGCCGAGCGAGCCGTCGGCGAACAGGTCGCCGGCCGCGCCGGCGGCGCCCAGTTCCCGTACCCGGGCGGCGTCCTGCGCGCCGCCGACCGGCTCGGCCCAGTAGCCGACCACCCGGGGGCCGGGCCGCTCCCGGGCGAGGGCGAGCAGGGCGGTGAAGTCGTCCTCGTCGGAGATGTCGGGCCCGCCGCACTCGTGGAGGGTGCCGATGCCCCGGGAGGCGGCGTGGGCGAGCGCGGCCCGCTGGGCCTCGGTGCGCCGGGCGGGGGTGACGGCGGCGTGCGCGGCGGCGCGTACCGCGTGGTGGGCGGCGCCGGTCAGCGGGGCGTCGGGGTGGTAGCCGGCGAGCGCGGTGACGCCGGGGACGAGGTCGAGCAGCGCGGTGGTGGCGACGGCCGAGTGCACGTCGACCCGGGGCAGGTACAGCGGGCGGCCGCCGGCCGCCTCGTCCAGTCGGGCGCGGGTCGGCGGGCGGCCTTCCGGCCAGCGGGAGGCGTCCCAGCCGTGGCCGAGCAGGACCCGGTCGGCGGGGCGGGCGGCGGCGTAGGCGCGGACCCGCTCCAGCGCCTCGGCGAGCGTGGCGGCGCCGGAGAGGTCCAGGCCGGTGAGCGCGAGGCCGGTGGCGGTGGTGTGCACATGGGCGTCGGTGAAGGCGGGCGTGACCAGGGCGCCCTCGAGGTCGACCACCTCGTCCACGCCGGTGGCGAAGGCGTCGGCCGCGCCTTCGGAGCCCACCCAGGCGATGTGGCCGCGCTCGACGACCATCGCGGTGGCGAAGGGGTCGGCGGGGCTGTGGACTTCTCCGCCGCGCAGCAGCACGGTGCGGTGTCCGGTCTCGGTGGACTCGGTCGTGGACGTCATGGGGCCAAGGTTAGGTTCGCAGCTCAGACGCGCGGTGGACGGGCCTCGTAGGGGGTGGAGAGCACGACCGTGGTACGGGTGGAGACGCCGGCCTGCGACCGGATGCGGCCCAGCAGGTGCTCCAGCTCCAGCGGGGTGGCCACCCGCACCTTCAGGATGTAGTTCTCGTCGCCGGCCACGCTGTGGCACGCCTCGATCTCGTTGACGTCGGCGAGCCGTTCGGCGATGTCGTCGGGGGCGCTGGGGTCGAAGGGTTTCACCGAGATGAAGGCGGTCAGCGGCAGCCCGACGGCCTCCGGGTCGACGACGGCGGCGTAGCCGCGGATGACGCCGCGCTGCTCCAGCCGGCGCACGCGCTGGTGCACCGCCGAGGTCGACAGGCCGGTGGCCTTGCCCAGGTCGGTGTAGCTCATGCGCCCGTCCGTGACGAGCAACTCGACGATCTGACGATCCAGCTCCTCCATGCGGTCAACCTATTGCCCCGGGCCGCTCCGGGCCCAGTTCGCGGCCGCTCCCGGGGGCACCTGCGAGGGGCATGTGACCAACGCCACAGGATCGGCGGGCCTCAGCCCGTGACCGGATGGTTATTCGCGCGGGCGGAAGGGAATTGCTTGCTGTGGTCGTGGCCGCGTGAGCCCGGTCGGCCCACCCGAGGGGGAGATTCTCCATGCTGGAGTCTGTCGATTCCGTCGTTCCCGATGAGGACGGCGAACAGGACGCGTACGACACGTTCGAGATGGTCCGGGTGCTGTGCCCGGACTGCGCCCAGCCGATCGCGCTGCTGGCCGACGAGGAGGTGCTCCCGGAGCACGCGCTGTGCCCCTCCCCGTGGAACCCGTTCGTGCTGACCGTGTGCGGCGGCACCGGCCGCGCCGCGGCGGACGCCCGGCCCGCCGACCGGACGCTGGCGCCGGTGGAGCAGGAGACGGCGCTGCTGCTGACCCTGCCGCAGGGCCTGGACTGGCGTACGCAGCCGTTCTCTCACGTGGGCGGGCCCGGGTCGCGCCCGGTGAAGGCGGTGCACCCGCTGCGGCCGCTGCACCGCGCGGCGCCGCCGGAGGTCCGGCGCGCGGCCTGACCGTACGGCGGCGGGCGGCG